>CALBUI010000120.1 GCA_937968125.1 uncultured Anaerolineales bacterium | reverse complement strand
GCGGGTAATCACAGCAGTTGGAGAAGTGGAGATAAAGAGACGCGTGTATCGAGATGGAGAAGGGAAAAGGCGCAAGCCGTTGGATGAGATGGTGGGGTTAGAAAGATATCAACGGGAAACGAATGTGGTTCGCATGATGGGTGTAGTGGTCCCATAAAGCTGGACACTATTTGAGGCATTCTTAGGGGGAAGCCTCCAATAATTGGGACTGCCACCAGGCGTACTCATATTCCACTGGTGTCAGGTATCCCAGAGATGAATGGATGCGCTTGGTCATGTAGACATCTTCGATAAAGCGCCCGATCTGTTGATGGGCATCTCCAAAGTCAAGATATTCCGATAGGTTCACCTCCTCTTCCTTAATAGTTCGCATGAAGCGCTCAGCATAACCGTTTTCTTCGGCTTTTCCCACAGCTGCCATGCTGATTTGGACGCCGTGCTCCTTCAGCAAGTCTGTATAAGCGTATGCAGCATACTGGACGCCCTGGTCGCTATGATGGATCTCAGGCAAATGGTTTTCTAGAGCGGCTCGCAAAGCCATCAATGTCAGCTCCTGATCAAGTGTGCGGCTCAAGCACCAGCCTCGGATAGACCGTGTAAAGACATCCATGATGATAGCCAAGTACACGTACTCTTGATGTAAGCGAATGTAGGTGATATCACTGACCCAAACTTGGTCAGGGTGGGTGATTTTGAGCTTTTTAACCAGGTTTGGATAGCGAGGATAGTGATGTTGGCTGTCTGTTGTGCGACGTTTACGCCGTTTTACAGGTCGCAGTAGCTCCCTTTTGGCCATAATACGCCGGACTCGTTTGCGATTGACCGTCAATCTGTATGGAGACCGCCGCAATTGGTTCGTTACACGACGAGTACCATAGACCGGGAACTGACCAGCAATTTCTTCAATCGCCTCTTCCAGCTCGCTTTCATCGCTTTCGACTGGTCGATAGTAATACGTGCTTGGTGCCAGTTCCAGAAGGTCACAGGCCACAGAAATCGGATAGTCTTCTTGATCACTCAACATACTCACCATCTCCCGCTTTTGTTCCGGCCTGAGTTCAAGTATCTGGATGCTTTTTTTGCCATCTCTAGTTCCATTGCCAATCGCCCAACCATCCGCTCCAATTCGGCAATGCGTTGGTCTCTATCATCACTGACTGTGCCCTGCTCAAACAACTGTGGAGAACGCTCGATGAATTCTTGTTTCCAGCGAGACAGAACCGAGTCCTTGATACCATATTCCCGGCTGGCCTGGGCTGCACTTTTCTGTTCAGTGAGCATTTCCATCACCACCCGGGCTTTGAAATCTGGAGAAAATTTCCGTCGCTTTGTCATTGTGGATCCCTTTCCTGGAGTCTAATTCCTACTTACCAGTCTGTCCAGTTTTTGGGGTCCATTACAACTCCTTTTCTTCGGTTGTCGTAAACCTTATTAGATTGGAGTTCTCTCTTTTTGTAAATACTCAAATATGGAAATATGATACAGTACCTATTATGTTGAGGTAACTCTGAGTTCAAAGAAGGGGAGTAAATTTTTCGAAATCAGCAGGAGTTCCGATTGATATTCCGCGCGCCTTGCGGTCAATTCTCTTAAGTAAGCCAGCCAAGACGGAATTATTTCCGATCTCAATAAATGTCGATACGCCTTCGGATCTCATAAGCTGGATCGTCTCGGTCCAACGAACTCTCGAATTCAACTGGGCCTGCAAATCTTCTTCAATCTCTGCGACATTTTTCAATGGACTTGCGCTCACATTTCCAATGATGGTTGTCACCGGGTCAATAAAATGGACCGCTTCAACTGCCTGGTTAAAGCTTTCCTGAGCGTGTGCCATCAATGGTGAATGGGCAGCGATGCTGACTGCAAGTGGTATGACTTTTCGAGCACCAGCTTCTTTCGCACTGCTCATAGCTCGATCGAGCGCCGCAGAGGCGCCGGAGATAACCACCTGGCCAGGGCAGTTATCATTTGCGATTTGTACGATTTCATTGCCTTCACTGGCATCACTACAAATCTTTTCAAGGGTATCAATATCTAATCCGAGGATAGCAGCCATGCCACCAGGAGATAATTCGCCAGCCTGCCTCATCAGTTCACCTCGAGAGCGTACCAGCAACAACCCTTCATCAAACTTAAGCGAGCCAGCAGCAACCAATGCGCTCAACTCTCCCATCGAGTGTCCCGCGACAAAGGCAGGAATCACATCAGGGTGAATATCCAAGATAACTCTTAAAGTAGCGATTGAATGAACGAATAAGGCTGGTTGGGTATTAATCGTATCGTCTAATTGTTCTTTCGGACCTTCCCATGCGATCGAAGACAATGGGTAGCCAAGCAGGCTATCTGCTTCCTGAAAGGTTTCCCGGGCAAGATGGAATTCTTCAGTAAGCAGTTGACCCATGCCTACTGATTGAGAACCTTGACCAGGGAAAATGAAAGCGAATTTTTCTGAATTAAGGGACATTCAAGAGAAAAAATGAAATGCGGACCGTGATTTCAACGGTCCGCTTGGTAAATTACTCTTGTTCGACCTCGATGATCTCCCGTCCTTGGTAATATCCACAATTCTCACATACATGGTGTGGCAAGCGGGTTTCTCCGCAGTTTGAACACTGGACGAGATTTCTTGATTTTAATGCGTGGTGAGCCCGGCGGCGATTTCTACGTCCGGACGAAATTTTTTTCTTGGGTAGGGGTGCCATAAACGATCTCTCCTAAATCTTGTAAACTCACAGTAACGCCTGCCCTATGGGCAGGCAGGGGAAATTATACGTGGCGCCAGTACAGATGTCAAGCCTGAGTTGCACCAACTTGGCTTTTCAAATATGCTTCAATAAATCCATCCAAATCCCCATCAAGCACAGCCTGTGTATTGCCTTTCTCAAAATCTGTGCGGTGATCCTTGACCATTTGGTATGGGTGAAGCACATAAGAACGAATCTGGCTGCCCCATTCGGCTTTTTGGTACTCGCCGCGTAATTCAGCCATCTTCTCATCTTGTTCCCGTTGCTTTATCTCCAGAAGTCGTGAGCGTAGAACAGTCATCGCGTTTTGCTTGTTTTGCAGCTGGGATCTTTCATTCTGGCAGCTTACGACAATCCCCGTCGGAAGGTGGGTAATTCGTATAGCCGTGGCATTCTTCTGCACGTTCTGACCTCCGGCTCCAGAGGATCGAAAAACATCGATACGCAAATCATCCTGGTTGATAGCTACTTCTGAATCTTTTTCAACTTGCGGAAGAATTTCTACCATCGCAAAGGATGTGTGCCTCCGATGGGCTGAATCAAAAGGGGAGAGCCGGACAAGGCGGTGAACACCTTTTTCAGAACGTAAATAACCATAGGCATAGCGCCCTTCAACAGAGATCGTCACACTTTTTATTCCTGCTTCTTCACCAGCAGTTAGATCTAAAATATCGGTGGAATAACCTTTTCGTTCTGTCCACCGCAGATACATTCTTTGCAGCATCTCCGCCCAATCTTGGGAATCTGTGCCACCCGCGCCAGCATGGATAGCGAGCAGCGCATTTCCGAGGTCGTAAGGACCGGATAACTTGGCCTCAAATTCGCGTTTACCTACCTCCCGCTCAATATCTTTCGTCTCTCGCTCGAGCTCGGAGGTCATACTTTCATCGTCCAGCTGGGCTAATTCAAGCGTATCGGATATGTTTTGTCTGAGGGTTTGCCATTCCTCCACTTCGTCCTTAAGTGAAGAAATCTCCTTCATTAATCGCTGAGCCTTTTCGGGATCTTGCCAGAGATCAGGATCTTCAGCCTGTTTATTTAGTTCCGCTAACTTCCCTTCCTTGGCAGGTAAGTCAAAGACGCTCCAATAAGTGATTGAATGTCAGTTGAACTGCATTTAGGCGATCTATTAACTCTTGCATTTTGTTTACTCCTGCTGAGCGAGGATCCCATCTACAAAAAGGTCAGGATCGAAAGGTTGTAAATCATCGGGCGCTTCTCCTAATCCAGCAAAAATGATTGGTAGATCGAGTTCTTGCTGGATGGCAAAGGCCATACCACCCCTTGCGGAGGAATCAAGCTTCGCCAGTATAACCCCGGTGACATCTACAGCTTCTTTGAAGGCATGTGCCTGCTGTAGAGCATTTTGACCTGTAGTGGCATCCATAACTAGCCAAACTGCTTGGGGCGCTCCTGGCATTGCTTTCCCGACTACACGGTGCACCTTTTTTAATTCTTCCATCAGATTATAGCGAGTGTGCAGTCTACCGGCGGTATCGATGAATGCCAGGTCGGAATTTCTGGCCATAGCGGACTGTACTGTGTCATAAGCGACTGCACCTGGATCACCATCTTGCTGGCCAGCAATTACCGGAATATTCAGCCTCTCACCCCAAACCTGGAGCTGGTCAACTGCAGCGGCGCGATATGTATCAGCTGCACCGAATATCACCCGCAGATCCTGATCTTGATACCGCTTTCCAAGTTTTGCGATTGTAGTAGTTTTCCCAGAACCATTTACACCGACGATGAGGATAATGGTAGGTATTGAAGTGAAATCAAGTTCAGGTGGGCTATCAAGTCGATGGCGAAGTTCATCCCGGAGTAATCCGGCTAGCTCTGTGGTCTTCGTCAGACCATCCTCGCGTTCACGCTCCCATAATACCTCAAGCAGCGCTTCGCTCGTTTCAATGCCCAGGTCTGACTTGATGAGTAAAGCTTCTAGATCTTCATAAGTTTCATCTGAGATCTCGCTTGTCCCCAGCAAGGAAGCAATTTGACCGAATGTGGCTTTGCTGGTTTTGGCTAAGCCATTTCTCCATTTATTAAATCTGTTAGTCATGGCGGCGTATTATAACATGTGGAGATTCATCATTTATCGATAAAATCTTTCAAAAAAGTTGATCAATTATCGAATGGTTCTAATGAGAGTTTACAGTATTTACGATCACATTTATTCCATAGCCCTATTGGCTAAAGTGCTATAATTCTCTCCAATGAGCTCGGAACTATCCCACGTTGATGAGAAAGGCCAGGCACGCATGGTTGATGTCGGTGACAAACCTGACACCTCTCGCGTAGCAATTGCTAAGGGGGAAATTGTTATGCGCGCCGAGACATTGGCCCTCATCGAGACTGACTCTATCGCAAAAGGAGATGTACTTGGAGTTTCTCAACTTGCCGGCGTGATGGGAGCTAAACGAACCGCGGAATTAATTCCCCTTTGTCACCCATTACCTTTAAACCAGGTTACAGTTGATTTTGAAATTGACCATGATCTTCCTGGAGTATTAATTATCGCTTCTGCAAAAACCTACGGTAAAACGGGGGTTGAAATGGAGGCGCTGACTGCTGTCTCGATAGCTGCTTTGACTATCTATGATATGGCAAAATCTGCTGAAAAGACGATGCGAATTCAGAATATCAGGTTGATTGAGAAGCAAGGTGGTCGGAGTGGGCACATCGTCAATGAATAATTTTATTGGTGTTTTGTAATGAATCAAATAACT
>CALBUI010000119.1 GCA_937968125.1 uncultured Anaerolineales bacterium | reverse complement strand
CGGCGTTATCTGTATTTACATATACGGGTTCGAAGTAGAATTCGCGGTGCTCGTGGGGTTCTTCAGCAGGATCAAATACACCCATCTTGGCATTGTAAGGAATGGAGAGGCCCATACCACCCTGCCACATTGGGTCATTGTTTACTGTTGCCGCGAATTCACCGGTGATGGTGGCATTGATTGCTTCACTGGTGCCATCGATGCCAACCACAGGAATTGTACCGGCTAAACCAGCAGTGCGTAAAGCTTCCAGAGCACCCAGGCCCATGTTGTCATTGGCAGCCCAAATACCCTTCACATCTGGATATTTTGCGAGGAATGCTTCGGTTACTGCAACTGCCTTGGTGCGATCCCATTCAGCGGTTTGATCTTCAAGCAGCTCAATACCTGAGTTCTCCGCGAGAGCCTGTTTCAGACCATCAAATCGCTGGATCGCAGGAACATTCGCCAGCAAGCCCTGCAAAGCAACGATCTGTCCTGAACCGCCCATGGCTTTGAACAGCTCAGTTGCGACATAATAACCCGAAGGAACGCCATCCACACCCATGTGGGCTACCCAATAGGGATCGTAGTCCCAGGGATGCAGGTCATCGGGCTTATTCCACTGTGTCATGAAATAAACCTTTGCTTCGACGCACATATCTGCGATCGGCTTGGCATCCGGTGACTGGTTGGGGTCAATATTGAAAACAACATTCTCTCCACCTTCGGAGATTAATGCTTGCATGAGGGTCAGCTGTTTCTCGCTATCGCCTTCGCAAAGCAATGGTCGGTTGTATTGACCTTGACCTATTGATTCGGCAAATATTCGGCCCCCACGATTCCAGGCTGCGTGGTATTCATTCGATAGTGTGCGGATTACTGTGCCGGTGTATATGGCTTCACCAGTACCAGTTTCTCCAGATTGCTGTCCTGGGGCACAGCTGGCTAGAGCTGCGGCGCCTGCCATGGTACCCATAATCTTCATGAATTCACGTCGGTTGACTGTATTCTTGGACATGTTGTTTCTTCTCCTTAGAGTTTAAGTTGAAAGAGACTGTTTATTTCAATGGTATTCAGGTGATTTTTATTCATGGATATATCTCTGTTCGTGCACCTCCTTTTTATTACTGAGCGCTTCTAGTCTCTTACACATCTCGGGAATTAAATTCTGCATCACGCTAGCATGTCCTGGATAATCTGCTGGGATGATACAGAATCCAATTCTTGCTGGGCTTGCTTTAACATTTCACGGTCAATCTTGTTGAGCAAGCGCTGGTAATTTTTCATTGAAACAATACTTTGAGAACAGGCATCCACGGGACTCTCTCGTGTGGGAACCAAATCCAGTGTCAACCAACCTTCATAACCGATTTGATCTAAAGTGAACAGGAATTCCATCATAGCCCAGAAATGCACTGAACCGACCATGATGTCATCGTCCCCACCGCCATAATTGTCATTTACGTGCACCCCCACTAAGCGATCAGACCTGGCTAATAAAGCGGCAGATTCGGCCGGATTTTCACGGCTCATCAAAGCATGTCCGAAGTCCAAATACCCGCCTACATTAGGCAATCCGAGTTCACTTCCCAGGAGTGCAGTTTTTGCAGCATTGCTCACCAGCATATGAGTGCGTGGTTCATGGTGTTTATATTCAAGGCCGATTTGGGTTTCGGGATCATATTCTGCAATCTCACGAACTGCTTCGGTTGTCCAATCCCATAATTGTGTATGGGAGGCTTGAAAATGGTAGTCCCAACCATCTTCACCTGGCCAAAGGCACATCTTGCGGGTGCCAAGTACCTGCCCGATGTCGATGGCCCGCTTGGCTGTATCTATGGCTTCACGGCGCACTTTCTTGTCTGGTGACGTAAGAGCGCCTCTTCTCCAAATTGGTTCGGTCCACACATAAGGATTGACCGAAACAGGTTGAAGATCCAGATCTTCCAACCAACCCTTAACTTCTTTCGCATTCTCTACAGTTACATGCAAAGGTGCAATCAATTCCAGTCCTTTTAACCCGGGAACTGAAGCAGCAGCCTTTATTTGCTCTTCGACGGATAATGATGTTGTATAACCTCCGAATTTCTCAACTGATTGGGCGAAAACCCACAGCCCAGCAGAGAAAGATTCATTTCCCATCAGCAGCTCCTATTAACTTGCAGTACAAGTATTGATTGCTTATTTTCACGTAGATGAATTTAGATAAGGGTATTTGGATTGCATAAATAACAAAGTTTACAATCCTGTAATCCTGTTATTACATTACTTCATTATACATACCGCTCTGAAAGTTGTCAAGTGAATCCAATCTATGTGTTTGTAACATTGGCGGTTGGTGAATTTTCAACCAGCAGATATGGCGGTTACAATGCCTGAAATTCCCCCACATATGGGGGTCGAAAGCGATAAAAACAAAAACCCACCGTTTATGTTACAGATACCAATCTATCTAGCTGATCAACAAAAATAATTGTGTTCGTCACTGGATTGGATTTCTTATGTGGGTGAAAGGAGATCAGCACTCGGTTTCCAGGGCATAATGAATTGCTCTATACCGGGCAAACGAATCTTGACCACCGGTTCAAGTTCATATATAATGAACATGTAATCATGTAATTACATGTTGGGACAATGAATTCAGGATTCGCATAAGGATTTCAAATGACTGACACGAACAATGCGATAGACTTCAACAGCAACATCCCCTACTACATCCAACTGATAGAAGCACTTAAAGGAAAAATTCTATCTGGAGAGTGGCAAGCTGGTGATCAAATACCAAGTGAACCAGATTTGTGTGAAGCCTATGGAATAAGCAGAACCGTGGTGAGGCAATCACTGCGAGAAATTGAACTCGAAGGATTAATAACGAGAAGAAAAGGCAAAGGAACATTCGTTTCTGAACCGAAAATAAGCGAAAGCCTGGCACAAAAACTTACTGGTTTTTACCAGGACATGGTGGAGCGCGGGCACAGCATTGAAACCCAAGTTCTTCACCATGAAGTAATTCCTGCAGAAAAGAAAGTCGCTGAATACCTTGGTGTCGATCCTGGCACAACAGTAATCGATATTAAACGTTTGCGTTTTGTCGCAGATGAGCCGATAGTAATAGTTTCTAGCTATCTACCGTATGAGTTGTGCCCTCAATTAGCAGAGACTGACCTTACAAACCAATCCCTGTATGCATTTTTGGAAAATGAATGTGGGGTCACAATTGCTTATGGAAGACGATCTATTGAAGCGGTCGCAGCTGACCAGGTGGAAGCAGAATTACTGCAAATTGAGATTGGTGCGCCTCTGATCTTGTTAGACAGTGTCAGCTACCTGGAGGATGATACACCTATCGAATACTACCATGCTGTCCATCGCGGGGATCGCTCCAGATTTGAAGTTGAGCTGGTCAGGATCAGAGAAGTTGGATCGATCAGGAAGACCCTCAAGACCGAGAAATTGGATCTCCCCAGCAGCAATTAATCCAGGTTGATGATATTTTATCCTGGAGCAACAAATCAGGTTTGTTCTACCCAATTAAAATTTGATCTTTAAACTACCGGATTAAAATATTTCCATTCGAAAACTTTCTTTTCGGATATACAAGGTTCCCAAATACAAAGGAGTTATATAAACCCTGAAAGCTTTATGGGATCGCATAACAAACTTCAACTTGGATCAGCTCCCATTGCTAATAGCTAGTGAGCAGACCAAGGGATCTTGGGCAAAAGAGATCGAATCACCCGAGATGGTTCCGGATCCATATAAAGATTTCTATAAATCTCAATTTAATGGGAACAACAATTTTCCATACTCAGTGATTACACCAAAATTCAATGGTTTTCTCCGACAAGAAAACGAAAAGTTGATCTGTTCCCTGGAAAATAAAATATTAGTTCTGGAAAACATAAACGGTCAAATAATCGATTATTGTTATTCAATCCAGGACATTAATTATATTGAAGCTGGGTCAATTCTCCTTAAAGCATGGATCCGGATCAATGGACTTACAAATGATGGATCTTCTACCTCATCCACTTTGAGATTTAATACAGTCACCGAGTATATGTTCCATCCATTTGTAGACCAGATTCGGGCAGCAAAGGATGATAATATCCAGTCAAGAAACGACTCGGAACTCGCAACATTTGACTACCTGTCCGAGATCGATTTTAAATTCATGAATTATGCGAAAGATGCGTTATCTTCTGGCGAACATGTAATCGATCACGTTTTTCAACCTGAAATCCGGTCAAAAATAATATCCATCTTTGGGAAGAGCCTGTACCAGACAATTTCACCCACCCATATCAGCATCCTGACAAAACAGGTATTAATAATTATCAAGGATACCGGGAGTGACAACAAAAACGGTAACCGACGATTTGGGGGTATCTGGCTGTTTATCCCCTTAGAAAAAATCAACTCGGGATCAATCATTGAGAAAGATGAAAATCTGCTTGAATTTTCCTTGAGATTGGCAGAAGATGAACAAATAAATATCTTTTTTTCGGAAAAAAAGAAGTCAGAAATTAAAAACTTTCAAAACAGGATTCTCGAATTGAAAGGCACAAATCCCACCAGCTAGATTGAAATAATTACTATCATTTTCTTCACATAGAATTGACAAGCGGGAAATTAATACACATCCGTAATCCTAATTTGATTTTGATATTATCTAGGACAGTTTACAGGCCACCATTCCTTCTTCATGTTCCTGTGCAACCCAGGCACCAAAACATGGAAAAAATGGACACAGTTGACAAAACTACCCTCAGATATGGGACTCCATGGAAACTATGCCACCATATGTATGGGGTGGACATATCCGGTGAGCCCTTCGAATCAGTAGGTTGATCGATATAAATTACTTCGTAAATTGGTTTGTTTTTACGGATATATAGGGTTGAATCCTCGATTTTAAAGATATGATACCCTTCTTTCCGAGGGTCACCTTAGCCACAGTTTTATGTTTAATCCTAACTTCTCGATGTACTCCAGACGCAAGGCTCTCTTAAGCAACTTGCCTGTCAAAGTTCGGCTTCTCTTCACAACTTTAATCTCTTCAAAAACCGAGTTATCACTGACTTAAACTCAATTTCTACCGGGGAGGGCGAATTCTCACCCACATTCTCCTCTGGAATTTGATCGCTGCTAGTATCAGGTGATATATCTATCTCAGCCGAACCTGGTGCATTATCTTTATTTCTCTCCTGTGACCATACGCCAATCAGCAGTACGATCACACCGAGGGTGATACAAAAATCAGCGACATTGAAAACAGGAAATCGCCAAATGGATATAAAATCCGTCACCCAGCCGATCGTTAATCGATCGATTAAGTTGCCAAGTGCACCACTAAATGTTAACGCCATTGCCAGTCTAAGGGTCCAATCCTCCCGAGGAACGCGAGGGAAATAGTAGACGATGGCGATGGCGACCACAATAGCCAGAATTGCGATGGCATCCCCGAGGCCTGGAAATATCCCGAATGCGGCACCTGTATTTTTCCAATTCACAATTCGGGCATAAGGTTCTAGCCATCCCCATGGCGACCACCATTCTCCTAAGGCTAAATTACGCCTGACCAGGATCTTCGTCGTTTGGTCAAGGAAGATAATCACGCCGCCTATTCCAAACAGGGTTAAGTAATCACGTAAATAATTAGGTGTGATTTTCGCAGTTGAATCCATGGGGTAAATTTTACTCGATGTACCCAAACTCTGACTAAGAATCGGATGTGAATTTGCGATAGGTGACCTGCGATCCACTCACTTGCGAAAAAACCTCTCGGATTTTCATCTGAGAGGTACCAGGCTGCAACCAAACCAGGTGCGCAAGACAAGGATTTTCAGAATCTCTGCAGTCACTGGCTCCAAAACCATGTGCGGGAACTCTAGCGGATGGATGGTTAATCAGCGCCTGGCTCCACGCACATTCAAGCCGGCTGGTAGAGGTAATAAAATAATATCCTGTGACATGAGCCTTAGCTCGCAACCAATCGATGTGCCAGTGAAGGCGTCCAAAGCCGCGCAAGTGTCGATTGAGGCGCTTCTGAAGCCCACCCGGACCTAAGGCGCTGCCGATATAAACATACTCTCCCGGAGGAAAATCGAACTTCCCCAAACGACCAACCTGCAATTCCTGTTGGTCCGCAAGTCTTAGTTGTAAGGCATAGCTTCCTGGAAGTACGGGAATCGAAGGTGGCAATACTTTCGAAGAGAATCGTGGTTCGTTTTGATTGGCGATGATTAAAATTCTCGCTTACTCGAATCTAAACCGCCATACCGCTAAACTATGGTAAAACCGAGCAAAACAATAATCGGCCATATGCCTCTCCACCTAATTGCCTTGGGGAGTTATTAATTATCGAAGAGTTCTATCTGTGAAATTTCCACCTCAATTTTAGTGGAATCCTTCAATTTCATGCAGGTAAACCCATCATCACGGCCAGCTCATTTAAAATTTCCACAACTTGATCGAGCTGCTCATCAGTATGAGAAGCCATGTAGCTCGTCCGCAGCAGCTGCCTGCCTGAAGGGACAGCTGGTTCAACTACGCAATTGACATAAACACCATTATC
The DNA here is from genome assembly GCA_937968125.1 of uncultured Anaerolineales bacterium. Lineage (GTDB taxonomy): Bacteria > Chloroflexota > Anaerolineae > Anaerolineales > UBA4823 > PFL25. The sequence goes on along the minus strand of CALBUI010000119.1, from coordinate 1,355 downwards.
GAAGAGGTACTTCCATGCCACTGCGGTGCGCATGTCATCGCCAATGATGATCGGGATGATCGGTGTAACGGAAGATCCAATATCAAATCCAATTTCCAGGTAACGTTCCCGCATCTTCTCGCCAATGTCATTGACTCTCTGCACTCGTTCTTGCTCTTCCTGGATAACTTCAAGGGCAGCCATTGCAGCAGTCGCATTCGGTGGTGAGATGCTGGCGCTGAAGATAAAAGCTCGCCCAAAGTGTTTAATATAGTGAATGATATCTTCACTCCCGGCGATAAATCCGCCGATCGAAGCCAGGGATTTGCTGAAAGTGCCCATGATCAAGTCCACATCGTCGGTCAGACCAAAATGCGCTGCGGTACCACGACCCTCCCCTAAAACACCAATCGAATGGGCATCGTCCACCATCAGGCGGGCACCATAATGCTTGCAAAGCGGCACAATTTCCGGCAAGAATGCGATATCTCCTTCCATGCTGTACAGACCATCAACGACCACCATTTTCCCGCGCTCTTCTGGAATGCTTGCTAGAACACGTTCCAAATCATCCATATCGTTGTGACGAAATCGTTTGGTCTGTCCCCAACCTAGCCGGGCGCCATCTACAATACTGGCATGATCAAATTTGTCAAGAATGACAGTATCACCACGCCCGACCAAAGCGCTAATTGTCCCCAGGTTCACCTGCATTCCTGTCGCGAAAACCAGAGCAGCCTCTTTCCCGACAAATTTTGCAAGTTCCGCCTCGAGCTCTTCATGCAAGTCCAAGGATCCGTTAACAAAGCGAGAGCCAGTACAGCTGGTCCCGTAACGTTCAATTGCATCCTGAGCGGCTTTACGAACCTTTGGATGCGTGGTGAGACCTAAATAATTATTCGATCCGCACATAATTAACCTGCGATCCTCGTATTCAACCTCGGTGCCTTCATTCTCCGAAAAGGGGATGAAATAGGGATAGAATCCTCCCTCCATGGCTTCTTTGGCGTATGTAAAATCAGTGCATTTATCGAATATATCCATAACTTCAGTCTCCTTTTTGAAGGTTTCGCTGGGCGCGGGCGATCATCCAATCCAAAACCGGATAAATACCACTGCCAAACAATCTGCTCAACCAATACAGCATTTTCATTTCGAACCCAGGCAAGATCATATATTTTCGCTGCTCGATCTTAGGCAGGATCATATCAGCAACTTGCTCAGCTGTGAAAAGTGTCGCTTTGTCTTCCCAATTTGGCGATATGAGGCCGGCAACACCTGAAAGCGCTTTCGTTTCAGGCGGCTGGAGCTCCTTCTCATAAGTTAATTGGGGTGTGTCTGTGTCCGGGGGGAAAACAATAGAAACATCAATACCA
>CALBUI010000118.1 GCA_937968125.1 uncultured Anaerolineales bacterium | reverse complement strand
TGCCAGGTTGTTCCTGAAGTCAGTTGGGAGCGTTCTAGCAGCAGCACGTCCTGCCAACCCAGCTTTGTCAAGTGGTAGGCGACGCTGCAGCCGATCACCCCGCCGCCGATGATGACTACCTGGGCCTGGGTTGGAAATTTTCCCTGAGTGGTGTTGTCGGTCAATGTAAGCCTCCTATGGAAAGGGAAGTGTTGGTCCAGCTAATTCAATTTGTAAGAGGAGTACGAGTAAGGTTTGGATGAATTATAAAGGCGAAATCCACCCTCCTATGGTTGACTCGAACACAACAGATTGATTTATTCATGCGTATAGGCGAAACTATCATCATTAAGGTTTTTCAGCAACCAGTAGCAAAACAGGTTCTCTGTGCAAACCCTCCTCATGAAGAGCATGCCTTAAATCCTCACCTTGCTGGAGTAATGAATCACTGCCTGGTGCTTGCTGGGCACGCAGCATGTATTGGTCGAGATAGCCTTCAACGGATTTAATCGCTTTTTCATCCATAGGGTTTGAGTTTGTATGTGAGAAATCCCGGACAATGACATTGCTCAGGTTGAGATCATCGATATAGTTTAGCAGCTCGTCGCGAGCGAACGTGCGGTCATGCAGTCCCCCCAGGCTGGAATCGACTGCAGCTGCCCAATGGTGGATGCGGATGGCGTTAAATTGGGCTGTGGTCATCCCATCACGATGCATCTCGGTAAGAATGAATCTGCCACCAGGTTTCAGGGCGCGCACCATTTCCCCGAGCACACGGGTGACATTCTCCAAATGGTGGAGGGAAGCGGAGATATTGACGATATCAAATTCCTCACTTCTAAACCCGAGCTGTTCAGCATCCATCTGCACAAACTCGATATTTGGATTTTCGTGATTGTTCCGGGCAGCTGCCAACACCTTATCATCCGAATCAATCCCTAGGACGATAGCGTAGCTCTTCAAGTAGCGCTTCAAGATGTTGACATACCCACCCTCTCCGGTGGCGACGTCTAATACCCGGCCACCTTCCAGGCTGGAAAAAAGCTCTTCAAATGCGTTCAAGGGGCTCTCGTCCTTTTCGCAAGTTCGATTTCACAATCCATCAGTCAAATAATTAACTCAAGTTGCTACCCGCCGGTTACCACGTCATTCTGAGGAGCGTAGCGACGAAGAATCTCCAGATTGTTAGCGAGAAAGGACAAATAATGTAGAGATTCTTCGCTCGTTCCTCGCTCAGAATGACGAAATGGATGTAGGTGGCAACTTAGGTTAATTATAGACTATCTCAAGTAATCTACTCTTGTTGGTGAGACCAGAGAGTCAAAGTATAATCTCTCAATACGGATTGCACTTAATAGAATGCCTCAGATTCGAGGAACACTTTAATTAATAAAGGAGAGGATAGATGGATAAAGAGATCATATCTACTGCGAATGCACCACAAGCGATCGGGCCGTATTCACAAGCGGTCAAGGTGGGAAGTTTTGTCCACACGGCTGGCCAGATCGCTATCAACCCCGAGACCAGCCAGATGGTAGCAGGAGATGTTACCGCCCAGGTGGAGCAGGTGATGAAAAATTTACAGGCGGTTCTGGCGGCTGCTGGTACGGAATTGGGAAACGTGGTCAAAACTACCATCTTTCTACGCTATATGAAGGATTTCAGTGCGGTGAACGAGATTTACGGCAAGTTTTTTGAAGAAGGGAAACCTGCCCGTTCAACTGTTGCAGTCAGTGCTTTACCACTGCAGGCACTCCTTGAGATCGAGGTGGTAGCGTTGATTCCGGAGCCAAAAGGAACAAAGGGAAAAAAGAAAGCCAAGAAGAAAAAGAAGGCTAAGGGGAAAAAGAAGAAATAATTGTCATTCTAAACAAGTAGCGCAAATGAAGAAATTCCTAATATTTGGTTGGTTATGGTCTCAGGGATGCTTCGGCTAAGTTTATCTTGAACTTGCTTAAGGGGTTACTCTTCGGCTATTGGCCGAAGGATTTTTCCCCGACTCAGCATGACAATATTATTTGAAGATCATTACATTTGAATGGCGTTAATTAAGTTCTTCCGGCGATGATATTAGCTCATCGTCGGAAGATGTTTTCTTAAAATGGGGAAACCGCTGGAGTTTATTAATGCGGTAATTCTCAGTGTGTTTGCGGCCGATCATATTCCTCAGTAATGCTGAACTGGATTTCAAACCTAAGGTTTGATCCATTTGCCGAATTGGTCATCACGACCGCCCCCTGACCTTATTCTTCATCGTTAGTTTCCCCCTCCTTCCCAGCATCATTGCGCGTGCCGGGGGCGATGTAGTTGACCTGTTTAAAGGGCTTGACCTGATCTGCGATCTCATCGCGCATGATGTTGCCGGAGACATGCATCAGCGTATCGCTGAAATCGATGTCGATGCCCATACTCGCCAGGCAGGGGTAATGGTGGTGAAACATGCCCCCTTCCTGTTCCGCCTCATCCGCCGAAACACCCACCAGGCGCTCAGCCGCGAAGGAGGCACAGCCGCAGGCGGCATCTCGCTTCGCTTTTGCCGCAGTGACCAGCCGGGTCTCCGGGTCAACCTCTATCTCGAAAGAAGGTCTTCCAAAGTGACGGGCAAATTCAGCGATCAGCGGGTCCTGGTAAGCGATCTTCTCCCTTCGGGTGACATCATAGTGCGTCTCGGTCAGTGAGCAGAACGGCTTTGGAGTGACACAGGCTACATTCTGTCGTTCCAGCCAACCGCGCAGCTGGCGGGCTAATCCTCGTGGCAGCCAGGCCTCGTTGTCAACCGGTGCGATCACCGATTTTGCACCAGTCAATGTGGCGATCTCGGGCAGCAGCTCGGCCACGCCTTTGTGTTCCGCCAAGGCGAGGATCAGGTCCGCCGCAGGCATTGTCTCTGGCAGATAATCCTCCGGATAATCGATGATCAGCGGGAGGATGGTGGGCGCATCCCAGGATTCAATCTGCCACTCTTTCGGGCCGCGTGCACGGATATTTTCAACATGCCGGGCGCCATAATCGCCTGAAATCACTGCCAGAATACGCATATCATCTCCAGTAATTAACCCACTGAAAAGTGCAAATTTTGATATCTTCCCTGATTTGCCAACAGGACTGCCGGTCCTTGAAGGACTGGTAGTCCTCTACAAATTAATGCACTGCGCTTGGACTGGGTGACGGAGGCTCATCGGACTTGCGCCCTCTCACTACCATAAACATCGTCGTTCCAATAAACAAAATCAAGGCGATACCATTGAGCAAACCGGTCCACAACCGGAACTCCCAGAAACCACCCAGGTCCGCGATCACCCTGGCTGCCAGGGAAACCTGCAGTAGAACCAAGAAGATGTAAAAGGTGGGACTGTAGACCACCGGGTTGCCCAATACGGCCGGGAAGATGATCGGCGCGTGGGCAAACAGCATGGAGAATACAAAGCCCAAAAATATGGCGTGCAGGTAGGCATCGTACTGCTGCCCGGCTACCAGCTGGCCGAATACCAGGATCAAGATACCCGCTACTAGCAGCCAGAAATAGCCCAGCAGCAGGCAGATGGCAGTGTAGCGAGGCAGGCCCGGTTTGCGGACCGTCTTCCTGGCGATATCGTAGCGGAAGAGCCAGATCGCCAGGGCTACCATTGAGAGTCCAGCCAGGCGTGTACCCAGATCAGGCAGCCATAGAGAGACCACCAGGCCGACGAGGAAAAGGCCAATGATGATCACAAAGGCGCGCAACACCCATCCAGAAAGCGAAAGCAGACGACCCAGCTCAAGGCGCTCACCAGCGATGGTCAAGATCAGGAATCCCGCCCACCAGAGCACGATCTGGTAAATGGGTCTACCGGTCAACCACAGCAGGTTTCCTGCCAGCCAGACCAACGCCCCCAACGCCATCGTGACCGTGTATACAGCCATATGGCGTCGTACGATATGGATGAAGATCAACACCAGCACCAGGCTGCCAAAAACGATCAGCAGCGCGCCAAGATTGCCGCCCAGGCTGAAGAGCAGCATGATACCGCCCAAAGCAGTCGCTAAAGGTCCGAGATAAGCCCAACGCGCCCCCAATGCTACAGCGCGTTCCAGCCCGATCAGCGTCCCCAGGAATCCGGAGACCATCAGTGGACCGTGCGAGATGGGCAGCGTGGAGAGCAAGACCGGCCAGCGCCAGCCCAAGCGCAACAAACCAGCCCAGATGGCTAACAGCAACAGCAGCAACGAAAATGCCAGCAGGGGATAGCGAATTCGGCTCATCATAATTCCTTAGATTAGAGATTCAATCTTCTACTGTTTCAACAGTATCAGCATCATCACCAGTTCGGTCTCTGCCAACACGCTGTGCGCCAGACGCGGCGCCATACGCACCCAGGTACCTGCTGAAGCGCGACGTGAATCCTCCCCCAGCGTCAGTTGTGCACTTCCCTGGACGAAATAGAGCAGCGCGGTTTGCGAAGCGGTGTGCTCAGAGAGCTCCTGCCCGGCAGCAAAACCGAACAAGATGGCCTTATGCTGTTCGTCGTCATACAAGGTGCGGCTGACGATGCTGTCTGGTGAAATTTCAGGCAGTTCAGCAGTCAGGTTTTCGAAATAGATGTAAGATTCTTCCATAATTTAATTCCCTCACGGACTTTTCTATATGTAGGTTGAAGCTGTTTATACCATACCCACTCGGAATGATCTTTGATCTATGTCACATAACTGATGAGGTGCCACGCACTTAAAAAAGATCTTTCGCGTTCGTTCCCGTTTTTTTAGAAGTGCGTGGCACCTACTGGCCAATCGAAAATTTTAACATTAACGTTTTCAAGTTTTTCAAGCCTGCGTGCTATAATCGGCTGTGGGCTGGAAAGTCCTTATATTTTCAAGCGACACACCTCTAAAACAAGATATTATTCGTTTTTATCTGAACAGCTAAGACGCCTAAAACTTCTCGGTTGGTAGCTGATTTATACTGATGTCTTTTGTCCATCTTCACGTCCATTCCGAATACTCGTTGCTAGATGGTTTCAGCAACATCCCCAAGATGGTCCAGCGCGCCAAGGATATGGGTATGCCCGCCCTGGCGCTCACCGATCATGGAACCATGTTCGGCGTGATGGAGTTCTACAACGCGGCCACAAAAGCTGGCATCAAACCCATCTTCGGGGTGGAGGGATATTTATCCGCCCGCGGGATGCGGGATCGCGATCCGCAGCTGGACAAAAAATCTAGCCACCTACTGCTGCTGGCAGAGAATGAGACCGGCTACAGCAACCTGCTGCAGATCGCCAGCGCGGCTCAATTGGATGGTTTTTATTACTTCCCCCGCGTAGATCATGAATACCTGGCCCAACATGCCGAGGGATTGATCTGCACCTCAGGCTGCATGTCAGCCGAGATCCCCCGTATGATCCAGGATGGGAAGATGGAGGCCGCCCAAAAGCAGCTGGATTGGTACTACGAGGTCTTCGGCCCGGATCGGTTTTATTTGGAACTCCAGGAACACGACATCCCCGAGCTGGAGGAGATCAACAAAAACTTGGTCGATTTGGGGCATCGCTACCAGGCAAAATTCGTCGCTACAAATGATGTCCACTACATCACAGAGCAAGATGCCAGATTACAGGACATCCTGTTAGCCATCCAAACCGGTTGTGTGCTCAGCGATCCCAACCGGATGCGCATGAGCGGGGAAACTTTTTACCTGCGCAGTCCAGACGAGATGTCAACCATCTTTGGCGAGGTTCCCGGCGCGATATCGAATACCCTGGCGATCGCCGAACGCTGCAACGTTGACCTGAGTTTCAAAGGCTATCATCTTCCGCATTTCGAGGTCCCTGAGGAATTTACTCCCCAGACTTACTTGATGAAGTTGTGTGAGGATGGTCTTGAAACACGATATGGTTCCCACAAGGATGATCCCGAAATCCGCCAGCGGTTGGATTATGAGCTGGAGATCATCCACAAGATGGGCTTCGACACCTATTTCTTGATCGTCTGGGACCTGTGCCGCTACGCACGTGAACAGGGTATCTGGTACAACGCCCGCGGATCGGCGGCGGGTTCGATCGTGGCTTACAGCCTGTTCATCACGCTAGTCGATCCGCTTCAACATGGCTTGATCTTTGAGCGTTTCCTCAATCCAGGGCGAATCTCGATGCCAGACATTGATCTGGATTTTCGGGATGACCGCCGTGCTGAGATGCTGGAATACACAGCCAACAAATACGGGGATGATAAAGTCGCCCAAATCATCACCTTCGGGACCCTGGGAGCCCGGGCTGCCATCCGGGATGTCGGCCGGGTGTTGGACATCCCTTTGAGTGAAGTGGACAGCGCGGCCAAACTGGTACCGAACATCCCTGGCAAGCCGGTCACCATTGAAGAAGCCTTGGAAGATGTGCCCGAGTTCAAACAGCTGTACCAATCCAGGAGCTATTTCAAGCAGTTAATCGATACCGCCAGCCACATGGCAGGTGTAGTTCGCAACGCCGGCACCCACGCGGCGGGTGTGATCATCACCGACAAACCCACCATCGAATACCTGCCCCTGCATCGCCCGACAAGTGGATCCAGCGAAGATAACCCCATCAAGACCGTCACCCAGTTCGAGATGTCGCACATCGATGATCTGGGTTTGCTCAAGGTGGATTTCCTCGGATTAGCGACTTTGACCATCATGGCCCGCGCCTGCGACCTGATCCGGGAGCGCCATGGTGTCGACCTGAACCTCGACAATATCCCCGTTGATGACCCGGCTACATTTGAACTGCTCGGTCGCGGTGAGACCGCGGGAGTCTTCCAGGTGGAAGGGGCCGGGATGCGCCGCTACCTGGTGCAGATGAAACCCCAAACGCTGGATAATGTGATCGCCATGGTGGCGCTCTTCCGACCTGGACCAATGGAGTTCATCCCCGGTTATATCCGCCGTATGCATGGCGAGGAAGAGGTGGAATACCTGCACCCCGCCCTGGAGCCTATCTTCGAGGAGACCTACGGCTACCCGGTTTACCAGGAACAGCTCATGTTTGCGGTGATGAACCTGGCGGGATACACCGCTCCGGAAGCGGATGATTTGCGCAAGGCCATCTCCAAGAAGCAAAAGGAAAAGCTGCTCAAACACAGAGAGAAATTCATAATTGGGGCTACGGAAGGCGGCATCCAGGTGGAGACTGCCCGCGAAATATTTGATGCCTGGGAAGAATTTGCCCGCTACGGATTTAACAAGGCGCACGCGGCTGATTATGGCGTCCTGGCAGTCCAAACTGCATACCTAAAAGCGCACTACCCGGTTGAGTATATGACCGCCCTGCTCTCGGTCAACCAAAACGACACCAGCAAGGTCGCGCTGTATGCCGCAGACAGCCGCCGGATGGGCATTGAGGTCGCCCCACCGGATATCAACATCAGCGCATGGGATTTCTCAATCGAAGATAAAGATGATCAGAAATCGGCTATCCGCTTCGGCCTGGGGGCAGTGAAGAATGTCGGTTATGCCCCGGTAGATGTCATCCTGAAAGCCCGCGCTGAAAAGGGCACATTCAACGGTATTAACGACTTCGCCCACTGGGTTGATTTACGTCATGTTGGAAAGCGGGCCCTTGAGTGCCTGGTACGGGTTGGCGCGCTGGATGTCTTCGGATCACGGCCAGCGCTGTTGCAATCTCTCGACAGGTTAGTATCTTTCAGCGCGGCACATTTCAAAGCAGAAGAAATGGGTCAAATTTCCTTCTTTGGCGCCGAAACTGGCCTGCAGGAAGAGTTCAACCTGCCAGCATTATCCACGGAGGTATCCCACCGCGAACAGCTCAATTGGGAACGGGAGCTGATTGGGCTCTATGTCTCTGACCACCCGCTCAACCCGGTGATGGATGTGCTGACGGAGATTGTGACCCATTTTTCTGGACAGCTAACAGAAGCTAACGCTGAAGATCGCGTCCGCCTGGCAGGCATGGTCACCCGCTACCGCACTCACCAGACGCGTAAGGGCCAGAGCATGGCTTTCGCGACACTTGAGGACCTGCAGGGCGAGGTGGAACTGGTAATCTTTCCGCGCGCCTGGCGGCAGATCTCCAACCAATTGGAAATTGACAAGCTGATCATGGCGGAAGGTCGCATTGACCCCGAAAGCAGCGAGCCTAAGCTGCTGGTGGATACGATCAAGACCGACCTGAAGATCACCACCTTAGCCAAACCTGAACCTGCCTCTCAATCTGTTGAAAGCCCAACACTGCAGGCCTCAGAACAGTCCCCACCTGTTGATTCGTCTCCAGCCGAGCCCACTCCCAAGCAAGGTGAAAAAACGGGAGGCGAGTCATCGTATACCTCCTTGCCCGAGGAGGATCGACCAATTGAAGAACCCACTGCGGATATCGGCTGGGATTTGGAAGAGGAGGGCGAATTACCTCCTCAACCTGATGTCTTCCCAGATGATTGGGATATGGCCAGGACAGTGATGGAGGTAGTCTCGGATCCAGAACAGGCAATCAAGACCGCCGAAGCAGCCACCGAGGAAGAGCCAGCAGCACCTGCTGCTTCCACAACCCTGGATGCATCTCCTGCAGGTCAGAGTCAAGGGATTGAAGAGACACCACCAACGGCTGCAAAAGAAATCGGTCCTGATATACCCGCCACGCTCCCACCTTATATCGTCTCCCCACAAACCTCCAGCGACCCGGACGCGGTACAGATGATCACCATCATCCTGCGCTCAAGCCAGGACAAAGTGCGCGATAATCTGCGCATTCGGCAAATTTACGGTACACTGATCGCCTTTCCCGGCACTGATCGTTTCGCATTACACGTCTTTGAGCGCGGCCACGGCTACTTGATCGAATTCCCTAACTTCACCACCAAGGTTTGCCCGGAGTTAATCAGCCGGTTGAATAAATTTATCCCCGGCGACCAGCTGCGGGTAGAGCCAATAACTTTCCAATAAAAATCCCCGAGCCGCAAAAGTGCCCAGGGAATTCTTCTCTACAGGGGGAAAATTCTCTCATAATTTTCCCGAATTACCTCATTCACTGGTCATGATAAAGAGCGGCTTCATTTCAAAGCTCTTGTATTTCGGTCGCAAGCGGGTGGTATCGTAATGCTTCTCAATATCGACGTTTTTCTTTGAGCTGACCACCACATCCAGGGGCACATTGTCGTAACGCCCGTTCTTCAACACCACCAGCCGCCCGTGAATTCCGCTAATTACCAAGTCTAACGCCAGGTTTCCATAGGCCATCGGGACGATCGAATCAATCGCATCCGGGTCGCCTCCCCGCACCAGGTAGCCCAGCTTTTGATTGATGATATTGATTGGGGCGCCATTGTTAAAGGAAGCCGATCGTTCCTTTACCTCAGATGAGATCAGGTCACCGATACCGCCCAGCTTCTTGTGACCGTACGCATCGGTCGTCTCATCCTTAAAGATCATCTCACCACCTTCAAACATAGCCCCTTCCGACACGATCTGCACGGTATATTTGCTGGGATTGCGGTTCCGGTCATAAACCGCCAGCTCGGTCAGGTGGTCGATGTCAAATTTATACTCGGGGATCACGCAGCGGTCTGCCGCGCCAGCCATGGTCGGCAGCATGGCCGTAAATCCTGCATAGCGTCCGAAAACTTCCAATATCATGATGCGTTCATGCGATCCAGCTATGGTGCGCAGGTTGTTGGCGATGGAGATCGTACGAGTGATGCATGTGCTGAAGCCGATGCAATAATCCGTACCTGGGACGTCGTTATCCATCGTCTTGGGGATAGCGATAACTTTCAATCCCTCCTGGTAAAGACGGACCCCATAGCTCAAGGTGTCATCTCCACCGATCGGGATCAGGTAATCGACACCCAGGAAATCCAGATTTTTCAAAACCTCCGGGGTCAAATCGTTGACTTCTTCCGTATAAGTATCTTTAAGGTGCTCGGGGACGTTGGCTTGCTTTAAATGGCTGGGGCGCGTCCGGGAGGAGTGCAAAAACGTGCCGCCTGTACGACCAGCCCGGTTGACGACTTCCTCTGTCAAAACCTGGTAATGCCGGCTGTTGTCAGCCTTCTTGTCGCGTTTCAACTCCATGATCCCAGCCCAGCCCCTGCGTAAGCCGATCACCTGGTACCCCTCCCGCAGGGCGCGGATCGTGACTGCCCGGATAGCTGGATTCAACCCCGGGACATCCCCTCCTCCTGTGAGGATCGCGATCACCCCATTCTTCTTCTTGATGTTTGCCATTCCGTACCTCTCTAATTAATTCGGGCTCAGTTAAATTCCCGAAATTTTATATCCAAGTTGGTTCCTGGTAAATACCAAAAACGTCTTTCATCACGTTCACAATTTCACCCAACGTAGCGTAAGCACGCACGGCCTCCATTATATAAGGCATGGTGTTCTCGGTCCCTTGGCAGGCGATCCGCAAGCTGTCCAAAGTCTGTCCTACCCGTCCATTATCCCTATCGCTGCGCAGTTCAGCCAGACGGTCCACCTGGCGTTTATACCCGGTTGGATCCATGCTGAGAATGGGTATCTCGTAGGGTTTCTTATCGTTATAAGCATTGACTCCAACGATGTGCCGCTGGTCGGCATCTATCTCGCGCTGGTAGCGGTAGGCTGCGTCAGAAATTTCGCCCTGGAAAAAGCCCTTCTCAATGGCTGGTAGAACGCCGCCCAGGTCTTCGATGCGCTGGAAATAATCATAGGCCTGGGCTTCAATGTGGTTGGTCTGGTTCTCGATGAAGAAGGACCCTCCTAACGGATCGACCGTGTTGGCGACGCCTGATTCCTCGGCGATGATCTGCTGGGTGCGCAGTGCAACCGTGACGGCGTGTTCGGAGGGCAGCGCCAGGGCTTCATCCATGCTGTTGGTATGCAGCGACTGTGTACCCCCCAGCACCGCGGCCAGGGCTTGGATGGCCACCCGCACAATATTATTCTCGGGCTGTTGGGCTGTCAGCGAGACACCCGCGGTTTGGGTGTGGAAACGCATCAGCCAGGAACGTTCGTCCTGAGAGCCAAAAGTTTTGCGCATCTCCTTGCTCCAGATGCGGCGGGCAGCCCTGTACTTGGCGATCTCCTCGAAGAAGTCGTTGTGTGCATTGAAGAAGAAGGACAGGCGCGGGGCGAATGCGTCCACCGCTAAACCGCGCTCAATGGACCAGCGCACATACTCCATGCCGTCCACGAGGGTGAAGGCGAGTTCTTGGGCTGCAGTCGAACCAGCTTCCCGGATGTGATAACCGGAGATGCTGATCGTGTTCCACTGGGGCACCGTGCTGGTGCCGTAATCGATCGTATCCACCACCAGGCGCATGGATGGTTCCGGTGGGAAGATGTACTCTTTTTGGGCGATATATTCTTTGAGAATGTCGTTTTGCAGCGTCCCCCGCAGCTGCTCAGGCTTGACGCCCTGTTTTTCAGCAGCCACCAGGTACATGGCCCAGATGATCGCCGCCGGGGAATTGATCGTCATGCTGGTGGAGACCTTGTCCAGCGGGATATCCTCCAGCAAGATTTCCATATCCTTGAGCGATGAAACTGCCACCCCGCACTTGCCGAACTCACCCAACGCCTCGTGGGCATCGGTATCGAAACCCATCAGCGTCGGCAGGTCAAAGGCAACTGATAATCCTGTCTGGCCTTGATCCAGGAGATACTTAAAACGCGCGTTGGTCTCCTCTGCAGTACCAAAGCCGGCGAACATGCGCATGGTCCACAATTTGCTGCGGTGCAGGGTGGGATGCACACCACGGGTGAAGGGATACTCACCCGGAAAACCCAGATCCTGTTCGTAATCTAAATCCTGTATATCCAATGGGGTGTATAAGCGCTCGATCGGATCTGAGGAGGTGGTGATGAATTGATCCTGGCGTTCAGGAAAACGCGCCTGTGTCTGCTGGAGCTTGGTTTCCTCCCATTTCTCCAACGCCTGGCGTATTTCTTCGAGTTTTTGGCGATCGTACATAGGGTCTCCTTGGGGGTAAAAGTGCCCCCGAAATTATAGCATGCCCAGGATTTTGCGATATTTAATTCAGGTGCCTCGCACTTCTGAAGTGCGAGGCACCTGTTCCAAGAAAGCACAAAATAATTGACGGTGGTGACATGCCCGTGGTAGAATTCCAGCGCTGCTAGCCCCCATCGTCTAGCGGTCTAGGACGCGGCCCTCTCAAGGCCGAAACCGGGGTTCGATTCCCCGTGGGGGCACAATCTTTAAGCTCCTGAATCCAGGGGCTTTTTTATATCATTCGCAACCTAGTTTGATTCTACAAATTCAAGGCCGGGGTTCGTCCCCATTCGGGGATGCAATTTCCGAGGAGGCACAATCCTCAAGCTCCTGTAATCAGGGGCTTTTCGTATCATTCGCAATCCTGTTTGATTCTTCAAATTCGAGGCCGGGGTTCGTCCCCATTCAGGGATGCAACTTCCGTGGGGGCAAAAATCAATCTCCGATTCCCTAAGGAGTATTCTTTCATACTAACCCATCCAGCCTCATGATCGAGGCTGTTTTTTTATTTGCTACCGAACGATATTATCCATATACTTAAAGTGTTATTTAGCACTTGTCTTGATATTTGAAATCTGATAATTTGTGAATGGAAAAATCAAAAGGAGTTTCCTATGAGTCTATCTTCCTGGAACGACACACCAACCAAACAATCCATCCTCGATTTCATGACCTCCACCAACGACAAGAAAAGCCCGGAGTATATTCCACTATCTGAGCGGGTAGCGGCCTTCGATAACGATGGCACCCTGTGGGTCGAGCAGCCAGCCCCAGCCCAGACCGAGTTGCTCTTAGGCAAGTTGGTCGAACAGGTCAAAGCCGATCCTTCGCTGGCCCAAGAGGATCCGTACAAAGGCATTGTCAACCAAGACTCCGTCTTTTTGCAGGCATTAGCCCAGCAGGTCCCGGAGGCGATTATCGCTTTCCTGTCAGGCGTGGGCAAGGCCTGGGAGGGTACCACGCCCGAGGCGTACGAGGCTGAGGTACAGGCTTTCCTGGATCATACAAAGCACCCGCGTTACGATCGACCATGGACTGATCTGGTTTACCTGCCAATGCTCGAGCTGTTCGATCTCTTGAGCGGCAATGGTTGGCGAATCTTCGTCTGCTCGGGGGGTGGGCGCGATTTCATGCGGGTCTATTCTGAAGAAATCTTGGGCATCTTTCGCGAAAACGTGATCGGCTCTGCGCCGGAATTTGCTTACCTGGACGGCCGGTTGGTGCGCCAGAACGCGCTGCACGGCAATATCGCCCTCGGACCGGGGAAACCGGAGCACATTTACGCCCGCACCGGCCGGACGGCGATCTTTGCTGGCGGCAACGGCGACGTGGACCTCGAGATGCTGCAGGAAGCCCGCTTTCGGCTCGTTGTCGTACATGACGACGAAGAACGAGAATATGTTGTCACCGCGGGTGCCGAAAAGCTGCTGGCCGCTGGCGAGCAGGGCGGCTGGACCATGGTCAGCATGAAGGACGATTGGAAGACCGTTTTTTCAAAATAGATATTACCTGAGGTCGTTCATACTAACTGCGAGTGAAATACTTAGATAGACTAATAGGAAATCAAAAATGAACCAAGAGAATATCTTCCGTAGCGATGAGAGCTCCAAGCCTTACACCCACCTTAACTTCAAGAACGATCCTGACGAGTTCCAGTTCGCCATCATAACGGACAACGCCGGCGGGGCACGACCAGGTGTCTTTTCTAAAGCGGTGGCGATGGTGAACCTGCTGCAGCCTGAGTTCGTCGTGAATGCTGGCGATCTGATTGAGGGCTACAGCGATGATGAAGAGCAGATCCGAGCCTGGTGGCGGGAGGTCGACGATTACCTGGCACAGCTTGAAATGCCTTTCTTCTTCCTGCCGGGTAATCACGATCACTATTCAGAGGCCTCGATCAAGGTATGGGGTGAGCGCTTCGATGACGATCGGGGATACTATCACTTCCTCTACAAGGATGTGCTCTTCCTGATGGTCAACACCGAAGACCCACCTAAGACAGTACCGGCTTTACAACACGAAAATCCAGAACTGTTCGCACGGGTTGCAGAGAACTACAAGCTAATGGAGGAGCTGCAGGCAAAGGAACATAAAACCGCAGAAGATGGCAGGAAGCTGCTCGAGTTGGGAGAGCCTATCGAGGAATGGCTAGGAGAGATCCACATCAGCGATGAACAGGTTGCCTACTTCAAGGAAGTCCTGGAAGCTTATCCTAATGTGCGCTGGACTTTTTCCTTCACACATGCACCGCCCTATTACTCCCCAGCAGCCACCCAGAGGGATCCCGGCAACTTTACCAAGATCGAGAATTTGCTGGCTGAACGACCCTATACTGTCTTCTCCGCCCACACCCACACCTACGATTACGATCAACGCGATGGTCATGACTATATTACGACTGCTACCAGCGGCGGCATGAATATAGTTCGGCCTGGGGCAATGGATCATGTGGTTTGGGTCACCATGACCAACGATGGTCCCAAGATTGCCAACCTGCTGATGAACGGTATCCTCGATAAGAAAGGCCCCCCCAAAGATGATGCACTGGAGGAGATAGGCTTGTACCGACCGAAGTCTTAACTTGAAATCGAAATTAGTAAAAACGAATTACAAGTCCACTCAAGAAGCTAAGCATATTTCCAGCGAAACCCGAGGTTTTAGCGGGTGAATGGAAGCCGCCGCCGGTCAAGTGGATCAACTGAATAACTGCTTCTGATCACATTGGTGTTATGTATTTAATAACCCTGAAAGGCAAGCTCCACATCATCAATACAACCACATTGTTTCACAAATGCAAACACATCGCGGGGAAAAACAATGAAACTCTGTGGTGCAAGACTTCTACTCATCCTCCAATGGAAAACTAAAAGGAAGGTCACCATGGGTATCATAAGAAACATCATCGATGATAACAAATTCTTACCTGCTGATATTCCGGCCTTTGAAGCCAAGCTCTTTTATGAAGGCGCTAAACGAAGGGTCGCTTTGGAACGCTTTGCGGTGCTGCTGTTTCTCTCTACCTATATTGCTACCTATGGTGTAATTGGTGATTCAACCGCGACTGTGATTGGGGCGATGATCATCGCCCCTTTAATGCGACCGATTATGGCGGCCACAGCTGGATTGGTGATGGGTAATCTGAAACGAGCCGGATTCTCATTCCTGGTGGTTATTGCTGGTGTAATTGGCGTGATTGGATTATCCTTCTTGCTGACCGAAGTAACTATTACACGTGTCATTTCCTTTGAGACAAATTCGCAGCTTACCGGTCGAATTTCACCCCGACTTATAGATCTATACATTGCGCTGGCGGCTGGCGCAGCCGGTGCATTTGCCTTGAGCCGGGATGATGTAGCTGATTCTCTGCCCGGTGTGGCAATGGCTATTGCTTTGGTACCGCCATTATGTGTGGCAGGAATAGGTTTGGCACAAGGTGAGATCGGCGCAGCTTCCGGAGCAATCCTTTTATTCATAACGAATTTCTTGGCGATCTTGTTGGCAGGTGGTGCTGTTTTAGCATTATTAGGTCTGAATTCCGCATCTATGAAAGGTCTAACGCGAGAAGCCCGGCGCGGTGCATTTATTCTTATCGCCTTTGCTATATTAATGGTAGCTTTCCCCCTTGGATCAACTTCCATCAGGTTCTTCGAGGATAATATTGTTAAGCAGGAGACAATTCAGTTAGCTCAGGATTGGATGGGTGGATCAGGCTATGAAATCAACCAGGTTCGGGTTGCAGGCAACCGGGTAAATCTGGTCATATATGGTTCAGGGGACCGGCCTGATTTATCCGAACTGGGAGACCGGTTAAGCGCCTCACTTGACAAACCCGTTGACATCAACTTGGTCATTGTGCCATCCAGACAGGAAAGCTATGAGGGTGAGCGGGAGGATTAATGCTAAGAGAAGCGATGTTTCAAACTTGATTTTCCTTTGATTCCTCTATTACTGGTGCAGAGTTGATTTATGGATGCAAGTGAGTAAGGGGGAGGGTTGACAAATAAAGGAGAAGATCATGGATGAAATCAATCAACCTCTAATCCGCCGACAGGTAAGATCTCCTCGTTCAGCTGCCATCGCCGGGATTCTATTCGCGATACTGCGAATTATTAGTATTGTCCTGATAACATCCGTATCCAGTCCGGCTGAACTTAGCATAGAATGGCTCGAGACTTGGGCCGGAACTTCATCCACTGTGGTTTTGTTAGTCGTATTTTCGGGGATTGCATTTCTCTGGTTTACCGGCGTGATTAGGGACCTGATCGGTGAGCGAGAAGATCATTTCTTCGCCACCATATTCTTTGGCAGCGGCATCTTATATGTCGCTCTGGGTTTCGTCTGGGCAGCCATTTTTGGAGCTATGCTGGGAATATATTCTTCATCTTCCATTCTCCTGGCAAACAATGACATTTACATCTTTGGTTTTGCGGTGATGAACGAGATCAGTGATAATTATGTCCTGCGCATGGCAGGGGTCTATATGATCTCGATCAATACGCTCTGGGCTAGAGCTGAGGTCATGCCCCGCTGGCTAATCATCATCACCTACATCCTTGCTTTGGGATTCTTCTTGTTCGCTGAGATGTTATTAGAGGCGCGATTCTTATTTCCTGTCTGGGTATTTTTGATTAGCGTGTATATTCTAATTTTGAATTACCGCCGTAAACAGGACCAGGAAAGTGAGAATATTCTTGCTCTGGATGATTGAATGTCAATGGGTGCTAACTCGGGATGATATCGCTGATTCCTTGCTAGGTGTCGCAATCGCCATCTCCCTGGTGCCACCGCTGTGTGTGCTAGGCATCAGCCTGTCGCAAGAGCAGTAGGAAGCAGCTTGGGGCGCGATGCTCCTGTACCTGACCAACTTCCTGGCCATTTTCGTTGGCAGCACCATTCGCTGAGATATTCATCCGTGTCGTTTCAACTTCTATATCGGGGAAAATTTCGGTAAGGGGTGAAAAGAGCGCTGAAATACTGGCTTTGACCTCTAGGGGAAAATCTCCATCGCCTCGGTAATGGCCTGCTCCATCGTGATCTCCCACCCTCCAGCCCAGGCTTGGTTGAATTCTGTCTCTCCAAGTTGTTCCCTGAACGTGTTTTTAAATAGATCAACTTCATGCTGATCGCCTGGTTGGACCCTGGCTCCCATGGTTTCCAGTTGAGCCTCAGAAGCGGCCAGCAAACGCGCTGCCTGCGCGGGGCTTCCTTCTGCGCCAATGGGTCCGGCGATCATTGCTAAAATAATGGCGCTGACGTATCTCATCTGTAGGGAACTCGAAAT
>CALBUI010000117.1 GCA_937968125.1 uncultured Anaerolineales bacterium | reverse complement strand
GCAACTGGCCTGTTTATCATGGAATCTCAGGGAATGCTTTCGCCAATGCAGGTAGTGGTGGCCATGGTGACGATCACTTTGTTCATCCCCTGCATCGCCAGCGTGTTGATGATCGCCAAGGAACGCAGCTGGAGGACAGCGATTGGTATGGCAGTGCTGATCACCCCGCTGGCATTTTTGATCGGTGGTTTGCTGTCCCGGATGTTAAACCTCGTGGGGTGGGGAATATGAAACTCGATAGAATCCAGTGCTCAATGTGTGGTCTGAGCTATGACCCAGACCAGCATGCTGCCTGTCAAAATTGTCCCATGCATTCGGGATGCAACCTGGTCTGCTGCCCGAATTGCGGCTACCAGACTGTAGATCCAAAACGATCAAAATTGGTTCGTTTAGCGCGATTCTTCTCGGAACGAAGAACGCCAGTCAATAAATCTGTTGACCAGAATGGGCACACGACCCTGGCCGATGTGCCACCAGGTTGCAATGCGAAAGTGGTCCGATTTGCCCCAGATTTTCCCCCAGACAGGCGGGCATACCTGCAGTCCTATGGGCTCGTGATGGATTATTGGGTGCAGGTCGTGCAACATTCACCCATCACGATCGTAAGATTGGATCATCTCGAACTGGCGTTGGAAAATGAACTGGCCAGCGGGATCATTGTCCAGATGACGCCCGATGACTATATTGAGAAAACCCTCGATTAATCTCCAGCAGTAATATACGCACACCAAATTAACTGCACAATTGGAACTGAACTTACCTTATATTTCATTTAGAAATATTTGTCATTTAGGGCCTTGTGCCCGTCAATTTTAACTAAAACGC
Source organism: uncultured Anaerolineales bacterium (assembly GCA_937968125.1). GTDB lineage: Bacteria > Chloroflexota > Anaerolineae > Anaerolineales > UBA4823 > PFL25. Next base: position 4,558 of record CALBUI010000117.1, on the reverse strand, counting down.
CCACAAGAGCCTGCACTGAGCCTGTCGAAGTGGGCTAAGCTACAAATTAAAAAGAGGAACATGGATTAAGCCACTTCGTGGTTTGAGAACCGTAAATATAAAATGGGTTGGAGGGCATGAGCGGGGAGAAGGTATAGCCCCATCTGCATGGCTGAATTACCATTATCTGCAGATCGTGACGGTATTTTGACCTAACAAGATTGTCTGGTCACCTGTTAATGGGGTCAGGTGGATTCATTGCCCCACATGATACAATCCCGGCGATGTTAGTTCTTATTGGAGGGGACAGCAACCGTAATAAGGAAAAGCATGGGCACTGCTCAAATATTAATCATCGAAGATGATGCTCTCGTATCGCGTACGGTTGAACGCAGCCTGAATAACGGTGAATTCCAGATCAGCCTTGCGGATAACGGCTTAGAAGGGCTCTCTTTGGCCCGCAAACGCCCCCCTGATCTGGTGATTCTGGATGTGATCATGCCAGAGATGGATGGCTATGAAGTTTGCCGTTCAATGCGCGCCGATTCCCGGCTCTCTGAAATACCGATTTTGTTCTTGACAGCCAAGATCAAAGAGGAGGATAGAGTCAACGGGTTTTTGGCCGGGGCAGATGATTATCTCACCAAACCCTTCAATGTTGATGAACTCATTTTGCGGGTGCGGGCAATTTTAAGACGGACGCGGCAACGAGAAACACTCCAACCAACACCTCCTCTAGATATTTATGTTTCTCCCCAAGCGCGCAAAGTCCTGAAGGAACTCCAGTCAAAGAAGAATACACCAGCTGCCAATTTCACCCTGGTGACAGGTAATTTTATCCTCGATACTCAATCCTATGAACTGCATACCCCGGGCAGGGGTGTGGTGCGGTTAACCCCCATTCAATTTGACCTGGTTCACCACATGATGAGCAACGCTGGCAAGATTTATGCACCCGGACAGCTCCTGGACGAAGTGTGGAATTATCCACTGGATACAGGAAGTCCGGATTTGGTTCGCGTACACATCAAGAACTTAAGGGATAAGGTGGAGTCGGATCCAAGGGCTCCGGAATTTATCCGCACAGTCCCTGGTTACGGTTATACGATCGAAAACAACCCCTCTCAAGAGTGATCTGGTTGGTTATCAAGAATTGTAGATTAGCGAAATGATATCGTCCACGTTGGAGCGACAAAAAGTGACTGGCAGGCAGGGGGATGGTAAGCATGCTGGATTGCGTTTCCTGGCAAAACTGGCCTCTCTCGACACAGAGATGGAAGAGGTTCAAGCCTGGATTATTGAGCACATCAAGGAAATCCTGGAGGCTACGTCTGTATGTTTATATTTCTATGATGATGCCAGGCCTGAGACCCTGAATAAACTGTCGCGTGCAACAGGGGAGAAATTTAATAGCCAATTGATTCCACTGAATGGCAACCAGAAGGTCCTCGAGGTGATGGAGACCGGAATCGAGTTCAGCACGCCTGGGGACAGATTCATTTATGCTCCCCTGGCGGCGAGTGGAGAGGTCGTCGGAGTGATCGAGCTGGAATTTGATGGTCAGCCCATTGATGCTCAACTATTGGCTGCGATCAGTGAGGGAATCGCCCACAATCTAGTCAGGTCTCGACTTGCGTACCGGACGCAGGAAAAGATCCAGGCGATGCAGACTTTTCAGGATCAACTTCTCAATTCTCGCAATACGCTGCGAGCTTTATTCGACAGCAGTCCTAGCTCAATCTACATCATAGATCCGGCTTATAAGCTGGTGGCAATTAATATGAGAAGGGCTGACCTGGCTGGAAAGGTGCCCCAGGATCTGGTCGGGAAGCAATGCTTCTCTGTACTTCACCAGCGCGAAACCCCCTGCACCGGCTGCCAGGTCGAGAAGACATTCAGGACCGGGGAAATTACGAGACGGATTGAACGGCGGGGAATGGGTGCGATTGGCTTGCTTGAGCACGAGATCAGCACATTTCCGATCTGGGATAATGAGCGGCAGGTGGTACAGGCTTTCTTATTCGAGGAAGATGTCACTGAACGCCAGCAAATGCAAGCAACGCTAGCCCAGTCGGAGAAACTGGCTGCGGTTGGACAGCTGGCAGCAGGTGTGGCCCATGAGATAAACAATCCCCTGACGATCATCCTGGCAAATGCGCAGCTGTTAGAACGGAGTTTGCCGCCAGGAGATGAAGATCTGCAGGACATGGCAGAATTAATAATTCAGGCGACAGAACGGGCTTCCCAGGCGGTGCGCGATTTACTCGATTTCGCCAGGCGTGAACGGTACGAGTTGGCTCCAACCGACCTGAATGAGACGATTCATAAGACGTTAGGATTAATCGGACACGAACTGGGTAAGCGGATGATCTCCTTGCAGTTTGATCCAGCGATAGACCTGCCTCCCATTAAGGCCAGCCAGGATCATCTGCAGGGCGTCTGGCTCAACCTGCTGATTAATGCGATCGATGCCATTGAAGAGGGTCCAGGGGAAATCTCAATTAAGACCAAAAACTCAGGAGAATCCATTCAGGTTTCAATCGCTGACAATGGAGTGGGGATCCCCCAAGAAGATATTGGGCACATCTTTGAACCCTTTTACACGACCAAAGATCCAGGGCATGGAACAGGATTAGGTCTGGCTGTATGTCACCAGATCGTTTCTCGACATGGAGGTCAGATACTGGTTGACAGTCAACCTAATCAGGGGACAACGTTCACGATCATTTTGCCGCTATCGTAAGAGTAGTATTTCCTTCGTCATAATAAGAATTTCTAAATAATGGTGCCAGTCATAAGTGGGTTAACTCCCAGCGCATAGTGTTGGGATTCGTCGTGGTTATCAGTTGCCCTACTAAAGTCCCTCGGCACCGTCCCGACCCCAGTTGTACCTCCTGGGGCAGGCTGGTTCTGGGGTCGGGAGGATCAGTCCGACCAAGTTTTAATTCCCAACTTGTTGCGGGGGACAGGCGCTCCTACGCAATGGAAACCAGGATCGCGATAAAATACAAACTGAATTTCAGCATATTACATCTATTGAGGCAATGATGATGACCAACGGTTCTCAAAGAGAGGATTCATTGATAAAGGAATTGGGTGGCGGGTTGATTTTGCGCCAGGCTATCCAGGCAGATGTGGATGAATTGCCTAAATTCAACGCCTGGATCCACCAGCATGAAGGTACAAAAAATCCCGATGAACGGGTCGGAATGTGGACCCGGGATTTATTGACCCGTCCCCACCCGACATTCAAGATCATTGATTTCACGGTGGTGGAGGATGTGAATACCAAGGCGATCGTATCTTCGTTGGGATTGATCTCACAAACCTGGTCCTATGCAGGCATTGAATTTCAAACTGGACGCCCAGAACTCGTTGGAACGAATCCTGAATATCGCGGCCGGGGATTGATTCGCGCCCAGTTCGAGGTGATCCACCGCTGGAGTGCTGAAAGGGGAGAGATGGTGCAGGGGATCACCGGCATCCCCTACTACTATCGTCTGTTCGGATACGAAATGGCATTAAACTTGGGGGGAGGCCGGGTTGGTTTTAAACCACAAATACCCAAACTAAAAGGGGAAGAACCCTACCAACTGCGCCCGGCAGAAGAGCCCGATCTGCCTTTTCTGGTGGAGCTGGGTTCGTTATCGAACCAGCGCTACCTGGTGAGCTGCGTCAGGAATAAGAAGATGTGGGCTTATGAATTAAATGGCAAGAGCTCCGAAAATGTAAATTATGTGGAAATCCAAATAATCGAATCTCTATCCGACGGTGCTGTGGGTTATGTCGTCCATCCATCCTATCGCTGGGGAGCGATGATGGCTGCCACCAGTTATGAGGTCAAGCCAGGTATATCTTGGGCAGCCGTTACCCCGACGGTTGTTCGTTACCTGCAAGCGACCGGCGAAGCTTACTCCACCGAGGATGGAAAGGACCTGGATTTTGAGGCCTTTGGATTCTGGTTGGGAGGCGAGCATCCTGTCTATCAGGTAATACCGGATAAGCTGTCCAGGGTTCGACATCCTTATGCCTGGTACATGCGGGTACCGGATTTGCCTGGATTCCTTGAGCTCATTACGCCTGTGCTCGAGAAGAGATTAAAGGAATCTCCGATGGTTGGACACAGCGGCGAATTAAAAATCACATTTTATGGTGATGGTCTCAGGCTGGTGTTCGAAAAAGGTCGCCTGACCGGGATCGAAAAATGGAAACCGGAGCCTACCCTTAATTCGGGAGACGCAGGTTTTCCAGATTTAACTTTTTTACAATTGCTGTTTGGTTATCGTGATTTGAGCGAACTCAAATATGCGTTCGCGGATTGTTGGGCTAAAGAGGACCAGATATCAGTGCTCCTGGATATTCTGTTTCCGAAAGAGGTTTCCCAGGTCTGGCCGCTATCCTGAGGAACCGAAATCAATCAGCAGCGGTGATCTTCTCAGAAGAGTAGACCGGGGTGTTCCAGTGCCGGTATTCTTCTAATTTACCCCGCACAACCTGCTGGTAAAGTTCTCTCAACCGGGTAGCGATTGGCCCCATCTTGCCTGACCCGATTTGGCGATGATCGACTTTGGTGATGGCG
>CALBUI010000116.1 GCA_937968125.1 uncultured Anaerolineales bacterium | reverse complement strand
CGGTACACCAGTACCCAGCAGACCGTTGGCAACTTCCATTTGGGTGCCGTCACCCCCGTAGGCAGCTACCAAATCTACACCAGAGGCTGCGACTTCGGCCGCCAGGCGCTGCGCATCACCGGATTTATGGGTCAGGGAAACCTCCCAGTCAACCCCCGCTGGGTGAAAAACATGGTTGAGTACGTTCAGAATTGGCTCATCCTGTCCTGAGGCGGGATTGACGATCACATGTACTTTTTCATAAGGCAAGGTCATGGTTTTTGTTCCAATTTTCTTTCTGTGCAAAATTCAAAACAAATTCTATCGGACAACTGGTCCTAATGCGCAACCGCCGATATAACCCCTAATTCCGCCAGCCCATCCACCATCAGCTGCACGGCTAAAGCTGCCAGCAGGACGCCAAATACTGCTTCGGTTACCGCCAGGCGGTGTGGGTCAAGGTGTTTGGAAAGCTTATCCAGGTTGGAAAAGACCAACCAGTCAATTACACCCACCAGCAGCACGATAGCGACAAGGATGCCCATGCTGATGAAAATACCACTCAGGTTGAAGGTGTGGGCAGCAATGTCACCTGAGGCGATCACCAGCACTGCGATCCCGGCCGGGTTGAGCAGGTATGGCACCGCCAGCGGGTACAATGCCATGCTCATGGCATCTCGATCGCTGGCCTTTTCGTGGTGATCGTCCTTGCCCGGGCTGACCAGCATGTGCAGAGCTAACAAGAGCAGCACGATCCCACCAGCTACGTTGGCAGCTCCCGGCGAGAAGTGCAGCAGGCGCATCAGAAACCAGCCCGCAAGGACCAGGATCAGCGCCCAGGTGACAGCCGTGCTCACCATGCGCCGGGCAACTTTCTTCTGCACATCGGCTTCCATCCCGGACGTCAGATCCAGGAAGGGCACCAGGGCGATCTTCGGTCCCATGCCGATCAGCAGCAGGATGAACAGGTCAAAAATCAGGTAAAAGTCGATATTGCTAAAGTTCATTAGTGTTTTGCCTCCGTGTGAATTTGAGGTAACTTGATTGGTTCTACAACTTCTGGAACCGGAGGAGTCTTCTATAGATCAGGCTTTTCTGGAGGACTAAATTCCTAAGGTTTGAACCTCTAGTTGCGAAAGGCAATAAGAGCAGCATTCGAAAAGGAAATTATACTATGCTGAATCTTAGCAGCAATTATTTTGATTCAACATAGAATAGTAAAATGCTGTGGATACTATGAACCATTTTATTCTGTTGGTGGACTGTTCAGCGTCTCATGTTCCGAAATCGAAGAAATCCGTGATCTCGCACACGGATTTCTTCGATTGTTCAATTGTCTTACGCCAGGTGAGCTGCAACCATCCGGTCTCTCTCAACAATTTACCGCCGCCATTGACCGGCAATCAGCGAACCCGCGCTGGTTAAGATTGCGAAGAGTCCCGTTATCTTGAGGGCAGTTAGCCAGGTTATCTCTCCCAGGATCAAACCACCCTCAACAGCTCCTGGGAAAAGTTCGGGGACCGTCCAGCTCCATAGAACCTTGAAGAGAAGCGTCCCGATGATTAATGTAACGGCAGCAGTGATTAAAGTGGTGGTTATATAGGTGACCCGGTTTGATATTTCAATCGATTCTGCTAAAGTGTAGTTCTTCATTTGATAATCTCCTTCGCATTGATAATTTTGGTTCACTAAAGCTCTTTGAGCGCTTTTTCCAATGGTGCGTGCACATGCTCGCGGACGAGTTGGTAGACCTCTTCAACGGTCATGATCGTGGCCTGGGGGTGATCTCGTGTCCAGATCTCAGCATTTTCGCGCGAGGCAAAAAACAGCATCTGGCTGCATAATGGGCTTTGTGGACCATTTCTGTCACCAGGCGCAAGCATAATGGTTAGCACCGTCTCAAGTGGGTGATAGTTTGGCGGAGCGTCAGGTGGGACGGTTAGCTGGATCTGCTCACCACTGACCGGATCGGTAGATGCGACCTCTGCTGTTTTGCCCAATAGTCCGGGAAGATGCAGGGCATCCAGCGAACACCATGTATACAGTTCCTTACCGTTTACATGAAAGTGGTGTTGGGTCGGGTTGAGGGTCAGGACATTGCCAACCAGGCGACCATCGGCATCCCATTCACCTCCAAGGGCTTTGCCTTGCTCAAAGAGGGTATCGGTGATTTCGAGGGGAACGTTGGCTGCCCTGGCAAGACGTTCTGCCGATACTGGATGCCCTTCAGCCAATTTGCGGTACATCAGGATCTCCAATCTGGCGGCGAGCGTTGATTCCTCTTTTGGAACACCATTATTTTCGAAATCCCATTGTTTTATAAATCCATCTAAATTTTGTCTTGACATAATATTCCTTTCAATTCATTAAGTGAACTTCAACCAGTAATATAGATAATATTCATTATGTAAATTTGGTAAAAATTTTTCAAATTAACCTCCTGTGACTATTCCTGAAAGAAAAGAATCCACCAGGTCTTCAGCGCGCTCTTTGATGGAGAAGAATTCGGGATCCTGCAGCCAGATTAATCCCATCCCATTCATAAAACCCAGTAGCGCTAAGGCTGTGTTCTCCGGCGAGACCCAGGCCTGAAAATCGCCTTCATCAAGACCGTTCTGGATAAGATCAGTAAGAAACTGTACCAATCCGCGCCTCCCTTCGAGAATTTGTTGATTGATTTGAGCCAGTTCGGGGGAAACATCGCTCGTATTTAAGAAAAGTTCCAACACTGCGCGGTATTCTTCATCTTCCTCAGCAAATTCAAACATTCGAACCAGCAGGCGTCTGAGGATAGCTGCAGAAGTGCCTCCTTCCTCATAGATATCGAAGGCCAGCTGGTTAGCTCTCGCAGAACTATCTTCAATCAGGGCAACGTATAAATCGCCCTTCCCGCCAAAGTGATGATAAATTGCGCCAGTAGTGACATTGGCCTGCTTGGCGATATCTTCCACCCGGGTGGCCGCGTAACCTTTACGGCTGAACACCTCTAAGGCCGCTTT
>CALBUI010000115.1 GCA_937968125.1 uncultured Anaerolineales bacterium | reverse complement strand
CTTGTTCACCAATAGCGCCAGAAACCGGTCCACATCGTACAGCGCCGACTGGGCTGCCGGGTTTACCTGTGGTAATGCCACGTCGAACGCATGAGCTGTCCATGGAAGAACTGCGTTGATAGCCGGCACACCTGATTCAACCAGTTTTGCATAGAGCGCTCGTGTGGCGTCCATGGAACAAACAACGTCATGATTCCCCTGAATGAGTAGCGTAGGCGGACAACCGGGATGAACATGGTTGATGGGTGAGGCTAATTTATACATGTGAGGTGCGTCCTGGGGCCAGCCGCCCAACAAGAAAAACAAGGGGTCTCGTCCTAGATCACGCTTACTTGGGGTGGAATCCAGCCCATTGTGCACTGGAGACCTGCCAGCCGTTGGTTGAAATTTCATATACTGATAGAAAGTCAGCAAGTCCGTGGGACCATAGAAGGAGATTACGCCACTCACGGATAAATCAGCACTTATGAGGTCATCTGGTGTCAACTCAGGATGCTCAGGTGTATACCCAGCCAATTGGGCAAGATGTCCACCTGCAGAAGCGCCCCCTAAAACAATTTTCTCAGGATTCACACCATAACGATCAGCATTGGCCTTCATCCAGGCAATGGCGCGCTTGACATCTCCGATCATGCCGTAGATATCCACTTCAGGGCAAAGACGGTAAGCGACATCCATAACGATATGTCCCTGGGCGACCAGGTGGTGAAAGAAAGGCCGAGTGCCAGTGTTTTTATCCCCAAAGAACCACCCGCCTCCGTGAAAGTAGATGAATGCCAGGCCGGACATCTTCCCATCGGCTGGTCGCCAGAGGTCACAGAGTAGCTGCCGTTCTGTACCAGGAATGGTCCAGAGAGGGATATCTTGCTCCAAGGAAGGCTCCGGAGAGGCTTTCATCTTCAAGAACCATGTCCAGCGTTTTTGTATCATATGCCTGGCTTGCTGAGGGGGGATTTGATCTGACCAGCCAGCGCCAAAGGCATTTTCAAAACGCTGGTGATCCCGGGTGCATCGCCAGACATACCAGATCATAATGCCAGCACCAAGGAGCCCCATCGGAACAGCCCAGAGAGCACCATATACCCACCCAAGAACAGCGCCAACTGCGCCCATGATAGCCCAATACAGCGACATTGCTCCTGCGGGCAGTTTAAGAAACAACAACAGCCATCCAAGACCTGATCTTAGATGAATAAGTAATAGGAGACTCATTAGAAGTGATAAACCTGAGAGGATGGTTGCTAAAACAATCATGATACCCTCCAAAATTTGTGATCAGAGAAACGCCTGGCGGTTTGCGTTAGATGGGGTGAGTATTAAGCGAAGCGTCCTCCGTACGCCCTGTTAGCTGGCTGTCCAACATCAAGTAACTTGCTTTTCAATTTTGCGAAAATAAACAGACAATAGAATAGTTATCACCAATAAAATTGGACCCCAAGCGATTGGTCCAGTGGGGATAAAAATATTTGTTGCAAAACTAAAAGCGCTCAAGAACGAGAAAATCGCGTATAAGATAAATAACCAGCGAATAGCTTTGTTGAGCCGGGTGGATGAGAACAGGGGTGCAACAAATACTGCTGCCAGTGAAGAGAAGAATCCCCATCCCAAGATTTCTAGGGCGAACATCACTGAACCTGGACCATAAGGTAAAAAGCGGGCCAAATCTGCTGGTACATCGGGCAGGCTTTGCTGGATCACTGTAAGTTGAACAAAGCGATTGATACTCACTGAGGCAGCAAACAATATGATAAAGTTGACCCCAAGCGAACCAAGGATCTTGTTATCACCCTCATTTACATATCGAATAGCTGTAAATAGGATGACAAGCAAAGGCACAGTAAGAAAAGTGATAATACCTCCGACTAATTGCACAAACGGAGGAAAATTGGATGACAAGCCAATAGTCGAAATGGTGTAGATTATCAGGGGGATATAAATCCCTGCAAAAACAGCAGTAATTACCGATGCCCAAAAACCTAATTGACTGGCGATATTCTTTTTCATCTTAAACTCACACTCCTCCTTCTCAAATACGGGGCTCAAGTTTTGTTTACCATCAGTGCCAGTAATCGATCCACGTCATACAGCACCGACTGTGTTGGCGGGGATACATATGGAAGAAACTCGTCAAAATCATGAGATGTTAACGGAAAACCCTCGATAATTGCCGCTTACACCAGCTTCAAACAGTATTGTGTAAAATGCATAGGTTGCATTCAGCGGAACACTCCGGTCATGGATTCCTTGGATGTGCACAGTAGGCGGACAATCAGGAAGAATAAACCTTTTTAGGTTCTGTCCTGCTGCCAGCATCACGCCTTCGAGAGCAAACCGTGACCGCGTTCGATATACTCTTTCAGCAGCTGTGCAAAACGTGCTGCGGGGGCACCATCGGTAATATCATGATCAAAAGTAGCAGTGATCGAGAGATACTCACGGGGCTCAACATGGTCGTCAACCATGCCCGGCTTTTTGGTGATACCTCCAACGGAGATACATAAAGAGGCGTGCTGGTATGGGATGACGTGCCCACCACCCGCACCGAACATTCCCATAGAAGTAACGATGATGTTGAATCCTCGCTTGGCAGTCGCGTTTGGATTATTCAGCATGAGGGAAATAAAGATCGCTCGCAAGAACCTGGGTAACTTAGCAAAATTTTTCATCTGTCCGATCTGCTTCTCGTATCCTTCATCCGCATAGCTGTGAATCTCGTTGTGAATCTCGTTAATGTTCTTTCTGTTCGCCTGGCGAATAACAGTCCCCATAGGTTGACTTTGACCATCAATCTCCTTTTCTACATTGCATGAAACATGCATATCATTGAAGATCGCAAGTTTCCTGCGAGCGAATCTGAGCGCAGCAATACGTTTATTGGTCATGGCAGCGTCAGCTACGCACTTGATGATGAAAGATGTTAAAGAAGGGACAGATTCTCCCTCACTCTTTTTTTTCTTCAGGTACTTACGCACATCTGTCACATCAGCCTCGAAGAGAACGTGAATCATATGCTTCTTTTCTGCCGGAACCATGACATCTATTACAATTTCGCGAACACGTGGGAAGTCGACGATCTGATAGCCATCCTTTTGAGTTATGCCATTCATTTTCCATTCCTTCTTTTTATAAAAGTAGATAACCTTTTGCACGAGTACAATGCAGATAATTTTATGGATGATTTATTTGTGACGGCATATCACCGCAAATCACCAGAACAGGAGAACAGCCCAGTGAGCTTTATGAACCCCTCCAATGACCGCTCCCATAGCGCCTATCAATGCCCAATAGGGCGACAATGCACCTGCAGTCAATTTAGGGAACCACAATATAAGTCCAGGTGGTGAGACCTTTAATCTATTGAGGAGCAGGGCACCCATATACTTTCCTCAATTCTTGTTTACCATTATCGTCAGAAATAGATCCACATCGTACAGAGCTGATTGGAATGCCGGATTTATCTGGGGTAAGAGCAGGTCAAATCCATGGTCTGTCCAAGGAAAAATCACATTAATAGCTGGGACCCCTGCTTCTACCAGTTCTGCATAAAATGTGCGCGTGGAATCCACGGGAACACTCCGATCATGTTCACCTTGAATGAGCAGCGTAGGCGGACCACCAGGATGAATATAGGAATTTGTAGAAAACAGTTGATACATATCAGGTACTTCCTCGGGATGACCGCCAAAAATTTTATCCAACCGACCTGCATTGCGCAGATCCTTGGGGGCATCCGGATCCATGGATAATGGAGGATAGTATCGATCTCTTTGCTGCTTTACTCGATGTTGACCTGTTTGGCGATAAAAAGCTATCAAGTCTGTGGGACCATAATAGGAAATCACACCTCGCACAGATAAATCGGTGCCATTTAATTCCTCTGCGGTTAAGACTGGATGCTCCGGAGTATATGCCGCCAAAATGGCAAGATGTGCGCCTGCAGAACCACCACCTAAAACTACCTTTTCCGGTTCTACACCATACCGGGATGCATTTGTTTTCATCCAGGCAATAGCTCGTTTCACATCTCCAACCATGGCGTACATATCCACTTCGGGAAAAAGACGGTAAGAAACGTCCATCACGGTATGTCCCTGTGTAGCCAGGTGGCCAAAGAATGGTCTTGTGCCAAAATCTTTATCACCAATATACCAGCCGCTGCCGTGATAGTAGATGAATGCCAGGCCGGAAGTGTTGTTATCCACGGTCGCCAGATATCACAGAGTAATTCTCGATCTGTACCGGGAATAGTCCAGAAAGGTACGTCGCGTATCAAGGAATACTCTCGTGATGTCTTCAAGAAAAGTGTCCAGCGCCGCTTTGCCATTTGGCTGGCTCGCTCGGGCTTTATTTGGTCTGACCAGGTGGCGCAAAAGGCGTTTTCAAAACCATTGTGATCCCGGCTGACTCCCCGGATATACCAAATCATCATGCCTGCACCAAGGATCCCAATAGGTATTGCCCACAAAGCGCCAGATACCCACCCGAGTAATGCACCAACTGCGCCTAATATCGCCCAAAATGGCGACAACGCACCTGCGGCAAGTTTGAAGGACCATAATACGAGTCCCAGCAGAGTCACCTTTAGTCGAGTGATGAGCAGGAAACTCATTAATAGTGATAAGCCTGAGAGGATGGTTGCTAAAACAATCATGATACTCTCCAAAAACTGTGATCAGAGTAATGCCTGGCGGTTTGCATTAGGAGCAGTAAGCATTAAGCGAAACTTACTCCATGCGCCCTGTTAGCTTCCGGTTCAACATCAAGTAACTTGCTTTTCTATGTTGCGAAAATAAACAGCCATTAGAATAGTTATGACCAATAAAATTGGACCCCAAGCGATTGGTCCAGTGGGGATAATTATATTTGTAGCAAAACTAAAAGCGCTCAAGAACGAGAAAATTGCGTAAAGAATAAATAACCAGCGAATAGTATTGTTAAGCCGGGAGGATGAGAAAAGAGGTGCAACGAATGCCGCTGCGATTGAAGAGAAGATACCCCAACCCAAAACCTCAAGGGCAAACATCACTGAGCCTGTGGCATAGGGTAAAAAGCGGGTCAAATCTGCTGGCACATCGGGCAGGCTTTGCTGGATTACTGTAAGTTGTACAAAGCGGTTGATACTCACTGTAGCGGCAAACAATATTATGAAGTTGACCCCAAGCAAACCAAGAACTTCGTTATCTTCCTGATTTACAAAATGAATAGCAGTAAATAGGATCACAAGTAATAGCGCAGTAAGTAATGTGCCAATACCTGAAACCAATTGCAAGAATGGAGAGGGGGAGATAAGAGCAGCAATGCCATCGATTGATATGTCGTAAATCAGGGCTAGGATATAAACTCCTCCGAGAACCGCAAGAAGAACCGATGCCCAAAAACCTAATTGACTAGCGATATTCTTTTTCATATTAAACTCACACTCCTTCTTCTGAAATAGGGTCCTTAATTTTTGTTTACCATCAGTGCCAGAAATCGATCTACATCATACAGCGCTGACTGGGCTGGCGGGGATTGCGGGGAAAGATGTGGAATTAACATGTCAAAGGCATGCTCTGTCCATGGAAAAACCACATCGATGGCCGGTATGCCTGATTCAACCAGTTTGGCGTAGAGTTCCTGGTTGCCCTCCAAGGGATTAAGACTGTCTCTGGCCCCTCGCAGGCTCAGAGTGGGCGGAGAACCAGGATGAACATGGCTTATGGGTGAAGCTAATTGATACATGTCAGGTACGTCTTCGGGATAACCACCCAACAGAATGTCCAACCGGCCTGCATAAAGCCATGGATTTTCAGGATCAGCTTTTGTGCCAATGGGCACCGGGGGTTGGCGTTTATGGTTATATCGTTTGGAGCCAGCTACCAGGTCTGTGGCAGGGTAGTAGGTGAGCAGGCCGCATACGGACAAGTCAGCACCTATAAGTTCATCTGGCGTTAAATCGGGATGCTCAGGTGTATATCCTACCAGCAGGGCGATGTGGCCTCCAGCAGAACCACCCCCTAAGACGATCTTTTCAGGATTTACTCCATAACGATCTGCATTAGCCTTCATCCAGGCCACCGCACGCTTGGTGTCACCAACCATGCCGTAAATATCCACTTCGGGGATAAGACGATAGGCTATGTCCATCACGATATGCCCCTGTGCAGCCAGGTGGCTGAATAAAGAACTTGTGCCATAATCTTTGTCCCCAATAGCCCAGGAGCTTCCATGCAGGTAAATATATGCCAGGCCGGAAGTTTTACCATTGGCAGGACGCCAGATATCACAGAGCAATTGCCTGTCCGTCCCGGGAATTGTCCAGAAGGGGACATCCCGTTCCCAGATAGGTTCGGGAGACCCCTTCATCTTAAAATATAATGACCAGCGCCTCTTAACCATTAGTTTGGCTTGCTCAGGGTTAATCCGATCTTGCCAGCCAGAACCAAAGGCTTTATTAAACCCGTTGTGTTCCCGGGTAGATTGCCAGATATAAAAAGCCATCCAACCTGCACCAAGGATCCCCATTGGAACTGCCCAGTACGCGCCAGATACCCACCCCAGAACAGCGCCAGCTGCACCCAAAATAGCCCAAAAGGGAGACAAAACTGCTGCGACCAGAGGCAGAAATAAGATCATTAATAATTTAGTATTTGGTCTTATAAGAAACAGGGCGCTCATTAGAAGTGATAGACCTGAGAGAATGTAAGCCAGAATAATCATGATTACCTCCAAAAATTGTTATCTGAGAAATACCCAACGGTATCGCTAAGGCGGGGTCGGGGTCATACGGTGTTAGGCCGCGCGGTAGCCGGCTGGGGTCCAGGTTGTAACTGCGAACTGTCGGTCGCTTCGTTTGAGCTTTTCGCAACTACATATTGACCTACGAAAAGCAGCAGCATACTA
>CALBUI010000114.1 GCA_937968125.1 uncultured Anaerolineales bacterium | reverse complement strand
CCAAACCATCCAGGTCGCCCAACCTGCAAGCCGAACACGAACCCCAAAGTCGTATGGGCAACGATCAGCAGTGGCAGAAACGCCACTGAGAGCCAGAAAGTTGCTTTGTCGTGGCGTTCACGCTCTTGTGCAGTATCCTGATATCCTGAAGCCCACAGGCTGTAAAAACTGCGAAATCGGCTATCCTCCTTTGCTAACCGCGCGGCATCCCTGCGGCCATCTAGGAATAGGTAGATCAAGGCAGCGATCAAAAATCCAATCATCGCGACGGTCAGAGTGCCGAAAAACGGCGATCCTGGTCGAGCATAACGAAACAGGTTGATGATCGCCCTGCCCGGTTTCCCTACATCGGCTAGCACCAACATGCTGGCCAAGATAAGACCGATGATGGCCATCAACACCGCCATACGTGCTACCGGTCTCATTTTTTGCAGGTTGAAAAGATGGATAGTGGCTGCCAGCGCAATGCCGGCAAAGCTCAACCCTTCGAAGTAGACCACAAAGGCGATATACATACCCCATGGCGCGCCTGCCATGGTGCCGATATCACGCATGCCGGTAACTATCTCACCTTGGATGAGTTGTTGTGAATAGGCGTATATCCCCAGGGCGGCTAGTGCAATACAAATCAGGATGAATATCAGCCAACCTCCAGAATAACGACCGATTCCGTAAGGAAGTTTTTGAGTTTGTGTTGTCATGGTCATACCCTCGCTGAGATTTCTTCGATCTGGCGGGATTCAGGGCCAGGTTCGTGCTGCCCAACGTAAAAGACGCGTGGACTGGTTCCAGCATCTTCTAATAAGCGGAAGGATGGTTTTGATCGGAGCAGCTGCGCAGCCTCACTGTTTGGATCATCCAGATCGCCAAATTTGATGGCATGTGTGGGACAGATGTTGGCACACGCTGGCTCTAATCCTTTTTCTACCCGGTGGACACAAAAGGTGCATTTTTCCATCACCCCTTTGTCGTGCCCGCCGCCGGCGATGCGCCGGTTTTCCGAACCATAGGCTTGATCTAGATCAGGGTTCGCGTACCCAGGTTTTTCCCCATTTAGTTCTGACGGCAGATCGGGATCGGCCCAATCAATGTAATAATTCTCTTCTGGCTTCTGCCAGTTGAAGTAATTGACGCCGTAAGGGCAGGCCACTTCACAGTAGCGGCAGCCGATGCAGCGGTCAAAGTCAGTGGCTGTTATGCCATCCAATCGTTTGTAGCGCGCTCCTACCGGGCAGACCTTTACGCACGAGGCGTTCTCACAATGCATGCAGGGCCGTGGCATGAACCAGGTTTTTGTGCTGGGGTACTCACCCTCTTCGAAGCGGAAAACATACATCCACAGGTTGCTCTCTGGTGTATTGTTTTCCACTTTGCAGGCTACCATACATGCCCGGCAACCAGTGCATTTATCTAAATCAATTACCATTCCATAATTAGCCATTTTATTTTCCTCTTTATGCCTTGGTTACCTTCACCTTGACCAGGTAAGTCTGATCAGCTGTTTGAGCTACGTAACCTTCACCAGTGAAGAACAAAACATTCGGTGAAGGACCTTGATCTTTCACCCAGGGGTGTTTGACATATTCTCCATAATGGTGAGGCATGGCGATCGCGTCTGGACGTATGCCTTCCCGGTAGCGAGCGATCACAGTCACTTTGCGTTTTTCATCGGTTATGGCGTTATGGGATACAACTGAGATCTCATCTCCATCCTCGATCCCTTTGGCCCTGGCTGTCTTCGGATTGATCTCGGCAAACTGCTTGGGGGCCATCTCGATTAACAAGGGCACAGGGGTGCGGGATTGCTTAAACTCGATCATGTGATAGCTGATCAGATCCAGGTCGTAACCTGGAGGAGATTGTGCTGCAGTGAGCTCACGCCAAACTGGGAAGGGAGTGTAATCACGCCAGTAAATTTCATCTGCACCCAAATCTTGCATTTCCTTTTGAGCGACCAGCAGTGATTCGCCATAGAAACGGTGGGGAAATATACCAGCGAAAGGTTCTTCCATTGCATATGGATACCGTTTTGTCGCAGCAATTTCGCCTTTGACATTGACGCCGTTTTTCTCAAAGAACTCGATACCACCCTCCAGCTCCTGAGATTTTGCCCAATTGTCGAAGATCTCTCGAACTTTTGGTTTTCTGTCGAGTGGTAAAGCGTATTCCCCTTCAAGTTTCAATTGGCTGTTGATTTGGGCTAGGTAACCTTCTTCACCATAAAGGATCCCGGCTGCTTCACATAAATCGAGATAGATATCGATGTCGCCCTTGGACTGGAAAAGCGGGTCCATAGGAGGCAGTCGTAGTGTTTCTGCATCGATGTATGAGTCGGTTGCGCTAATGGGTCCTTCGTACTTCTCGATGGTAGCAGCGGGTAGCACTACATCGGCAAAATAATCTGCTGTGCGAGAAAGCCAGGGGTCAATAGCCGCCACGAAACCGATCTTGTTGTATGCATTAAAGTTCTCATTCCGATCGGGGAACGAACCCAAAGGATTGACGTGGTGCAAGATAACCACATCCGGGATAACATCGTCGGTCAAGTCGTACTTATCAGGGTTGTTGATTACATGGGCAACCAATGACGAGTTGTTGCTGTTGATCGGGAAATACTTGCTATCTTTAAGATAAAGGTTCGTTTCGTCTTTAACTTTCAAGTGCTCAAATTTCGCCCAATTCTTATACTCTTTCCAGGTGAAATCGCTGAATTGACCGCCGACTGCACCAATCGAACCGATCAGCATCATCACCATCTGCATGGCTCTGAGTGCCTGAAAACCAAGCTCTTGCTGGGACATGTGATAGGCCATGATCGCTACCGGGCGGTACGGCATGGTGTGACCGTCGATGGAGATCGTGCTGCCGATCATGGCGTTTTCGCCAATCTCTTGGGCAATACCGACGATCTGGCTGGCTTCTAACCCACAGACCTCAGCCGCATACTCTGGGGTGTATTCTGCTACGTGATCTTTGAATAGTTGGAAAGCAGTCTTGAAATTTTCGCCGTTGACAGTAAATTCCCCTTCGAGGGCTGGTTCCACGTTGCCATTGTCAAAGGGGAGAGCTGCACCACTCGCCTCGTCCCAGACGAGCGGTTTACCCTCTTCTTCCTCACTTTCGGGTTCTGCTCGCAGGAAGAGGCCATCAGCACCTACCAGAAACGGGGCGTTCGTGTATGTGGAAAGGTACTCCCGATCTATGGTTCCATTGGCAATTAACTGGTTGCAGAGCGCCATTGCCAGTACCAGGTCGGTGCCGGACTTAATTGGTGCCCATTCATCAGCGAAGTGGGCTGCACTTCGTTGGCGAGGGTCAATGGCCACCATCTTCAAACCGCGCTCCTTGGCCTCCACCAATTGCTGCGGCCAGGTCAGCCAGCAGAACTTGTTGCCGCCTGCATTGGTCACATTCCATCCCCAACAAAGCAGGTAGCGGGTATGTCTCATATCCGGGTGCAAGACACCATGCAGACCAATCGTGTATTCAAGGGCACGATAACCAGCATCGGAACAAAACGCGCCATGATGTAGTTTTAGAGCTCCAGAGGCGCCCACAAAAGCCGAATCGTAAAACTTTTTGGCCTTGCTGCGACCTTTTTGCCAGACAAACTTGCTGCCGCCCTTTTCTCGGGCCGCGTTCATCTCTTCGGCTACCAGCCCCAAGGCTTCTTCCCAACTGGCCTGGCGCCATTCACCTGGCTCGCCTTTGCCGTTGGTCCGAATCAATGGCGTTTTGACCCGATTTGGATCGTAGAAAGACATGATCTGCCCAACGCCCTTCGGGCACAGCGTACCGTTATTGCGCGGGTTTGCCGGGTGACCTTCCAGTTTGACCACTCGTCCATTGATCACCCGGGCTAACATGCCGCAGTCTTGTTTCCCAATCCAACAGGTGGTAGGTACAAATTCTTCACTCACCTGCAAGAGTTCTGGAGAAGCTGCAACCAGTGTCTCAAGCTGGCTTAGAAACCCTGCGGTTATCGCGGTTCCAGTTGCAACTCCAGAGACTTTAAGGAAATCTCTTCTTGATGTTCCCATTGGTCACCATCCTTATAAATATTTCAATAACGATTTTCAAGCTTGATTGCTGTAAATATGGAATGCTATGGCAAGATTCCATTCCATTCGAGTATTTTCCCTGCCCAGCGATCAGGTGGAAATTATATGTCCAGGCAAGATTTATTGGTATCAGGAAAAATTCGTATTAAATTATGATTTTGTGGGGAAATTCACTACAAGAGCGCCGAAACTTAAAGAATTGCAAGTGTGCGTGATTCTCTAAATTTCAATAGTCGCGTAACGAAGGACTAAATAAAACGGATAGACTCGGATTACTGCCCGTACTTTGTGCTGCTTTTGCTTGCCCTTGATTTAAGTTTGGAGTAAACCTTTTTGAATCGTGAAACGAACCAGAGCTGCCCGGGTTTGAAAACCCAATTTATCCATCCCCCTAGCGCGATAAGTATCAATTGTTTTTGAGCTCAGCGCCAGTTGTTCGGCAATTTCTGCACTGGTGTAACCTAATGCAACCAGCTTCAATACCTCTTTTTCTCGATCACTCAATATGCTCCAGGGATCCTGGTTGCTTGGTAGATCTTCTGTCACCTCTCCGTTTAACAAGGCTCGCGTCATTGCTGGATGAACGTAGATATCGCCTTCAAGTACTGCTCGTACGGCTGTGATTAATTCAACGTCGGCAGCTTTCTTTAGAATATATCCTGAAGCACCCTCAGCTAAGACTCTATGCAGATATTGTGGATCGTCGTGCATCGTCAATACCAATATTTTTGCCTGTGGGGCTATTTGGCGCAATGATGGGAGTGCATCCATACCCCCAAGTCCAGGCATACTAAGATCCAAGATGATCAAATCAGGTTGTAATTCTTCTGCCAGAGCAAGAGTTGCTAACCCGGAGGAGGCTTCTCCAACAACTGAGAGGTCCGCTTGCTTCTCAAGTAAAAGACGCAATCCTGAGCGAAGCACCGCATGATCATCAGCGATCACTACTTTAAAGCAATGTCCATTTCTCATGTTATAGTTTCCCGGATTTTCAGTGGAATTGAAACAAATACACTCGTTCCCTTATTCAAGTCTGTTTCAATCGTCAATTGACCACCAAGTAACTGTGCTCTTTCTTCGATGCCAATTAACCCCAGGTGACCGTTGTTTTGGTAATGTTTGCCTGAAATCCCGACTCCATCATCCTCAATTACCGCAATAATATCTCCAGCACGTTTTTCTATGACAACACTCACGTTGCTGGCCCGCGCATGTCGGGAGACATTGGTTAATGATTCCTGCACGATACGATATAGCGTAATTTCCACAGATTCTGGCAACCGCTCCTCACCAAGATGGATCATTAAATCTGTCGGTATCTGGTTACTCCTCTGCCAGTCCTTGACAAAACGGGTCAACGCTGCTTCTAAACCCAGATCATCTAGTGCTTCGGGACGTAAATTTATGGCGATATTATGAACTTCATTTAATGTATTCCTTACCACTGAACGCATATCGGCGACCTGGACCTGCAGATCGGGTTCATCACAGATAATTTCGGCATTGCGCAATGAAACCATAAGCGAAGTCAGGCTTTGAGATGTGCTGTCATGAAGCTCACGTGCGATCCTTTTGCGTTCCTCTTCTTGGGCGTCGATAATCCCTTCGAGAAGTTTTCGTCGAAGCTGCTCCCGCTCATTGCGGATCAGATCTGTTTTTCCTAATTCAATTGTCATTTGGTTGAAGGCTGCAGCAAGATCGCCAATCTCATCGTTTGCCCATCTGCGAACCCTTAGCGAAAAATCTCCTCGTGCAACTGACCTCGTGGCCCCTACCAAATCGAGAATTGGCCTGGTAAGGATCCAGGTTAGAAAAGATGCGGCGATAAGGCTGAGAGCCAAAACACCTAGCATGGTTAACAGCAATTGAGATGTCAGCCTCGCCATCGTGGCCTGGACACTTTGGTCTGATATTCCTACTCTTACGATCCCTGCTTTTCCTTCGAAAATCGGAACTGCTACATCCCAGACAGCACCTTCATCGGTGGATAATTTTACGGTTCTGTGAAAATTATCCGGAAGAACATTGTTTACAGACGCCAAATCAAAGGGGAATCCACTCCCGAAAGTATGCGCTAATACTTCTCCTTCTGGAGAAGTGATAAAAACATAACGGACATCTTGATAGTTATTTTGAGTTTCAGCCAAAAGCTGATGGAGAGAATAGAAATCATGCACCAGGATCAGGTCAGTGGCGCGAGCAGCAACATCTCTAGCAATAGATTGTCCTTGCTCTTGAGATTTTTGCTCAAGAAGATTGCGTTGGGTATTTTGAACTTGGATTGTAAATCCCAAGCTCAACAGAATAGTACTACCCAAAACAATGCCGAAGATCTTGGTTCGAACGCTGACGCCCCCCGCTAAATCCCAATATTGTTTGGCGTATGACCGCCACCACCGAGATTTCATGGCTCTTCCGCGGCAACAAGGTGAAAATGTGAAACGATTTTATCAGTGGAGTGGTAAGCCTCATCGGAAATTGACACGAATCGATCGTAATCTAAGGCCTGAAGGGCAGCTAATCCCTGCTCATCATTATGCATATTTAGCAGGATATCTTCCAATTGGGCTTTTAACTGAGGCCGGATTTGAGGGCCGACAACCACTGGAGGGATACCAAAAGGTTCCGAAGTGTGAATGATTTGAATCTGAGAAGCTAACTCCGGATCGCGATTCATGGCGAAATTCAAGACCAAAGAATCTACCGACGCACCATCCACAAGACCTTGGGCGACAGCATCAATAGCATCATCATGACTGTAAGTGAAAATGGTTCGCTTGAAAAACTCTTCAGGAGTCTCACCCATCTTATGGATGAGGTGGGTGGGGTACATACGACCCGTAAATGAGATCGGATCGGTAAAGGCGAAAACCTTTCCACGCAGATCGGTTATTTCTTTCGCTGAACTATCTCCAGGAATTATCAGATTTGCGCGATATGTCACCTCACCACGAACCTTGGGGGCAACCAAAAGCTGCATCCCAAAATCGTGTTTTCCCACCATATATGAACTTGTACAAACAAAAGCCAGATCTACTTCGTCATTTAGAAGCAGGTCGTTGATTTCCATATATGTTCGACGTTGAACTGCTTCTACTGGTCGATCCAGCTTTGAACTGAGATATTCTAGCAAAAGTGCATAATTTTCCGCGGATCCCTGTGGGGATATAACCGCAGCAATTGCTAATTTGAGGGGTGTGATTTCATTATTAATTGGTGTTGGAAGGGGTGAAAGTTTATTCAGATTTACGTGCGCGACTGCATCCGATGTTGCGGATCCTGCGCAGGATGACAGCAAAGCACTCACAAGTAAAATCAGGAAAATGATTGCAGATGAACGTACCACTCCATAATCCTTATATAGCACACGTATTGAGTAATATTTATCAGTCATTGCACGAGCAAATTGCGAGATCCAATTTATGAATAGTTTCAGTTTCTGAACAGAACCAATATCTATTCAATTTCCAAAATGTATTGATCAAAATTCAGAACTGAATCAAGAATCGTGGTTATCTCGACGCTTGAATTTGGACCCCGGTCTCCCCTCCCTTCACTAAAAAATATTGAGTTAGGCGGTGTTACTTGCTTCCATCAAGTAATAAATAATTGCAATTAAGGATTTCATGAGGAAGATAACAAACAATGAGTTGTAAAAAATCCTCTTTTCGGTAAGCTATTTGAAAAGTGCAATTTTCGTGCCAATTTAATTATCAAGGCTGGATATCAATATCACCTACTTTTCCTAGACTTGATAAAAATTTCGTTAAACTGTTCACCCGCGCCATCCAGAATGTGAATATGAACTGGCGTTGAGTCGAATTCTTCTTATTGGCATAACTGAAAATAAATCAAACTGCAATCGCCTTCGCTTTCACATGCTTACGCTGGTTCCGGAGAATGATCGTTCCTATGACTGCAAAATAACCCAGGTAAGCCAGGACCTCAGTTAGAGCGGGATTGCCGTTGTAGCCAAATAAAGCTTTGAGAATGCTTCCCACCTCAGATTTATCACTCACGATGTGGTTGATATCCCAAACATTTTCAATGATTGGGGGAATCCAGGAGGCTTCGATTAACTCATGGACACCATACGCCACCATTCCCGCGGCGAAGAAGAGTAGCAGCACGTTGGTGACCTGGAAGAAGTTGCGCAAATTAAGTCGCCGGGTGGTAGCAAACAACATCCATCCTAGCAAGATAGCGCTGCCTAATCCCAAAACCGCGCCGATTAAAACCGAAATTGGGTCGGATGCCAAACGGGTTGCCAATAAAAATAAAGCTAACTCAACCCCTTCACGGAAGACTGCCAGGAAGGCCAGAAAAAATAGGGCAGTACCACCGCGATTTAGTGTCGCATGTGCAGTTTTGGCTTCCAGATCGCGCTGGATCTCTCCGCCCCGACTCTGCATCCACAAGATCATCCAGGTCAGGATGGCCGCAGCCAAAAGCATGGCGATGCCTTCAAAAACCTCTTCAAATTGCCCCGAGAATTCCATACCAATAAGGTTCAATCCCAATCCGAACATGATGCTGAGCGCGATTGCGATCGCCACGCCCCACCATACAACCGGCTTTAATTCTTCTCGTTGAATTTTGATCAGCACACCGATGATGATGCCGATGATTAATGCCGCTTCGATGCCTTCACGGAGGGATAATAGGAAACTGGGGAACATATCGTTAAAGTGTCCTTTCTTGTGTGATGTAGTTGGTAAATCGTAAATCCTTACTCTTCTAATCGGATAACAGTTGGCTGGGATATTACTTTAGAGGTACGGATCGAATTGGCGATCTCCACGGATAATTCCACATAACCAGCTCCCACTTCGACCAATCTCGAATCCCGGGTGCCGATCGCCCGCAGGGTTACCATTGAACCAGGCCGTAGTCCTTCTTCATTCAAGAATCTGATCACTGCTGGTGGGGCGTTGATGTCGGTTATTTCAGCAGCCATCCCAACTTCGAGATCGGTTAATGGTTGCGTTTCCTGGATCACCTGATCGAAATTTAGATTGGGAATGAGCTGACCTCCCGGTCCTGTGACAGGTTCACCAAGGAAATTTGATAATCGTTGGGCAATATCGTCTGGGGTGACGTGCTCCATTGTACATGCCATAGTATCCGCTTCTTCCAGGGACACTTTCAGGTGGTCGACCAAAAATACCTCCCATAAGCGCCTGTTGCGCAGAGTTCGAAATGCGATCCTCTTCCCGAGGTCGGTGAGCTCTACACCCTTGTATGGCAGGTAAGATAAATATCCAGCACCCTCCAATTTGCGCACCATCTGGTTGACGGAAACTGGTAAGACTGACAATTCATTTGCGATGTCAGAGAGGGGGATGGGTTCTGGTTGTCCATCTTCGATCAGTCTGGCGATGGTGATCAAATACATTTGTTCGCTTTCGCTGATCGTGTCGTAGTTATGGTTAGACATAAAATATATCAAAGAAATCCTATGGTGAACCATAATATATCATGGGGAGACCAGCCTCGCTATCCCCTTTTGTCATGGAATCTGGTGACAATTGTCACCAAAGCAGATATTATTTCCCCCTAAAATTCATTTTAGTACTTAATTCCTAGCAAATATGCGCGCTTAAATCGCTACTTGTGCGTCTTAATTACTACAGGTCAAAGAAACTCCGTGTGTGATCCACTAGGAGCAGTCTAACCTGCAAGCGATAAAACAGACCCTGGCAGGAGTTTCATGATCGCAGATCCTTTAACAACCAAATTATTTCGTTGATTTGCAGCTTTTCCTTGTTGCATTTAGTTGAGAACGGGAGAATGCCATGTATGTCTCTTTTATTACCGTCTTTGCCAGCTGGATAATTTTTTCCACAATATTGGTGACGATCATTCTGGTCAATTCTTCTCGCATGAGCCGGACTGATAACGCAGAAATTGGTTCAGGCCAATCCACCGGGGAACTTCGCAAGAAGAGGATAGACTTGGTGAGTTTGATCAAAATGTTGATCGACTAATTAGCTAGGCAGAGGGATTTCACGAGACACTTGTAAATATATGGGGTGTTCTAAGTCTCCCTTTGGGTGTTGGGTTCGGTTGTTCCCAGCAATTTACAGTTCGAATATTAAAGTTTAGGAAAATAAGAAGCCTGGAAGGCTGTCTTAATATTCAACTCGTTTGATTGGGTAATCAGATAAATGAGGAGACGTTCAACGTTACTGACATTACCTGGAGTGTTGATCCTGGCGGTTTTACTCACCGCGCTTGGCCTGACCCTATGGCGACAGGGAGGCCTGGCGTTCAGTCCCGGTAGTTTGAGCAGCCAAAGTAAAAGTGAAAGCAAAAAATCTGGTTTCCAATCACATGCTGAATTCGAGGGGCAGTGTTCGTTGTGTCACCAACCCCTTACCAGTATACAGGCTGATCTTTGCACAGCCTGCCATGTATCCGTTGGCGAGCAAATAACAATGGAAAACAGCTTGCACGGGATTCTCGATAATGCAAAACGCTGCGCAGACTGCCATTCTGACCACCAGGGGCGCGATTTCGATCTGCGGTTGGGAAACCTGGACGATTTCAATCATTCCCTGGTGGATTTTAGCCTGATCTGGCACCAGGTCGATTATTCAATGGGACCGATTGATTGTCTGGACTGTCATATTTCAGATGGTCAATTATCAGTATCGATATCTTCTTGCTCAGGCTGCCATGCAGATAATGACCTTGATTTTATTACCACCCACAAGGCAGATTTTGGTGGTGAATGCATTGCCTGCCATGATGGTTTGGATAGTATGGCCAGGTATGATCACTCGGTCTCAGAATTCCAGCTGGAAGGATCTCACATAGAAGTCGATTGTGTGGGCTGTCACCTTGAGGGTCAATTCCCGGATCTGCCTGGCGAATGTGCCGCCTGCCATGCAGAACCAGCTGTGCACCTCGGAGTGTTCAGCGTGGAATGCGCAGACTGCCATAATGAAAAATCATGGAAACCGGCCTTATTCGCAGACCAACTTTTTGATCACAATATCGATACAAGTTTTAGCCTGGTAATGCATGCGCAAGATTATTCAGGGGAAGCGATCACATGCGCCAGTTGTCATTCTAATGGAGTAAAAGAATTTCAAGCGGCTTCCTGCAGTGATTGCCACACCAGTGGAGATCAAGATTTCATCACTCAACACGAGGCTCGACTTGGTGGAAATTGTCTTGAATGCCATGACGGTGTTGACCGCATGAGGGATTTTGATCATCAAATTGTCTTTCAATTGGACGGTGGCCATGCAGAGCTCGAATGCCTTTCCTGCCATGTGAACCAGCAATTTCAAAACACTCCAGCTGAGTGTAAGGATTGTCATCCGGAGCCAGAGATCCATGCCGGTTTCTTTGGAGATAGTTGCGAGTACTGCCACAGCACTCTCAGTTGGTACCCTGCGCTTTTGGTGAATCACCAGTTCCCGATGGATCATGGCGACGAAGGTCAGCAGGAATGCCAGGTTTGCCATGTAACCACCTACAGCAAATTTACCTGTTTCGAGTGCCACGAACATCAATTCGGTGAGATTCAAGAAAAACACGAGGAAGTCAACCTTTCAACCATTCAACTTAATGATTGCACTGAATGCCATATAGATGGATTGGTGCATGAGTCAAGTGACTAATTAATGAAGGGGAATGCCATGCGACGCTTCATAATCATTTCTGCTCTTATATTGCTGCTGCTGTTGACAATCGGTTTCAGTGCTCAGGTAGCTCTGGCGAGAGCTCGGCCCCTCCACCCGGGGCATCCTCTTTTCCCTCTGCAAGATTTTGCGGAACAGGCTAGAGGTCGGTTGATCATCAATGATAAAGATCAAGCGGCTTACTACCTGGATTTGGCCCTGCAGCGCACCGAAGACCTGGTGATCCTGGGAGATAACCAACCAGCAATTCTTGTGATCCGGTATTTGGATCGGGCACTTGATCAGGCGATTGCTGCAATTTCAGATTCGCCTGAGGAAGATTTACCATTCCTGGAGAACCAGCTTATAACGCTGCTCTTGAACATCGATGTAGCACTCAACAGTTATGGAGATCTTCCAGCCGATCAGATTGAGGTGATCGAAAATCTCCTTGCAAAAACTGCCACCCTTGCCAATATATTGGTCGGTTTATCTGGTGAAGATCAATTTGTATCCATTCCGGGAGTTGAGCAGATTCCTTCTGATTTATCACTTGCCTTTGTGGAAGGGGATGAGCAAAACCTTCGCGGAATCGCACCACAAATCGTGGAATTCCCAGAAGGAAGCCCGGGAGCCATGCATGAGTTCTTCCCATTAGTTGGGGAACATGCAGAGCTGGATTGTGATTCCTGCCATGTGGATGCACAATATGCCGGGACACCGAATTTGTGTATTGACTGTCACCTGGAAGAGCTGCCTGATCCCCATTTCAGCGGTGAATGCTCCACCTGCCATTCACCCACCTCCTGGCAGGACATTGATTTCGATCACAGCTTGAATGATGCAGCTGATTGTCAATCATGTCATTTGGATGACAGGCCAACCGGTCACTATTCAGGTCAATGTTCAGCCTGTCACAATACAATTGATTGGGAACAGGCGGATTTCAACCATCAGGCTGTGGATACCCGGGATTGCCAGTTTTGCCACTCAGCTGATAAACCTGCTAATCATTTCCAGGCTCAGTGCTCGGTCTGCCACAATACTACCAATTGGGCGCAGGTAAATTTCAATCACGAGGCAGTTAAAGCGACAGATTGCAAAGCCTGCCATGCGAATGATAGGCCAGTAAACCACTACTCTGGCCAGTGCTCGGCCTGTCACAATACGACAAATTGGGCGCAGGCCAATTTTAATCATGATGCGGTGGGAGCCACGGATTGCAAAGCCTGCCACAGTGGCAATAAGCCGGCCAACCATTGGGGTGGGCAGTGTTCCGCCTGTCATAACACAACCTCCTGGTCAAATGCCAGATTTAATCACAGTGCAGTTGGGGCCACCGATTGCAAAGCCTGCCATTCGGGGAATAAGCCTGCCAATCACTTCGGAGGCCAGTGCTCGCAGTGCCACAATACCTCCACCTGGAGCGGGGCCTCCTTTAATCACAGCTTCCCGATGAACCACGGTGATGCGAATGGAAAATGCAGTAAATGCCATCCCTCCGGGGGCGCGAAATACAATTGCTTTGCCTGCCACGACCAGTCCAAAATGACCAAAAAACACAGCGAAGAGGGAATCTCGAATTTTGGCAGTCGCTGTTTAGATTGCCACAAGCGAGGAGATGAGGGTGGTGGAGGCGAAGAAGATGGTGGGGGTGACGAAGATGGTGGAGGCGAAGAAGGTGGTGGAGGTGACGAAGGTGATGGGGGTGATGAAGGTGATGGAGGGGATGAAGATGGGGGTGATGATGATGAAGATGATTGATATCCGTAGTCTCCTGCGCGGGGAGTATTCTAAACACCAGGCGCGTGCTGAAGGCTGCGTGGTGCCAGATCGGTCACGCTGTGTGCAGTGCGGGATCTGCTCATTTTCCTGCCCCATTGGGATCGACGTCCGCCGGTATGCCTGGCAGGGAAAATCCATTGGTGAGAGCTACTGCCTGACCTGCGG
>CALBUI010000113.1 GCA_937968125.1 uncultured Anaerolineales bacterium | reverse complement strand
GACTGGTCCACAAACAGGTGGCAAATACCAATACCTCCGGTGATGACCGGAATGGTGCTGTTTTCCCGGCAGTACTGGTGCAGTGCGGCCCCTCCACGAGGAATCAGCATGTCTATATACTTATGCATCTTCAACATTTCTGCCACGCGTTCACGGCTGGTATCATCGATAAATTGGACGATATCTGCTGGCAAGCCGCAAGCTGTTAATGCCTCTCGAATGATGGACACCAAGGCACGGTTGGAATTGATCGTTTCGCTCCCGCCTCGCAATATGACTGCATTCCCGGTCTTGATCGCCAGGCTGGCAATATCGATGGTAACGTTCGGCCGGGATTCATAGATCACCCCAAGAACACCGATCGGCACACGCTGTTTACGTACCTGCAATCCATTGGGTAAAACAGCTTGGTCAAAAAACTCGCCAACTGGATCAGGCATTTCCGCTACCCGGCGCAGGTCTGTGATGATGCCGGACAAACGTGATTGATTCAGAGTAAGCCTATCCAACAACGCTTCTGACAATCCTGCCTCACTTCCAGCGGAGACATCCTCATTATTGGCTGCAAATATATCTTGCTCCCTTTTTGACAATAAGTCGGCCAAAGTATTTAACACATCATTTTTTATTACGCTGTCCGCCCTGGCTAGAATACCAGCTGCTTTTTTCGCATTTCTTCCAAAATCTTCCATTGTTTTCATAACAGCACCATATTATTGCGATGGATCACTTCTTCACCATATGCAAAGCCCAAGATATTTTCAATACGATCAGATCGCTTTCCAAGGATTTTGCCCAAATCAGTGGAGGCGTAATTTGTCAAGCCTCTGGCGATCTCCTTTCCAGATGGGCTAACAACTCGAACAGTATCTCCCCGCTGAAAATCCCCTTCTACAAGAACCAGACCGACAGGGAGCAAACTGCTGCCCTTTTCTATTGCCGCGACTGCTCCCTGATCCACGGACAAAGAACCCACTGCCTGGCCGCCAGCCAGGATATAACGTTTGCGACTCTCCAAAACCGTCCCAGATGGAAGAAAACGGGTGCCCGCCTGATCTCCATCTGCAATGCGAATGAGGATATCGGCATCACTCCCACGGGCGATGACAACTTTAGCCCCAGAGCGGCGAGCGAGGTCCGCGGCTTCGAGCTTGGTCACCATCCCGCCCGTGCCCAGACCGTCCCTCGATCTTCCTGCCGAATTCCAGACCTCTTCAGGTATCTCCGCTTCGACAACTTCTGAGATCAAACTTGCCTCTGAATCCTGGCGTGGGTCAGCCGTGAATAATCCCTGTTGATCCGTCAACAGCACCAGCAAATCAGCTTCGATCAGGGCGGCCACCATAGCAGAAAGATTATCATTATCGCCAACCCTAATTTCCTCCGTGGCCACGGTATCATTTTCATTAACGATTGGGATGACTCGCCTGGCGATCAGAGATTCGAGCGTGTTGCGAGAATTTAAGTAGCTTGTCCGGGTAGACAAATCGTTGCGGGTCAACATCACCTGGGCGACCATCAATCCATATAATTCGAAGAGCTGTTCATAAAGCCCCATGAGACGCGGCTGCCCAATGGCGGCTAACATCTGCTTGGCTGGTATATCCTTCGGCAGACGAGGAAAATCTAAGCGCTGGCGACCCACCGCTATCGCTCCCGAGGTGACCAGGATAAGCTCACCTCCCTGACTGTGAAGGTGTGCCATTTGCCGCACGAGGTCAACCATGCGCGGAGGGGATAGATATGCCGTGCCTCCAGTCAGGGTGGAGGTGCCGATTTTTACAACGATGCGTTTGTACTTCGAATCCATTGCATAGAAATCCGGTTTTACTTCTCCCGGTTCCTTGATAAATCTCTCGTTTATCAACCTGCTGGAGAAAGGGTAAATAATTCTATCAGGTTTGAATACTATTCCAATATAAAGTATCGAACTTTAGAAAGATGAACCAATAATAAATTTCACTGTAAGCCAGCTACCGATAGAACTCGGAATCACCATTGTTGGAAATTATTCAGATAAATCTTCTCATATTCGAATGTTATAATTCAATTTGCCTATCAAACCATTCAATCCATGCTGCGCACTAAAAACTCTGCTTGAACACTCGTCCCCCAGGTGGAGTTATCCTGATCGGTTATCAGGCGGGGTAATTCGATATGCTCGATTGGAATGGCTACTCAATTCACTCGGAGGAAATCTTATGTTAAACAAAATACATGTTCGTCAGATTGTATACCTGCTGATCGTTCTTTCGTTCTTTTCCCTCGCATTAGCACCATCCGGGGATATGTTGATCGCGAAGAACATGGCATCCGATGATAGACAATTAACCGTCACAGGTGTTGAGTTCCTTGGCGAAGTCGTCATCCCGACTGGCGCTACATTCGGCGGCACGGAGATTGGCGGCCTGTCGAGCATCACCTTCGATCCCAATCGGGGCGTCTACTACACGCTGTCCGACGATCAGGGCAACCGGCCGACGGGAGATCCTGTCCGCTATTACACGGTCATCGTAGACCTGGCCGATGGCACGCTGGATGAGGGGGATGTGGAATTCGCCGGCGTCACGCAGCTGTTCGAGAGCAAGAAAACGCCCTTCGCTCCGGGTGGTCTCGATCCGGAAGGCTTTACCCTCGGTCGCGAGGGGTTCCTCTTCATGTCCACGGAGGGGCCCACCTTCTCCGATCCAAATATTGACCCATTCATCCGGCGCTATAACCACAACGGGCGGGTCACCGCAGATCTGCCGATCCCGGACAAGTTCCTGCCCAACGGCGTTGACAAAGGGGTGCGTTTAAACCTGGCCTTTGAGAGCCTGAACCCTACGCCTGACGGGCGGGTTCTGGTTACGGCCAATGAAGGCGCGCTGTTTCAGGATGGGCCGGCTTCCACATTCACGAACGGCAGCCTGGCCCGCTTCCTCCTGTACGATCTGCGCAAACGTATCCCGCTCGCTGAGTACGTTTACGAGGTAGCGCCCTGGGCTGAACCAACGTCGATCTTCGGGGTGAATGGCATCGTCGAAATCCTACCGATCGATAACGCTGGGACCATGCTGGTCATGGAGCGATCCTTCTCGGTCGGAGGTACGCAAGGCGGCGGCACCGGTAACGTGGTGGTGATCAACGAGGTCTCGACACAGGGCGCCACTGACGTGTCAGGCGAAGAGGCCCTGTACGTTGGCGGATCTCCAATCGCTTTCACCCCGGTCTCGCAGCGGGAGGTGTTCGCATTCAACGACCTGGGCATCCCGATCGACAACATCGAGGGGATGACCTTCGGTCCATCCCTGCCCGACGGGCGGCAGACGGTGGTGATAATCAGCGACAACAACTTCAGCGCCGGACAGTTCACGCAGTTCATCGTGCTGGCTTTGGAGATCGGCCCGGCAAATTGAACCGGTAGAATATTTTTTCGCTACTTATAATCCGAAAGGCTCATTTCCTGCGTTAATGGAGATGAGCCTTTCTTTATGCTGAGCAAATCATTAGAAATACTCTGCAGGAGACAGTTCCCGGAATTACATCCGGGGCGGGCCAGTAACGCAATGGTGAAATATTATGAGGTTGTTAAGGTTCAGGATGACGTGCGTTTTAGTTTGGTCAGGGCGAGCTGAATAATGACAAGAGCGGTGGGGAGCTGCCAGGTGTCGATGAGGTCAACGGCAACGAGGATGCGGTAGCGGTCACCATTTTGGGTGACGGTGATAAGACCATCGTGGAGGGCGCGCTGAAGATCGAAGCG
>CALBUI010000112.1 GCA_937968125.1 uncultured Anaerolineales bacterium | reverse complement strand
CGCAACTGCCAACACGCTGGCTGGTATTCAAGCTGGAGCCCGCCAGACCGAGGTCACCATCAATGGCATCGGTGAAAGAGCAGGTAATACCTCGCTCGAGGAAGTAGTCATGGCACTGCTCACCAGGCGTGCGGTTTACGGACTTGAAATGGGTATCGATACCACCCAGATCTCCCGCATCAGCCGCATGGTTTCCAATTACACCGGCATCCCTGTCCAGCCGAATAAAGCTATTGTCGGAGCAAATGCCTTCGCCCATGAAGCGGGCATTCACCAGGACGGCATGCTGAAGCACAATCAAACGTATGAGATCATGCAGCCGGAGACAGTAGGGCTGCATCGCTCGAAGCTCGTCTTGGGGAAACATTCCGGCCGGCACGCCCTGAAAGCGCACTTACAGGAGATGGGCTACGACCTGAGCCAGGAGGAGCTGAACAGCACCTTCGAACGCTATAAAGAACTGGCCGACAAAAAGAAGACCATTACTGACGCCGATCTCGAAGCACTCATTGAAGACCAGACCTATGTCTCACAGGAAATTTTCTCATTGGATGGTTTGCAGGTCGCATGCGGGACGATGGGCCTACCAACTGCAACCGTACGCCTGCTTGGACCGGATGGCGAACTGCACATTCATGCTGCGGTCGGCACTGGACCAGTTCACGCAGTCTACCAGGCGGTTGACGCGATCATTGGCGTCGACAATACCTTGGTCGAGTTCAACATCAATGCCGTCACAGAAGGCATCGACGCCTTGGGAGAGGTCTCAGTCCGACTCCAGGCAGATAACGGTTCGATCCCGCAGCGCACCTCACCCCAGAACGGCATAGTGCGCACCCGTACCTTCGGTGGATATGGTGCAGATACCGATATTATCGTCGCCAGTGCGAAAGCCTACTTGGCGGCTTTGAATAAGTTATTAATTGCTACCGGGAAATATCGCAGCAAGGTTGCTCCTCCCGAGCAATCCACGATCTCGCTAACTCCGGAAAGGAGCCAGACATGACCACAAAATTTGAAATGGATGGAGCTCAACCTCACCAACCTTCTTCCGAATCCTTCATGGAACCGAGAACTATCCCCAAGAACTGGGATGTCTCTGCATTCGATACGCCGGAAACCACTTCCGGCGATGATTCAGTTGACCAGCCAGTGGAACCAGAAGCTCCAGAGAGCGCTGAAACTTACGAGGGCGATGAGACAAAGGTGACCTTCGATCCATTCCCCCAACCGAGAACAGTCCCAGGAAATTGGGAAGTTTCGGATCTGGTTTAACAGCACTCTATGCAATCCTCAAAAACGCTTTTTCAAAAAATCTGGGATCAGCATGTCGTGGTTCACGATCCCGAGTCACCTGCCATCCTGTACATTGATCTCCATCTGGTCCATGAAGTCACCTCTCCCCAGGCATTTTCTGAACTAAAGGAAAGGGGTCTGCGCGTCCGGCGCCCGGATCGCACCGTGGCGACCATGGACCATTCCATTCCGACAACCGATCTCTCCCTTTCGATCATCGATGACATGGCCGCCGAGCAGCTGCGCCAGTTAGAGGCTAACTGCCGGGAATTCGACATCCCGCTCTATGATCAAGATAGTCCCCAGCGGGGCATCGTGCATGTCATCGGTCCCGAGTTGGGATTCACCCAACCAGGGATGACGATCGTCTGCGGTGACAGCCATACAGCCACCCATGGCGCATTCGGCGCGCTGGCCTTTGGGATCGGCACCAGCGAGGTGGCCCACGTCCTGGCTACACAGTCATTATTGCAAAACCAACCGAAAACGTACCAGGTTGATTTTGAAGGGCAGTTAGGGGAAGGTGTGACCGCCAAGGATATGATCCTGGCGTTGATCGCAAAAATCGGCATCGGCGGTGGCACCGGGCATGTCTTCGAATACAGCGGCTCCGCTGTCAGGGCACTCGATATGGAAGAAAGGATGACCTTGTGCAACATGTCCATCGAAGGTGGCGCCAGGGCTGGGATGGTCGCCCCGGATGACACCACTTTTGAATACCTCGCCGGTCGAGAGTTTGTCCCGCAAGGAGAAGCCTGGGATGCTGCAGTAGCAGAATGGCGGAAGCTGCCATCCGATCCAGGGGCTGGATATGATAAGTCTGTCACCCTGGATGTTTCTGAGCTTGAGCCGATGGTCACCTACGGCACGAACCCCAGCATGGGCATCCCGATTAGTGGACGGATCCCAGACCCACAGAATGAATCAGATCCATTGAAGCGGTCTGCCCTCGAGAAAGCGCTGAAATATATGGACCTACGGCCAGGAAAACAACTGCAGGATCAGCCGGTGGATGTCGTCTTCATCGGCAGCTGTACCAACTCGCGCTTATCTGACTTGCGAGAAGCTGCCAGCTTGCTAACCGATCGCAAGGTGGCGGATGGAGTTCATCTGATGGTCGTACCCGGTTCGGAGAGCATTCGCCGGCAAGCAGAAGCGGAAGGCTTAGACCAGGTATTCAAGCAGGCCGGCGCTGAATGGCGCTTTGCGGGCTGCAGTATGTGCATCGCCATGAACGGCGACCAGGTGCAGCCAGGGCAGTACGCTGTCAGCACCAGCAACCGCAACTTTGAAGGGCGGCAGGGTAAAGGCGCCAGGACATTCTTAGCCAGCCCGCTTACCGCTGCGGCCAGTGCTATTACCGGACGGGTAACAGATCCACGCAGTATTAATGGAAATTGATCAATTTGGCGAATGAAATAATAATCAGTAAGTGAATATCACCCTCTGGAATTGAAATTCTATGCAACCTTTCACAAGATTAACCTCGAGAGTCATCCCGCTGGCGCACAACAACATCGACACAGACCAGATCATCCCGGCACGCTACCTCAAGGTGACGAACAAGGATGGGCTGTCGGAAGGATTGTTTTACGAATGGCGCTACGATGACGATGGCCATCCTGATCCGGGCTTCCCATTGAATTTCGACGTCTGCCAGCAGGCACAAATTCTTGTCGCCGGGGATAATTTTGGCTGCGGTTCATCTCGGGAGCATGCTCCATGGGCGTTAGTAGGATGGGGTATCCGGGCCGTCGTGAGTACATCTTTTGCTGATATATTCCGCAGCAATGCCCTAAAAAATGGGCTCTTACCGGTCAGCATCGATTTTGATACCCAGGAGAAGATTTTTAACGGGGTTGAGCATGACCCGGAGATGCTGCTGACGATCGATCTCCCCTCACAGACCATCACCCTGCCGGACGGAGATTCGGTTTCCTTCCCTATTGACACATTCAGTAAGACTTGTTTGCTAGAAGGGGTTGACCAGCTAGGTTATCTACTTAAACGAGAAACCCAGATAGAACAATATGAACAGAGAAATGCGCTTTAAAGGCGAATAATCTAAGGATGGTAAGTATGAGCGATATATTTCTTTACGACACGACTCTACGAGATGGCACCCAGCATGAAGGTATTTCACTGTCTGCGGATGACAAAATTAAAATCGCTCATCGCCTGGATGAATTTGGCATCCACTATATCGAAGGTGGATGGCCGGGATCCAATCCCAAGGATGTCGAGTTTTTCCAAAGAGCTCGAGAAATCGATTTTCAAAACACCAAGATTGCCGCCTTTGGATCGACGCTGAAAAAAGATAACCGCCCGGAAGACGACGCCAATATTCAAATGCTTTTGGCGGCTGATACTCCTGTGGTTACCCTGGTCGGGAAAAGCTGGGACCTGCACGTCACAGAAGTGTTGGAAACCAGCCTGGGTAAAAACCTGGAGATGATCGCTGACAGCGTTGCCTACTTCTATCAACGGGACAAAGAAGTGGTCTATGATGCTGAACACTTTTTCGACGGGTACAAAGCAAATCCATCCTATGCTTTGAAGACATTATCTGCAGCCGCGGAAAACGGCGCCCAGGTGGTTGTCCTCTGCGATACGAACGGGGGCACAATGCCCTGGGAGATCGAGGAGATTTGCCGGAAAGTCTCACAACAGGTTTCTGTACCCTTTGGCATCCATACCCATGACGACAGCGGCTGCGGGGTTGCGAATACATTAGCTGCTGTACGCGTGGGTGCAGTGCAGGTACAGGGGACGATCAACGGCTATGGCGAGCGGGTTGGCAACGCCGACTTGTGCACGATCATCCCAGATCTGGAGCTTAAAATGGGTATTACCTGCCTACCGGAGGGTAAACTCGAACAGCTGACCGACCTTTCATATTACGTGGCAGAAGTTGCCAATTTACCCCATGAGAAGGACTCCCCGTTTGTGGGTGCCAGCGCCTTCGCCCACAAAGGTGGCATCCATGTGGCTGCCATGTTGAAGACCGAGCAATCCTATCAGCACATCGATCCCGGATTGGTTGGCAACCAGAAACGGACACTGGTATCCGAGCTTTCAGGTCGCGGTAACGTATTAGATAAATCCAGCCAGTTGGGACTAGATGTGAGCAGTGACCAGGCGCGGGAGGTGCTGGCGAAAATAAAATCACTCGAAGCCCAGGGCTTCACCTTCGAAAGCGCGGAAGGCTCTTTGAATGTGATGATCCAGCAGCTGCAGCCCGATTATGAACCAGCCTTTGAACTGATCGACTTTACTGTGGTTGTCGAGCATCGCCAGGGGCGAGGCATACTTGCTGAAGCTACGGTTAAGGTCAAGGTAGGTGATGAGATAGTTCACACCGTCGCAGATGGCAATGGCCCGGTGAATGCATTAGATGCAGCCTTACGTAAAGCATTAATCGATGTTTATCCCGCCCTGGCAGATGTACGCCTCAGTGATTACAAAGTCCGCATCCTGGACAGTGATAGCGGCACATCTGCTGCAGTAAGGGTGCTGATCGACACGAAGAACGGCACCCGTGAGTGGAGTACCGTCGGCGCCAGCTCAAATATTATCGAGGCCAGCTGGCACGCCCTTTCCGACAGCATGGAATACGCGCTGCTCAATGGTGCCAGAGACGAAACCGAGGGGGATTGAAACGATGAAAGCTCAGATCACCCTCCTCCCGGGAGACGGTATTGGTCCAGAGGTGCTGGCGGCTGGTAAAAGCGTTCTTGAATCCATCGCCCAGAAATTTGGTCATTCCTTCGAGATGCAAGAATACCTGATTGGAGGTTGTGCGATTGACGCCCGGGGAACAGCACTCCCCGAAGATACTTTACAAGCTTGCCAGAGTTCGGACGCCGTCTTGTTGGGGGCTGTCGGCGGTCCGAAATGGGATGATCCTACTGCACCTGTGCGTCCGGAACAAGGATTGCTCGGTTTGCGTAAGGAGCTGGGATTGTTCGCCAACCTGCGCCCCGTCAAACCTCATCCTGACCTGCTGGATGCCTCCCCACTCCGCAGAGAATTATTGGTCGAGGTAGATCTGCTGGTGATCCGTGAGCTGACCGGGGGTATTTATTTTGGACAGCCGCGCGAGCGGCGATCTGTAAATGGTGAAGAACAGGCAGTCGATACGATGATTTACAGCGAGAGCGAGGTGCGCCGGGTGGCTCATCTGGCTTTCAAGCTCGCCAGGGGACGCAAGGCAAAGGTTACATCTGTTGATAAAGCCAATGTTCTCGAGAGTTCCCGCCTATGGCGGCAAACAGTTTCTTCCATGGCTGGGGATTACCCAGATGTCGTCCTGGAACACTTGTTGGTCGACGCGGCTGCCATGCACCTGCTGACCCGACCTGCGACTTTCGATGTAATGCTGACCTCGAATTTGTTTGGTGATATCTTGACCGATGAGGCTTCGGTGCTCTCCGGATCGATGGGCAACCTTTCCTCTGCATCACTTGGTGAGAGCACCAACAACTTGAACCAGCCAAAAGGACTCTTTGAGCCAATCCATGGTTCTGCTCCTGATATTGCTGGTCAAGGCATTGCTAACCCAATTGGAACCATCCTGTCGGCAGCTATGCTGCTGCGCCATTCTCTTGGGTTGGAATCCGAAGCCCGCGCGGTGGAGGATGCGGTTCAGTCTGCTATTTCAAATGGGTATCGCACGCCTGACCTGGGAGGCAGCCTTTCCACCAGCCAGATGACGGAAAAGATCATCGCTGGTTTTGGAGTATCAAAATCTGAGGCCGTTCTATAAGGGCTGTCGTACAAGCAACATTTATTTTATAACTTGTAGTATAGAGCCTGCCCCGTCGGAGGTGGGGACCTTGTGCCCTTAGCCCGTAGAATTTTTCTAAAACGCCCACAAGAGCCTGCACAGAGCCAGTCGAAGTGGGCTAGGCTACAATACGAATTTTACTAAGCATAAATATATCAATATTATCGGAGAAGGAGAAACGGAGATGGGTATGCAATCAAAATATTTATGGATGAACGGAGAAATGGTGGAGTTTGAAAAAGCCACCGTTCATTTTCTCACCCCGGCCCTCCATTATGGTGTAGGAGTGTTCGAAGGTATCCGCTCCTATGCCACAGATCAGGGCCAGGCAGTATTCCGGCTGCGAGAACATATTCAGAGATTGATTAATTCATCTAAGGTGCTCGGATTCCGGGATTTCCCTTACACGGTCGATGAGTTGGTGGAGGCGGTCCGGCAAACTGTAGCCATGAACGAATTCGAAGAATGCTATATCCGCCCCTTAGCCTACCTGACAGACGGTGGTTGGAACTTGACCGTGGATGCCGGAAACCTCGGTGTGGGGATCGCGGTATGGGAATGGAATAATTATCTTGGTGAGGAAGCCCTGGAGATGGGAATTCGGGCCAACATCACCTCCTTCACCCGCCACCACCCGAATGTGATGATGACCAAGGCCAAGATCACCGGCAATTACGCCAACAGTGTACTGGCAAAAACCGAATCCCTGCGCTTCGGATTTGAAGAAGCGATCATGCTTGATCCGCAGGGTTATGTAGCTGAATGCACTGGTGAAAATCTCTTTCTGGTTCGCGATGGCGTGATCATCACCCCTATGACAGCGCCTGTCCTGGAAGGCATCACCCGGGATACCGTGATCACTCTGGCCAATGACCTGGGCTTCGAGGTCAGGGAAACACCCGTTTCGCGCGATCAGCTATATATTGCCGATGAGGTATTTGTCTGTGGGACTGCTGCGGAGTGCATTGCGCTGCGCGAGATCGATTTCCGTGTGATTGGTGAAGGCAGGATGGGGCCAGTTGCCCGAGCCGTGCAAAAGGAATTCCAGGCTGTGATCCGCGGCCGCCATACTCGTTCGAGTGAGTGGTTGGATTATGTCAAGGAGCCTGCACTGGCGGGGTAAATGAAAAATCTGCAGGTGGCATTCCAGGGCGAACCAGGGGCTTACAGTGAATTAGCGGCATTCGAGTACTATGGTGACCAGGTTGTAACCATCCCCTGCGAGACCTTCGAAGAGGTATTCGCAGCAGTGAGTGAGGAACAGGAGCAAGAGATCTACGGCCTGCTGCCCATTGAAAACTCCCTCGCCGGGAGTATCCACCGCAATTACGATCTTATGCTGCGCCACGAACTGCACATTATTGGCGAATACCACTTAAGAGTAGCTCACTGCTTGATGGCGCTCCCGGGCGTAAAGCTCGAAGAGATTGAAAGTGTGCATTCCCACCCACAAGCCCTGGCCCAATGTGAAGTGAATATAAACAGGCTGGGCATTCAGCAGGTGGTTGAAGCCGACACGGCTGGCAGCGCGCGCTTGCTACGGGAATGGGGCGATCCACAGGCAGCTGCTCTGGCGTCCAGCCGGGCGGCTGAAGTCTACGATTTAGAAATCCTAGCCGATCATATGGAGGATAATCCCGCCAACTACACTCGTTTTATTGCGCTAGCCCGTGACCCGCTGTCGGTTAATTCCCCTGAAGACGACGACTATAAGACTTCAATTGTTTTCAGCCTGCATAACCAGCCAGGCGCGCTGTTTAAAGCCTTGAGCGTTTTCGCTCTGCGTGATATCGACTTGACCAAAATCGAATCTCGACCCATCCCCGGGCAGCTGTGGGAATATATGTTTTATATCGACTTCGCCGGGCATTACCATGCCCAATCAGGTTCCAGGGCGATCAGCAATTTAAAAGAATTTGCACCCTTCTTGCGTACACTTGGTTCCTACCCCCGCCACCATCTAAAAAGTGTTTATTCTGAGACGACCTAAATAAAAGCTATTCCGTAAAATTTCCCCCATATTCATCCTGCATCCCGCTAGGCCTAGGCCAGATGGGATTTATTTGTTTTCCTCTTCAACCATCCAGGCCAGCGATTGTAAAGCCAGCAAATAAGAACGCCAGCCAAAGCCAGTGATCTTTCCCGAGCTCACCGGAGAGATAAGTGACTTGTGGCGGAACTCCTCGCGAGCATAGACATTGGATAGGTGAACTTCTATGACCGGTATCCTTATCCCTGCCACCGCATCTCTGAGCGCGACCGAGGTGTGAGTATAAGCAGCGGGGTTAAATATCACGCCATAAGCCCAATCCTGGGCTTCGTGCAGCGCGTCAATTAAGGTTCCCTCCCCATTTGCCTGGAAGGTGCGCACCTCAAATCCCAACTCTTCTCCACGGGTAATTAACTTTTGATCGATTTCGGCCAAAGACACGCTGCCGTAAATCTCAGGCTCTCGTTGACCGATCAGGTTGAGATTGGGACCATGCAGGACTAAGATTCCAGTCATAAGCGCCTCTTCCTCTATAAACGTATTAAATTAAGGTCTTCAACTTCTATCCCAGTCTGAACTTCGCCAATTTTAACTGGTAGGGAAAATCGAACGCGTCCAGCAGCAAGTTTTTTATCCATCTGTATCGCCTTAATTATTTCATCTGCGGAGAGTTCTTCAGGGATTTCAACTGGTAGCCCGATCTGCGAGCATACAATTTCAATCTGGTCAGCCAGGCCATTTTCCGCCACGCCAATCTTCTCTGATAACCTGGCCTCCGCAACTGTGCCGATGGCGACTGCCTCCCCATGCCGCAGTTCGTAATTCGAGACCACTTCCACCGCGTGGCCAATCGTATGACCAAGATTTAACGATTCCCGTACGCCACCTTCATAGGGATCAGCCTCTATTACCTCAACCTTAACCGCCATAGCCCTGCGGATGAGTTCACCCAGATTAGACTCTATCTCCTGCCATCCTTGGGTACATCTTTCGAATAAGGTCGCGTCACCAATAATGCCGGCCTTGATCACTTCGGCTATCCCTGAACGCAGCTCTTCCTGCGGCAAGGTATCCAGTGTCTCCGGATCGGTCAACACCAGCTGAGGGGCGTGGAATGCCCCCACCAGGTTCTTTCCTTGTGGTAAATCAGCCCCTGTTTTACCACCCAGACTGGCATCCACCATAGCCAGCAGGGTAGTCGGCAGGTTTACCCAGCGCACTCCCCGTTTGTATGTCGCCGCGGCGAATCCAGCCAGGTCTCCCACCACCCCACCACCTAAGGCAATAGCTGTCCCCCGCCTTTCGAGACCCATTTCCAGGAACTGCCCCCACAGGTAGGAAACTGTATCTATTGATTTGGCAGCCTCCCCGGGGGGGATGACTACTGGTTGAACAGTAAATCCAGCTTCCTGAATAAACTCAAGTGTTCTTGACAGGTAGAAAGGGGCCACATTTTCATCAGTTACCAGCGCGATGGGTCCCTTCAGCTCAAGCTGCTCGAGCCAAATCCCAACCTCACCCAGCGCACCATTGCTCACGCGCACATCGTACCCAAGTGGATGCGGCCTGGCAGAATCACCCCCCGCTGCAGGCGCACGAAAACCAGAATTAGCCATGCCTCTCAGGTGGAAGGCACCCAGTTGAATTTGAATTTCCCAAACCACCTCTTCTGGAGATTTGGATATCGAGTCTACCGGATGAGCAAATGAAGCGTAATGACTCTCGCGTCGATTGAGCAAATCGATCAGCTTTTCGCTGGAGGCATTTTCCTGACTGCTATCGGCTATTAGCGGGCGCTCGGTCGATGTTGTACCCGCTCTTTCGAGCAATTCTTCCGGAGATGGTGCCAGACATATGACCGCACCCGCCTGCTCCACCAGGGACCGGCTCTCAGGATCGAGCAGGGCGCCACCTCCCAAAGCAACCACTCCCCATCCGAGATTCAGGGTCTCTTTGAGCAGTGTCTTTTCAAGCCTCCTGAAACCCTCTTCACCCTCTTTGGCAAAAATCTCCGGGATGGTGAGATTGGTTTCCACTTCAATACGCTGATCAAGATCAACAAATGGCAGGGCCAGATTATCGGCCAGCAGCTCCCCGAGGGTGCTCTTCCCGGAGGCGGGGGGGCCATACAGGAAGATTAAGTTTGAGCCTGCTCCTGCTTGGTGTTTGCTCACTCTGGCCACCAGATATGCTCATCCCCGTCCAAGTTAATATCAGAAAGATTAGTCCCTGGGAGAGCGTCGAATCTCGGCTTCATTTCGTCCAGGGAATCGCCTCCAATTTTTTCTATCAACGCATCTGCTAAGACGAAGCTGATCATGGCTTCCACGATCGGCACTGCCCGGGGGACTGGACAGAAATCCGAGCGCTCGTATTGCGTGGGAACTTGCTCTCCATTCTCCAAATTAACGGTCTGCTGCGCGGTTAACGTGGTGGCGATGGGTTTCATTGCCGCTCTGACGATCAAGGGCTGCCCGGTGGTGATGCCGCCTTCCAGACCACCATCCCGGTTGGTTGGTCGAACCAGCTGCCCACCTTCCAATAAGATCGGATCTTGCACCTGGGTGCCCGGTTTGAGTGTATTTTCGAATCCGGGACCGATCTCAACCCCTTTCATTGCCTGGATGCTGAGCACTGCCGCACCGAGGCGGGCCTCCAATCTCCTCTCCCAGTGAACGTGAGAGCCCAAACCCGGAGGCAGACCGAGAGCTACAACTTCGAGGATACCCCCCAGGGTGTCGCGCGCCTGCATGATCTCTCGGATGGCAGCCCCCATACGCTCAGCAGCCTGCGGTTCTGGGCAGCGCACCTCCGATTCCTCCGCCCGCGCAGATCGTTCACCCAGCGGTATATCATCCAGATCTGCGGTGACCTCTCCAATAGACAGGACATAGCCGCCTACCTGGATGCCGAATTGGGTTAAAAAGTGCTTGCAGACCGCCCCGACTGCCACGCGGGCAGCAGTTTCACGCGCGGAGGCGCGCTCCAGGGCTGGTCTTAAATCACGGTAGCCGTACTTGATCGTACCGGTAAGGTCAACATGACCAGGTCGGGGGGTGACGAAGGGATCGATTTTCCGGTTGAACCACTTTTCATGGTCTTTATTATCGATCTGCAGTGCTATGGGGGCGCCTGTCGTTTCCCCGGCCAGCACTCCCCCCACGATCTTGACCGTATCCTGTTCGATCTTCATGCGTGGTCCCGCGCCGAAGCCGCGCTGCCGGCGGGCGAGCTCTTTATTGATGATATCGACCTCTACGGGAAGTCCGGCTGGCAGGCCTTCCAGAATCGCAACCAATCCTGGACCATGAGATTCACCTGCGGTCATGAATCGCAAACTCATCCTATTTGCCCTCCTGATTTTTGCATTAAATGAGTCATGCGCTGCATGGCTTCTTCGATATGCTCAGTTGGCGCCGACAAAGAAATGCGCACAAACCCTTCACCATTCGTTCCAAAAATTGGGCCGGGTGTCAAGCTGACTCCAGAATATTCTAATAACATGGTCACAAAACTCACCGCC
Source organism: uncultured Anaerolineales bacterium (assembly GCA_937968125.1). Lineage (GTDB taxonomy): Bacteria > Chloroflexota > Anaerolineae > Anaerolineales > UBA4823 > PFL25. The sequence goes on along the minus strand of CALBUI010000112.1, from coordinate 5,879 downwards.
GTAAATTCTGGTGGTACCGGGCACCAAATGTACAGCGAGCCCAGCGGAACCCGAGGGCGCAAGCCAGATGAACGCAGCGCGCTGATGATCAAATCCCGCCGCTGGCGATATATTTCGTTGCGCTCGATAAGCCAGCTTTGGTCGCCAGTTAATGCAGCTGTGGCGGCATCCATGATCGGCAGAAATTGTCCGCTGTCTATGTTCGTTTTTAGGGCATACAATGATTCCAGGGCGCGCCGGTTGCCAACCGCAACCCCCTCCCGCCAACCTGCCATGTTGTGGGATTTTGAGAGGGTATTGAATTCCACGGCGATATCCTTCGCGCCAGGAATTTGCAGCAAGCTGGGAGCCTGGTAGCCATCGAATGTCACCTGGGTATAAGCTGCATCGTGGCATAAGAGCAGGTGATGCTGGCGGGCAAATGAAACAACCTGGGTGAAGTACTCCAGATTTGCCACTGCCCCAGTAGGGTTATGTGGATAATTCAACCACACCAGTTTCGCTTTATCGATCACCTGCTCTGGAATTTCCTCTAAATCCGGCAGGTAGTCATTCTCGGCGAGGAGGGGTAGATAATATGGTTCCCCTCCCGCAAAACGGGTGGCCCCATCGTAGGTCAGATATCCCGGGTCAGGGATTAAAACCACATCCCCGGGATCGATGGTTGCCATCACCAGGTTGAAGATGCCTTCTTTCGAGCCCATCAAGGGAAGGATCTCGGAATCTGGGTCCAGTTTCACTTTGTACAATCGCTGGTAGGTTTCCGCCCAGGCTTCCCGCAATGCTTGTGGACCGATATGTGACTGGTATCCATGATGGTCGGCTTGACCGGCGGATCTACTCAGAGCTTCAATGATGTGATCCGCTGGAGGCATGTCCGGAGATCCCACATCCAGGCGAATCACTTCTTCACCCCTGGCATGCATTTCCTTAATCTTAGAATCCAGCCCAGCAAAAAAATGGTCTGGGAAGGTTTTCATCCGTTCTGAACTTGTCTTCATCGTATACTTGCGCTGTATTCCGTCACAGCATGATGCATAACCTGGCGAGGGGTAGCCAAGCCTGTCCAAATCTCCAACGAGAGCGCGGCCTGTTCAACCAGCATCCCAATGCCGTTAGCCACCTGTAGACCCATTCTTTGGGCCGCCCGCATTAGGGCTGTCTCTGCTGGATTGTAAACCAAATCGTACACCGCAGCCTGTGGTGAGAAATCCAACCCTTCAGGCCAGGGGGATGCATCAACCTGGGGGTACATACCCACCTGAGTAGTATTAATTATCAAGGATGGCCTTGGATTGAGATTGGCGATAGATTCTTTATCCAGGGTAATCTTGGACAATTCCCCATAATTCGATGTAAGTTCAGTTGATCTTTGAATTAACTTAACCAAGGTCGCGGCCTGTTCCTGTCTCCGGGCGGAAATGGTAATCCGCCAGCCCGCATTTGCCAAGGCATAAACGATCGCCCTGGCTGAGCCGCCAGCTCCTAAGACAAGTGCATACCGATCTGGCTTGTCAATTTTTGACCACCCGAGGCGTTCCATATCTGCATAAAAACCCCTTGCATCGGTATTATCCCCCAGCAGGTTTCCGTCCTGTTGGGATACCGTATTAACCGCACCGATCGCCTGGGCAGCGGGCGAGAGGTCATCCAACAGAGACAATATTACTTCTTTGTAGGGGATGGTAACGTTCAAACCATGGATCTTCCCCGATCGCATTTCTCCAAGGATATCTTGCAAGTCAGATGGGTGCTCTATTGGATAAAGCAGGTACTCTCCCGCTAAATGCAAATCCTGCAGAGCTGCCATATGAAGGCGCGGGGAAAGGCTGTGTTCCAAAGGATAGCCGACCAAACCTAAAGAATAATAATCAGGCATCAGAAAGTTTGGCCCGAAAAATAATGGCATTCATCCATTGTGAATATCGCCCCCCAAATCTACCAAAACCTCCCGAAAACCAGGGAAAGATTCGCCAACAATCTCAGAATTCTGTACGACAACCGTTTCTTGAGCTATGAGGCCCGCCACGACCAATGCCATCGCCAGGCGATGATCTCCATGAGAGTCGACCACTCCGCCCCGAACGCCCTCCCCACCGCTGATGATAAATCCATCTGGTTTTTCTTCCACCTTCACTCCCAGGCGGCGCAGTTCCCGGCAGAGATCGCTGATGCGATCCGATTCTTTGTAGCGCAGTTCTCCCGCCTGGGATACAACGGTCCTCCCTTGGGCATGGGCCGCGGCGATGGCGAAAATCGGCATCTCGTCGATCATGCGCACAACCAGCGAGCCAGAAATTTGGGTTCCCAAAAGCGGTTGATAATTGATCTCCAGGTCCCCCATGGGTTCTCCATGGGAATGCCTCTGGTTTGAAACTTTAATATCCGCGCCCATGGTTTGGAGTGCATCCAGCAATCCCGTGCGAGTTGGATTCAAGCCCACGCCCTGGATAGTGATCCTGGAGCCGGGAGTGATCAAGGCAGCTACAATCAGGAATGCCGCCGAGGAAATGTCTCCGGGAATTTTTATAGACAGTGGGGAAAGATCATGGTTTTCAGGGGGTGCCAGATGGACCTCAGCGAAATGATTATTATCTGTGATCCCCGCGCGCCTGGTCAAGTCAACATTCATCGCCCGCAGCATGCGTTCTGTATGGTCCCGCGAAGGTCCCGGTTCCCGCAGTACTGTTGGTCCGTTGGCGCCTAAAGCTGCCAGCAGCAAACAAGTTTTTACCTGGGCGCTGGCGATGGGCAGGTCGTAATCTAATGGTTTCAATTTCTCACCTGGCGAGCGAGCGTTGATTACTAATGGCGCAGTATTCTGTGGACTCGCCTCAATCAAGACACCCATCGCGCGCAGCGGTTCCACGATCCGCTTCATCGGGCGGCTGCGTAAACCGGGTGAACCATCCAATACGACGGGAATGCCAAGGGCAGAGACAGCCCCCGCTAGCAGGCGCATAGTAGTGCCAGAATTACCACAATTTAGCACAACAGCCTCTGTTTGGCCTCCCCCGTACATCGCCCTTCCTTGAACAATCAAGTGTGACCCCTCCAGTTTCCAGGCAACCCCCAGCTCGCTCAGCGCTTCCAGCATGACCTGCGTCACCCCAGCCACTAGAAAATTATCAACCTGGCTTTCACCATCCGCCAGAGCTGCAAACAGGGCCGCCCGGTGGGAGATAGATTTATCTCCAGGCAGCGACACCTGTCCAGATAATGGGCTACCAGGGACAGCTGCTATCCTCATTGAATTTCCCCCACTGAAGACTTAATTACGAGTGTTCGGTGACGTTCAGAACTTTGCATGAGCTGATGATTGAGCGTTTCAAAGTCGTTATTCGTAAGCAATCCCTCCAGTTTGTCAATCTCCACCCGAAACCTTTCGAGGCATTCTAGTATATTTTCCTGATTGGATTCCAGGACATCCAGCATGATAGAAGTGGGAGTTGCAGCTATGCGGGTAGTGCTGCGAAAACCCGGGCCCACCAATTGTCCAGAATCGAGTGGTGTTGCCGCGGAGAGCGCGGCTGCCATCAGGTATGGCAGGTGGCTGACTGCGGCGGACCATTGATCGTGCGTATCTGCATCGATCCACAAAGGTCGTGAACCGATCTCATGGGCGAGCTGGTCCGCAAACGACTTGGCTTTGCTTGAAGTCCTCTCGAGGGCGGTGAAAGCAAAGACAGCCTCCTGAAACAGCCCAGATTCTGCATTTTCCAGGCCGGTGATCTCCTTGCCGCACATCGGATGCCCACCCAGGGGATCGAATCTTCCCGGTAATTCATCCATTGCCTGGAGGACCTGGACTTTCGTAGATCCAAGGTCAAGCACGATCGCAGAACCAGGATGGAGACTGGGCAATTTTTTAATTAATTTGAGGATCGTGTTCAAAGGTGTCGCCAGAATTACTACTTCTGCGCGGGGCAGGATTTCTGCCGGATCTGTTGAGAGCCGGTCGAAAATTTCCAGCTCTTCCGCCTGGATCAAAGTATCTGGATCGGAATCGATGCCCAGCAGCTCCTGGCAGCGACCACGCAGGGCGAGGGCCAGTGAACCACCCATCAAGCCCAAACCCAGGATAGCGATCCGAGAAGTAGCCAGAAAGTCAAGCCCCCTCATTTTGCAATTGCACCTACTACGGATGGTTCAGATACTGGCACAGGTGCTAAAGATCGACCTACTGCCTCAGATACTGCCCTGACCTGGCTGACCATCTCGGCAAAGCGCTCCGGTTTGAGCGATTGGGCGCCGTCAGATTTTGCCTCGGTTGGATTATTATGCACTTCAACGATCAAACCATCCGCACCTGCGGCGATCCCGGCCCGGGCAATGGCGGCAACATACTCCCAATGACCTGTGCTGTGGCTGGGATCGAGTATGACAGGCAGATGGGTCAGTGACTTTAGCACCGGGACGGCATTGATATCAGTGGTGTTGCGTGTTGCGGTTTCAAACGAGCGGATACCTCGCTCACATAACATCACCCGCCGGTTCCCATGAGATAGGATGTACTCTGCTGCCATAAGCAGCTCTTCTATGGAAGCCATCATGCTTCTTTTGAGCAGGACGGGGTGCTGGCTTTTTCCGACCGCATTCAGCAAAGAATAATTTTGCATGTTGCGTGCACCAATTTGTAATACATCTGCATAGCGAGTAAGCAGGGGAATTTGCTCTGGGGACATTATCTCCGTCACGACCGGCATGCCAGTGGCTTCGCGCGCCTCTGCCAGCATCTCAAGCCCGGCTTCACCAAGCCCCTGGAAGGAGTAAGGGGAGGTGCGTGGCTTGAATGCGCCACCACGTAAGGCATGAGCTCCTGCTTCTCGGACAGCATAGGCCGTTTCTAGCAGCTGGCTGCGGCTCTCAACCGAACAAGGGCCGGCAATTAATACAATACCATTGTCACCGACCCTTACCCCATCCAATGGGAATTTTGAATACTCTGGGATGAATTCCCGGGAGGCCAGCTTATATGGGTGGGAGATCGGCATCACCCGGTCGACACCCGGCAAATGAAGGAACTGGTCTCGAATGATCATCCGTCCATCTCCAACGACACCGATCACGGTGCGTTCTTCCCCATGGATCAGATGAGCGCTCAAGCCATTATCTTCAATGCGGGCTACAGCAGCTGCGACTTGCTCCTTTGTGGCATCTGTATGCATAATGATCATCATGGTATTTTCTCCTTCCTCAATTCCTCAATAACCTCTCTAAATGTCGTTACCCAGTGGTTTTTCTATATCAATCAAATCAGGGCGCAAGCTAGCTGCAGCACCTAAATATACGTGGTGAATTTCATGTTGGGAGAGTTCAGTATTCCACTCCAGGAGCACCCGTATGCAGCGTGGCAGCCCATCTGGTACAGGAATCTCCTGGCTGCAGATCATCGGCACCTCACCCCATCCCATCTCCCGGGCAGCCTGAGCAGGATATGCGGTAGATAGATCTTCTGTTGTGGTGAAAATACCGCAGGCAATGTCTTGAATGACCAATCCCGGATTCGCCTCGAGAATTGCCTTAAGGAGCGTTTCGGTAGCCTCCAGTATGGCATCGGGTTGGTCTTCGCTGACACAGATCGCCCCGCGGATTCCGCGCACTGGCATGTAATCAACCTCCTAGAAACAAAAAATGCGAGGCCGCTGGCCTCGCATGGTATGGGTAGAGTCAATTCTTTTCTTCCCGCTTAAGCACCGCCAACGGCATCCGTTTTATGGAAGCCAAAATAGTAGGGAGCACTAAAATAGAAGCGGGACCAATTGATTCGTATCATCATTTTTTTCTTCGAATTAATTTCACTGAGTCTAACCCAGGCTCTTGAATAAGTCAAGCGTTCTTTTTTGCCCAGTGTCATTGTTCAGGGAATCTGTCACCCT
>CALBUI010000111.1 GCA_937968125.1 uncultured Anaerolineales bacterium | reverse complement strand
GTCGAGATCCTGTTCACTTCGGATGAAGAGATCGGCAGCCCGACCTCGCGGCAATTAATTGAAGAGCACGCGCTGAGCTCGGAATTTGTCCTGGTGCTGGAGCCTCCCACTGCTGAAGGTGCATTGAAGACCGCCCGAAAGGGTGTTGGGGGGTATATCCTGCAGGTTGAAGGGCGCGCAGCCCATGCGGGCAGCCAGCCGGAATTAGGCATCAGCGCAATAAATGAATTGGCTCACCAGATTATCTATCTGGAAAACCTGGCAGATCTTGAACAAGGCACCACGATCAACGTTGGTGTGGTAAAGGGAGGCACGCGCAGCAATGTGATCGCGGCGCATGCGGAAGCAGAGATCGATCTGCGCGTTTGGACTCCCCAAGAAGCTGAACGGATAGAAACCGCGCTGGAGAACTTGCAGCCGGCTGCCGCAGGTGTGGAATTGAGGGTCGTGGGTGAGATGAACAGGCCCCCCATGGAGCATACTGAAGCGATTGTAGAACTATTCCATTGGGTGCAGAAAATCGGTGAAAATCTTGGCCTGGCAATTCAAGAGGGATCAACTGGCGGGGGCAGCGACGGTAATTTCACCGCTGCGCTAGGTGTCCCAACGCTTGATGGCCTGGGCGCCATGGGCGATGGGGCTCACGCAGTTCATGAGCATATCCTGGTCTCCCACTTGGCGCCTCGTACGGGATTATTAGCCGCGATTCTCGTTGAATTGTGACATGATTTGTAAATGTGTATCAGCCACCGAATTAATTCGGTGGCTGATATATTTTTTGATCAGATATTTCGGTTCCTAAGATGTCCCCCAATCCGATTTCATTGGATTTCATTTACCAAACCACGAATTCAATCACTGGGCTGCTCCTCTGGGAGCACACGCCCATTGGTCTTTTCCCAGTCCTCATCGGTTTCTAGAGTCACCACGCGAAATCCTTCTGCGTAAGCCATATCCTTGCCCTTGCCTCGCTCGGCAGCCCATTCCTTGATGCGCGGTTCCGGGTCCCAGTCCTTCATCTGTGATTCATGAGCGCGCAATGCGGCGATTTTTATATCAATCGTGTCCTCGATGTTAACGAACAAATCGGTCCCATTCCAACCGGTGACATATACCTTGCGTGGTTTATGGGCGGTGATGTTCTCATCAGCCAGCTCCTCAAACAAATTCGGTTGCCCCGCGGCGGGGAAGATTGCGTCCAGGGCGGCGGTTGCAGCCGCGCGGTGATCGGGATGATTGATGTACGTATCCCCAGCCCAAACGATGGTCGGGTCTCCACAAATGACAATCTCCGGTTTGAAGCGGCGAATTTCCCGAACCAGCTTTTTCCTCAGTTCGAGGGTTGGTTGCAGCATACCATCCGGTTCCCTCAAAAAGGTGACATCTTTTACCCCAACGACTGAAGCTGCGGCAAGCTGTTCTTTCTCGCGAATCTGTGTGGCTCTCTTTTTGGTCATGCCTGCTTCGGCGATGCCAACCTCGCCGCTCGTACAAAGTACATAGGCAACTTGAGTACCGGCCTTAATCCAGCGAGCAATCGTGCCGACAGAGGAAAATTCGATATCGTCCGGGTGGGCGACGATCACCATCGCGCTCTTCGGTGAATAAAAAGTGCTCATAATGTGCGACTAACCTCCAAAACAAGTTAATATTTTACCTTTCCTTTTATGAGTTCAATAACACAAGTATAAAACTGATCTGAGCATATATACGGTAAGAGGTTCACAAATCCTGACTTTTGACACTTGCGCGCGAACACGCAATTCAGTAATCTTAATCTAAGAGAAGCTGCATACCTGTCTCGGAGCACCAATAGGAATATCTATTCACAAATCTACCAATCTCAGGACGGCTGACATGAAACTGACCGGCATACATTTCCTTTTGACCTACCAGTGCAATTTTGAGTGCGATCACTGCTTTGTTTGGGGCAGTCCCTGGCAAGCGGGGACCTTCACCATGAGCCAGGTTGAGGATGTTCTTCGCCAGGCTGAAGAAGTTGGCACAGTCGGCTCGATCTATTATGAGGGCGGTGAACCATTCATCTATTACCCAATCCTGCTCAAAGCTGTAAAGATAGCGGTCGAGCAAGGGTACCAGGTTGGGATAGTCTCAAATGGGTACTGGGCAACGACCAAGCAAGATGCCTTGGAATGGCTGAAGCCCTTCGCCGGCACCCTTAATGACCTTTCGGTCAGCAGCGACCTGTTTCATTACGATGAAGAACTCAGCAAGCAGGCCAGGAATGCCTGCCAGGCAGCTGAGGAACTTAGCATATCCATAGGCACGATCAGCATTGCCAGACCTGATGCAATTGGCATCGATCGGGTGGTGGGACAACTTCCGCCTGATGAATCTGGGGTGATGTATCGCGGGCGGGCAGCCGTAAAGCTGGTTGAGAACGCACAATTAACCCCGTGGACTGAGTATACGGAGTGTCCATATGAAGATCTTCGGGAACCTGGTAGGGTGCACCTGGATCCATTAGGCTACCTGCAGATCTGCCAGGGAATAAACATTGGTAATCTATTCGAAAGGCCATTGGTGGAAATCTGCGCGGAGTACGATCCAGATCAGCACCCGATCACTGGGCCATTGTTGTCGGGTGGGCCAGCTGAACTGGTGCAGCGCTACGAACTCCCGCTTGAGGATGAATATGCCGACGCCTGCCACTTGTGCTACAACGCCCGGCTCCTGCTGCGTGAGCGCTTCGCAGAGCAATTGGGGCCTGATCAAGTATATGGTAGTTACACAGCTTGATCCTGTCTCTCAAAAGGGATGAGAGCGCTTCACAAGTTTTGTATTGACAGGAGATTTATCGAAAAACTTGCCCTTTAGGTGATAATTTGCTATCCTAGAATTGGCAGTTCAACCTGCTTAGCATGCAGGTAGGCCCACTGACTCAATCATCACCCCAATCGCCCTCCTGTATCTTGCAGGAGGGCGAATCTTTATTACGCACTCGGACTCCGGAAGGATACATTTCTTGTACCCGGCACAAATTGTGGCGAATAACAGGAGGAAATATGTCTGGAGAACTAATTGGAGAAGTGACCCATTTTTATAACCGGATTGGCGTTGCGGTGGTAAACCTGACCGGCGAGATAAAAGATGGAGACCAGGTCCACTTTTTCGGACGGTCAACTGATTTTCGCCAGCAGGTGCAATCCATGCAGATTGAGCACGAGGCTGTTTCTGAGGCGGGAAAAGGCCAGGAGATCGCCATCAAAGTTGAGCGGCGAGTGCGAAACCATGACAAAGTCTATAAGCTGAGCGAAGAGGAGGAAGCTTAGTACAGACGACCGCAACTGGTATGGAAATTTGGTTACTGTATCATTAATCCATAGAATACTTGTAAAAAGAGAGAGTTCCGATCTATATTGTTGTTGACACCAATCAACACAGAAAGGAACTCTCAGATGACAGACAAACCTGTCGAATTAAGTATAACTGTAAAAATCTATGGATAAGAGATCGAAATTTGCTAATCACTTGAAATCTCCGGATGAATTTGATATATTAATTTTGAGAATTCATTTCGCTCAGGTCATCCAGCTGGGCTTTTAATTTCACTGGCAAGTCACGAATGCCTGGCTTGATGAACCGTTGGGTCCATCAATCAGGTATTTTTTGTTTGTCCTGGTCTCGCAACATCCGAGGAGGTGGCATATGGTATCCCGCAATATTCATGAAATGAACGTCATTCTTGCGGTAGATGGTTCCGAACATTCTTCTGCAGCAGCCAGGCTATTACGGGATTTGCCCTTGCCCTATGGCAGCAGGATCAATGTGCTGGCGGTCCTCGTCCCTCGAAATGCTTCCGACCATGCCAACTTAGAGCAGGCTTTAGCGGATTCCAAGGCTATTTTAAGTGGTGTGAAGGCGAACGTGGAGACAGAATTACTCACTGGATATCCAGCGGAACAGATCAGTGAGTATGCTGCAAAAAATGTCCCCGACCTGATCATGCTGGGCGCGAAAGGGCGGCGGGCTACGTTGGGGATTCTCCTGGGAGGGGTGGTGCAACAGATCGTAGAATATGCAGAAGACCCGGTGCTCGTCGTGCGAGCTCCTTATGAGGGGCTGCAGCGGATCTTGATCGTGACGGATGGTTCAGTGCACAGCCAAAGAGCCATGCGCTATTTGGGGCAATTCCCAATTCCGGAATGGTCAGAAGTTCACGCATTACACGTATTACCTCCCACGCCATCCCCAGCGCTGATTGCTCGCTCCTGGCCAGCCGGATCGGAAACAATGGCGCCGGTACCATCTTATGAGACTGAGGAAATGCTCGCAAAGCAAGCTGAGGATGAGGAGCGCCAAGGCAATGCAATCTTGGGGGAGTCAGTCGAAACCTTGTTGGATTATGGCATTGAAGCGAAAAGCGTCCTGTTGCGGGGGGATGCCGCCACAGAGATCATCGAGTATGCCAAACAAAATGAAATCGGCCTGATCGTGGCAGGATCGCGTGGGCTCAGCAAGATGCGCAAATTACTGTTGGGTAGTCTCTCTCGTAAGTTGGTACATTATGCTGGTTGTTCTGTGTTGATTGTGAAAGGAGGCGACCATGACTTGGTATGACGAGATGACCTGGTGTGATGGCTGCGGCGCTGAAATCACCTGGGGACCCGTGCTGGATGATGGGCGTAAATTCTGCTGTCATGATTGCTGCCTGGGTATTCTCTGTGCATGCAGCGAACGCATGGAAATGGATGAAGAACAGCGGCCTGGAAATGAAACTTACTCTCATGCTAAATCCGGTCACCTGGCTTGAGATTTCCCTCCGATAAATTTCCCGTAGGTAAGTTGCCCCCGGATGTATTGGCGCGCATACTGGCGGCAGCACCCGTTCAAGATGAGCGCGTTTTACTTGGTCCAGGCGTAGGACTGGATTGCGCGGTCATTGATTTGGGCTCCACGCTGTTGGTATTCAAATCAGACCCGATAACATTCGTCACCGGCGAGATCGGCTGGTATGCCGTCCAGGTAAATGTCAACGATATCGCCACAACGGGAGCAAAACCAGCCTGGTTCCTGATGACAT
>CALBUI010000110.1 GCA_937968125.1 uncultured Anaerolineales bacterium | reverse complement strand
CGAAGCGACTCCGATAAATGTAGCAGTTACCTCGCCGGAAGAAACCCCAACCCAAATACCAACTCTTCAAGCAACCGCGCCAGCTCAATCAACCATTCAAAGCACACCCACATCGATCAGTTTCCCAGAGGAATCTGAGGGGTCAGGAGATACTAATTGGCTGTTTATCGCCGGACCAGTCGTGATTGGATTATTCGCGCTGGTCGTCATTGTTTTGGTTGTGCGCTGGATCCGAAGGTAATTATGCAAGTTGGACTAAGGATATTTGATTTTGGGAGCATTTAGACAGCGCTTAGTGACAAAAGGGGATGCGATCACCACTTTTGCAATGATAGTGTTTGTGATCCATATCTGGTCAATCTACAATTTGTTGGTGGAAGTTCCTGCCTGGATTTTACGGCTGAGCACTTGGGAGCTGGTCGGTGTAGTTTCCTATACTTTAGTGTTTGCATTCGTTGAAAGCTTGATTATCTTGTTTGTATTCGTATTGATCGCTGCAATACTACCTGAGCGCTTCTTCCGCCAGAAGTTTGCATCGATTAGTGTCATATTAATTGTCCTGGCAGCGATTTGGGTGATTCCGATCCATCTGTACGAGGATACTATTCGCTCCTGGGGAATGCTAGGCGCAGTGGGATTTTTATCCCTGGTATTAATATCGTTCATCGCGGCCTATGCTTTTGTATTCAGGTCAAGCAAATTCGAAGAGTCGATCCTCTCAGTCGCCCAACGAGTGACAGTCCTGGCTGTTTTGTATGTATTGGTTGATCTGGCAGCTTTTATGGTTTTAGTAAGTAGAAACGTGACTATTTAATTATGGAGAACCAGGTAGATCGCCGGGAATTTCTAAAAATGCTGGCTGTAATGCCCTTACTGCCTCTTAACCTGCCTGAATTTAGTGGTCAGGGTGATGCCAGTCTGGCAGATCAAAATCTACCGAATGTCCTGATCCTGGTTTTGGATGCCCTTTCGGCCGATCATCTTTCATTGCATGGCTATCCCCGAGAGCTCACACCGAATTTCGAACGCTTGGCTGACCGATCGATTGTTTATCACAATCACACGGCAGGGGGTAATTTTACAAGCGCAGGTACGGCATCCTTGTTGACTGGGGCATATCCCTGGTCTCACCGGGCGATTCACCTTCATGGAACGGTCGTCGATAGTTTTATTGATAAAAGCATATTCGGTTTGTTTCGTGAGAAGGGATACCACCGTTCAGCTTACTCCCACAATTTATTAGTCACTTCCTTATTATTTCAGTTCCGAGAAGAACTTGAAGTCCTGAAACGTACTCGAGATCTTTGTTTGGTGGATGCGCAGTACTCTGATCTTGTGTTTTCCAATGATTTCAATGCCGCTTTTTGGAGTGAATGGTTAACAATGCGTGGTTCAGGCGGTTCACCAGGCTCATTATTCTTATCACTCATGCACCGGTTTTACCGGGTCGTGAATAAATTCCGGATCGGCCAAAATTACGAGGAGTTATTCCCACGCGGCGTCCCAAACCTGCATAATCTATTCTTCATTCTTGAGGATGCAATTGATTGGATTATGACTCAAGTGACAGAATTGCCGCAGCCGTATTTGGCTTATTATCACTTGCTTCCGCCGCATGAGCCCTACACTACTCGCAAAGATTTTATCGGAATGGCTAAGGATGGTTGGATTCCTGAACCTAAGCCCACAAATCGCTTCTCCCAAAAAGTGTCCGAGGGTGAGCTCGCTAAGAGCAGGGTTCTATACGATGAATACATTGCTTATGCGGATGCTGAATTTGGAAGGTTGTTGGATCACATGGAAGCGAATGGAATTTTGGATAACACGATTTTCATCCTCACTTCTGATCATGGTGAGTTGTTCGAGAGAGGCATCCGGGGACATGTAACTGAAACCCTGTATAAGCCAGTGATTCATATTCCGATGATGATGTCTTTACCAGGTAAATCGAAACGGGAAGATGTTTATGACCCGACAAGTTGTGTAGATATACTTCCAACTCTTTTAGAAGCAACTGGTCAGAAAATCCCTGATTGGTGTGAAGGGCAGCCTTTGCCTCTTACGGATGAGGATGGCTCAACTTCCAGCAAGGAGATTTTTGCAGTGGAGGCAAAGAGCAATCCAAAATTAGCTCCTCTCAGGAAAGCAACCATTTCAATGGTAAAAGATGACTATAAACTTATCCGTTATATTGGCTACAAGAAAATTGATAATGAGTTTGAGATGTTTGATTTGAAGCAGGATCCAGAAGAACGAAATGACATCAGCAGTTCTGCGCAATCAATTGCAGCGGAGCTGAACGAAATTATGCAAGCTAAACTCGAACAAGAAAACCAGAGGTTTGGTTAAATGGCAAGAATTAGTAATGAGAGTATTGAACAATTGAGCGGAGAGAAACTGGAGGGGGGGAATTTATCTAAAAATGAAAATCGCTTACACGTTCATATTGAACCTTCCAAAGGATGGGTTTCACTTAGATTAAATGAGTTGTGGAACTACCGGGAGCTGTTCTATTTCTTCGTCTGGCGAGATATAAAAATTCGTTACAAACAGACTGTTTTAGGTGCCTCGTGGGCGGTTATCCAACCATTGATGACCATGGTGATCTTCAGCCTATTCTTTGGAAGATTGGCGAATGTCCCCTCGGATGGTATCCCATATCCGATTTTCAGCTATGCAGGATTGGTGCCCTGGACTTTTTTCGCAAATGGGCTGGTTCAATCGTCAAATTCCCTGGTCAACAATTCCAATATGCTGAAGAAGATATATTTTCCACGACTTATCTTACCTGTCTCTTCCGTGTTTTCGGGAGTTGTTGACTTTGCGCTGGCATTCGTAGTCCTGCTATTAATGATGGCATACTTCCAAATCTACCCCACCGTGTACATAGTCTGGCTTCCATTGTTTCTCTTGTTGGCCTTGGTGACTTCATTAGGAACGGGTTTCTGGTTCTCAGCGATGAACGCCCAGTTTCGGGATATTCGCTATATTGTACCTTTCTTAATACAAGCCTGGATGTTTTTAACACCCATTGCATACCCAAGCAGTCTCATCCCTGAACCCTGGCGTACCTTTTATGGCATCAATCCAATGGCAGGTGTAGTGGAGGGTTTCCGATGGGCCTTGTTAGGCACAGATACAGAACCAGGATTAATGACACTAGTATCAGCGGTTGTCGCCGTGGTCCTACTTATCAGTGGTGCTTATTATTTCCGCAGGATGGAAAAAACATTTGCGGATGTGATGTAGATTTCAAAAATTATGAGTAACGTTGCGATTAGTATAGAAGGGATCGGAAAGCAATACTTCATCGGGGGGATGCAAAAATCATACGATCGGATAGGGGAACAACTAGTTGATATGTTCAGCTCTCCGGTCCGGAGAGCGGGGAAATTGTTACGAGGCCATGCTACTGGTGCTGCTGAATTAGCTGAGTCAATTTGGGCGCTTAAAGATATCACCTTTGATATTCATCCTGGAGAAGCAGTCGGTATCATC
>CALBUI010000109.1 GCA_937968125.1 uncultured Anaerolineales bacterium | reverse complement strand
TTGGTCGAACAGCATACCCTTGCCATATCGCCTTCCCCCGGGTATCATTCGAATGCAAACTTACTCCGAATTAAAAAAAATCGCGGCTGCGCCGCGATTTTCCCTGAATTTCTGTGAGTGAATGCTCGTTCTTTAAAAGCTAACTCGTCTTTACAAGGGTCCGAATGCATTTTGTGCACAAAACCTGGCGTGTTTTCCGCCCATCTTCGTAAACAGTGACTTTCTGAAGATTGGGTCGAAAAGTGCGAGGAGTGGCCTTTTTGGACCAGGGACGATTACGACCAAAAGTCGTCTTCTTCCCACAATTTTGACACTTTGCCATCTTTCCTGATCCTTTCTGGACAAGTTATTCCTATGAAGCGGCAAATGAGGAGTTGCAAGCTTTCGGTATCACTGCCCATCAAATATTTCTGCTCACATCTTCTGTTATGAGCCGAGCAATGTTACCACACATCGTATCTCCTTTCAAGTTAAGTTGTTAAAACTATAGAGGACAATTATGACCGGAGAAACCACCCCCATTGGCAGCATACACGTCTCCCCGCGAGCGGTTGCCACCATTGCGCATCACGCAGCTCTTGAATCTTATGGTGTCGTTGGCCTGGCGCCAAAGAATCTGATCAACAATCTGACCAACGTTCTGGTTAAAGACCCCACACAGGGTGTTGAGGTCCAGTACGATGGTGAGAATATCATCATTGATATGTATATTGTCATCGAATACGGAACCAGAATTAAATCTGTCGCCAGCAGTGTTGCCAACACTGTCCGCTACCATGTTGAAAAAGCCCTCGGCATGCCAGTAAACCAGGTAAATATTCATGTCAGTGGACTGCGGATCAGCAATTTAGATTAAGCAGATGGATATCTCTGCGAGATTAGAACCGGTTCAATGAATCCAGAATCCCAACAGGTATACATAAGAAGGCGTCAGAACAGATTTCGCGGCGCCACAATTGACGGTCAGGCTTTAAAGTTCTTGATTAATGCGGGCTTGACCTGGTTGAGGACCAACCAGGAGACTGTCAACGCGCTGAATGTTTACCCAGTCCCGGATGGTGATACTGGCATCAACATGGTCCTGACCATGCAAGCAGCCTACGACGAAATTGCTGATTCACCGGAACGGAACTTCGGAAAAATGATCCATGACGTCGCCCACGGTGCTTTGATGGGTGCACGCGGCAA
Source organism: uncultured Anaerolineales bacterium (assembly GCA_937968125.1). GTDB lineage: Bacteria > Chloroflexota > Anaerolineae > Anaerolineales > UBA4823 > PFL25. The sequence continues at coordinate 10,720 of CALBUI010000109.1, read as the reverse complement.
CTCGGGTGTCATTCTCTCCCAGATCTGGCGGGGCCTTGCCCGTGGATCCGATGAAATTGAGGTTCTCGATGGTCCTGCCCTGGTGGCAGCCTTCCTGGAAGCTCGGGATACCGCATACCAGGGGGTTGTCCGGCCTGTGGAAGGGACGATTCTGACTGTCGCCAAAGATATCGCCAGCACAGCAGAAGCAACCCTGGAAGAGACTGACGATCCAATCGCCATCCTTGAGCGGGTGGTCAAAGAAGCGGATGAATCAGTCGAACGGACGCCGGAATTACTGGATGTCTTGAAAAAAGCGGGGGTAGTTGATGCGGGAGGAAAAGGGCTATTCTACATACTTGAAGGGATGCTGCGTTATATCAATGGTCAGCCCCTGGATACCCCGCTAGCGACCGTTCAGCCTCTCTCAAAAATGGTGCTCGAGGATACATTGGGTACCATTGAGCCTGGCCAGGATGTCGAAGTCGTGGTTGATTTCCGCCCGTACAACCAACTAGATTTAAGAAAGTTTTACAGTGAGCTTGAAGAGATGGGCACTTCTATCCAGGTCGGTGAAGGGGATGGCCTTTATCGGATGCACATCCATGTAGAAGAAGAGCGCACATACGATCCGATCAATTACATCAATTCAATTGGCACCTGGACGAAGATAGCCCTTGAAAATCTGGAAGAGCAGATGGAGGAGATCGAACGCCAGTCGAGGGCGAGCGCTATAAATCTATCGCCGGTGGAACCGGGAGAGATAGCCGTGGTCACTGTTTCCCCTGGTCAAGGAATTTCGCGTGTATTTGCAAGCCTGCATGTCGCCGCCATTGTCGAAGGTGGGCAGACCATGAATCCCAGCACAGAAGACATATTACATGCTTTCGAGGACCTGCCAACAGATAAAGTAATCATCTTGCCTAACAACAAGAACATCATTATGGCTGCCAATAACGCCACAGAACTGACAGTGAAAAAAGCGGCGGTTATCCCTTCCCGCACTATTCCACAAGGACTCGCCGCGATGTTCAGGTATCTCCCCCACGGCGATTTTGATCAGATTGTGGCCGGGATGAACAGCGCCCTTGATGATGTGGATACAGGAGAGATTACTACAGCGATTCGGAGTGTTGAGGTCGATGGGGTTAAAGTGAAAGAAGGAGAAACGATAGCCCTGTTTAACGGAAAGCTGGTTAGTTCAGCTAATTCTCTCGAAGAAGCCTGTAATTCATTGATTGAGTCTACTGATGTCAGCGAGTACGAACTCATCACACTCTTTTTCGGCGCAGATATATCCAAACAGGATGGAAATAAGATCGCGGATGCGATCCGCGCTGCCCATCCACACCTGGAGATCGAGCTTCAAGATGGGGGGCAGCCTCATTACCAATTCATCCTCTCCTTCGAATGAAAAGACAATTATCGGGGATTGGTTAATAGTAAATCCATTCAAGATGTTTGTTGATCAAACGATCATGATAAACCCCGGAACACCAACCGAGTTCCTGATTCCAACTTTTTCCATCCCGAACACAATCTTTGATGAAATAGGACAACGCCCTGTCTTTTTATAACTTTCATGAAAATCGCATTAGTCACTGACAGCGCTTGTGATTTACCCAGCGATCTGGTCTCAATGTACCAGATCCATGTCGTCCCCAATATATTGATTATTGATGGGGAAAGCGTTGAGGATAACAAGGATTTTTCACGGAGAGAGTTTTACCTCAAATTGCCGGAAATGGAGACATTTCCTACAACATCGACCGCTTCAGTTGGTACATACCAGGCGCTTTATGAACGCCTGATTGATGATGGATATGACCGAATTATCTCAATCCACGTTTCCCAAGTGCTTAGTGGAATTTTCAATGCAGCTTATACGGCCGCTAAACCTCTAGGAGGGAAAGTAACAGTTATCGACAGCCAGCAGGTCTCTTTAGGGTTAGGCTTTCAGTTACTGGAAGCCGCCGATGCAATTGACCGAGGAATTCCACCTGAGGCCATCGTAGAGTTGCTAGGACAGGTCCACCAGCGCATCAGGTTGGTTGCCATGCTCGATACCCTGGAATATATCCACCGCAGCGGTCGCGTCTCTTGGGCAAAAGCAAGAATTGGCGCTTTACTTAACTTGAAACCATTCGTTGAGGTCGTGGATGGCAACGTTAACAGCCTGGGCGAGGTGCGGACTCGTAAGAAAGGGAAAGCCAGGTTGTTTGAGATGATGCAGAGTCCGAAACCGTTGCACAGATTTTGCGTGCTGCACACCAATGCAGAAGACGATGCCCGAAAATTACTGGGCAATCTCGCGCCCGAATTAGATTCAGAACCCTTGGTTGTAAATGTGACTACCGCGATTGGCGCTCATGTTGGACCGAATGGACTGGGTTTCGTGGCTTTGTACCAGGATGAAACCAACCAATCTTAATCGAGGGATGCTGGTAAAATACCCTCGATGAAGCCCTCATTAATAAAACTACAGAAATTCTTTAAATTAGAAGCTGAGCGAGGTTATGATAACCGGGCAGTCCTCGGTGGTTTGTCGCGCATGTTGGAACCTTGGGAAGCTGAAGCTCGCCAGGATAATCTTCCGGAGGAGATAATCTCTGCGGTATTGTCCCGTTTACGAGATTACAACCGCTTGAGCCCTGCCTCCAGGCAGGAGGTCTTGCAGGGGTTATGGAGTCGAATTCAAAGCGAAGTTGAAGATGTTCCATCCGCTGAATTTGCCCCAATTGAAGAGGTACCCACTCCCGAGATCGAGCAAGAGACAGCTGCACCACCGCAAGAAGATGAAAGCGCGGTTGAAAGCTCACCTGAGGTTGAGGTTGAGAAAGAACCGGCAGAACCGGTCCAAGAAATCAAAAAAGAACCCCCACCTGAAGAAAGTGTGCCTGAGAAGAGCACACCTGCAGCCCTAAATGCTCCCGTGACAGTTCTACCCGGCGTTGGACCCAAACACGGCAAGACCTTGGAGAAACTCGGGCTGGAGACCCTGGAGGATATGCTGTACTTCTTCCCCCGCAGATATGACGATTACTCGCAGTTGAAGCCAATTAATCGCTTGGAATATGGGGAACAGGTGACCATAATTGGCACGGTGCAGAGTGCCACGAACCGTAAAGTGCGTAATGGGCGGGTAAACATCACAGAGGGGATCATCAGCGATGGCACTGGGAATATTCGCGCAACCTGGTTCAACCAACCTTGGATTGCAAAGAAGCTGAGAAATGGTGTCCAGGTCGTTCTTTCAGGAAAAATCGACCAGTATCTCGGTCGCATCACGATGAACAATCCTGAGATCGAACAGATTGAACAGCAGAACCTGCATACCAATCGCATCGTCCCGGTTTATCCGCTGACGGCCAACATCACCCAACGCTGGCTGCGGCGCCTGATGCACCGCGTAATCACTTACTGGGCTCCAAAAATTGCAGACCCCTTGCCGAAGGATGTGCGCCGCGAGAACGACTTAATGGATCTTTCAAATGCCATCCTCCAGGTTCACTTTCCAGATTCACAGGATAAGATCCGGGCTGCTCGCTATCGCCTGGCTTTCGAAGAAATACTTTTCCTACAGTTGGGCATGCTAAGCCAAAAGAGAGCCTGGCAGGAGCACTCTGCAAGGGTATTCGAAGTCCCCGAAGATTGGCTGGAGGCTCAGGTATCTGGGTTGCCGTTCAACATTACCTCTGCCCAACAAAAAGCCCTGGTTGATGTACGCGCAGATCTTGCCAGCGGGCACCCAATGAACCGCTTGCTGCAAGGGGATGTCGGTTCCGGAAAAACCGTCATCGCAGGACTTGGCATTGCTATGGTTGTTCAGCAATCAGCTCAGGCAGCCTTAATGGCGCCCACCAGCATACTTGCAGAACAACATTACACCAGCATGCGAGAACTGCTCGCCGGTGAAAATGGGATCCTGGCAGAGCACCAGATTCGCTTGATGATCGGTGCCACTCCAGAAGCGGAAAAGCAGGAAATTCGACAGAATTTAGCCGCAGGCGAGATCAAACTAATCATTGGAACCCATGCACTGATAGAAGATCCGGTCACCTTTGCTGATCTGCAGCTCACCATTATCGATGAGCAGCACCGCTTTGGCGTAGAACAAAGGGCTGCTCTGCGATCGAAAGGGAACAACCCACACCTGATCGTGATGACTGCAACACCGATCCCACGCTCGCTTGCGCTGACCGTATACGGTGACCTGGATTTGCTGGTTATGGACGAAATGCCCCCGGGACGGCAAATCGTTGACACCCACATTCTGCTCCCTCGTGAGAGGGAACGCGGTTATTCTCTCATTCGTAATCAAGTCGCTGAGGATCATCAGGTTTTCATGATTTACCCTCTGGTCGAACAGTCTGATTCAGATATTGATACTGATGATGCAGCTGCCAACAAGGCTGCAGTGGATGAACACAAACGCTTACAGAAGGAAGTATTTCCCGAACTCAAATTGGGATTAATGCACGGGCGTTTGAAAGCTGACGAAAAAGAGCAAACGATGGAACGCTTCCGGGATGGTGAGATCCAAATCATGGTTTCGACTTCTGTTGTTGAAGTCGGAGTTGATATCCCGAATGCCACGGTAATGTTGATCGAGGGTGCGAACCGCTTTGGTCTCGCCCAGCTGCACCAATTTCGCGGGCGGGTCGGGCGAGGAAGCGCAAAAGCTTACTGCCTGTTAATCCCAGAAACGGAAGATTCAGCCGAGAATGAGCGTCTTTCAGCAATGGTAAGCACAAATGATGGTTTTGAACTGGCAGAAATCGATTTAAACCAACGAGGACCTGGTGATTTTCTGGGAACCCGGCAATCTGGGTACACCAAGCAGCTCCACATGGCAACGCTTACAGATCTACATTTGATCGAAAAAGCCCAAAAGTCTGCCAAGAAGCTCTTTGACCAGGATCCAGAGCTCAATCTCCCTGAACATCACGAGCTGGCCGCGACACTGGCTCATTTCTGGGGTCAAAACGGCCAGCCACCCCAGGCAGACATCAGTTAGTTCATCATAATGGCCTATTATTTGCAACGCAAGATCAACGAGGTGACATGGTTCGAGCAGTAGTTCCAGGTACTTTTGACCCGATTCATCGCGGACACATGGATATCATCCTTCGGGCGACCAACCTGTTCGATGAAATCATCGTGTCTGTATATGACCGTCCATTAAAATCCTTGCTTTTCTTACCAGAGGAGCGAATTGAGCTTGTTAAACAGGCATTTCCAGATAACCCACAGATTTCCGTCATGGGCTTCAGTGGTTTGACCGTCGAATTCTGTCATAGTGTGAATGCCCAGGTGATTGTGCGTGGATTGCGGGTATTTTCCGATTTCGAATATGAATTTCGCATGGGCTTGGCGAACCACCGTTTGGCACCAGATATTGAGACCGTCTCGCTGATCACGAATGAGGACCATACTTTCCTCTCCAGCTCCACCGTCCGCGAGATCGCCTCACTTGGTGGTGATGTGAGCAGTATGGTCCCTCCCCATGTGGAATCCGCCTTAAAACAGCGTTTTACCGAACTTGGTGACGGCCAGCAAATCGTCCCGACCACCTCGATGCGGGATTGACCTGGATAGTAATTGAACTTTATGAATGATATTTGGAGAACTTTAATTGTTGACGAACTGTCAATTTATGAGTAACCTTAAACAAGACAGACTCCTGAACCTGCGAGTCTCGTGCTAGAGGAGAAAGCCAATGGACATCTTACACTTGATCGATCGCCTTGAAGAATTGTTCAACGAAAGTCGAGCGATTCCCTTCACCCATAACGTTGTCGTCGATGAAGAGAAAATGCTCGATCTCATTGATCAAATGCGGGTTGCCATTCCCGATGAGATGAAAAAAGCCCAGCAAGTCATGACACAAAGGGATCGGATCCTCGCCCAAGCGCAGGAAGAAGCCAATCGGACGCTGGCATTAGCCCGGGAGAAGGGTGAGGAATTACTTGAAAGGGATTCTATCGTCCAAAGCGCCCAATCTTTCGCCGAACAAAAAGCTACCGATATTATTTCTGAAGCCGATCAAACCAAGATTGACGCAGACCAGTATGTTATTGAAACGTTAACCAACTTAGAATTGGAATTGGAGCGCTATATAAACCAGGTCCGCAATGGGATCAGGACAGTCAAAGAAACACAAGCAGAAATAACTGCGGAAGCGGAAACCGAGTAGATTGATACAACTGCCCTCCTCTTCAGGAGGGCGTTTTTTTTCAAACTTCCTTGGAGCACCATTATGAGCCAGAAGCGCATCAGCATCGTTCAACCTTCCACAAAGGAATTCATCAGGGAAGGCCGCAACATACCTGGCTATCGTTTGTTTGATATTCTACATGGCTATGTATATGCTCGTTGGCCTTATCTATATATCAGTCTCGGCAAGGGGGAACATAGATTTTCACCAGCCTTGGAAAAATTATACGGTTCCATCAACCGCCTTTTACTGCCTCTATTGAAATCAAATGGAAGTGAAAACAAATCCGCTGGCAAGACATTTGCGGAAACTTATCATGGCAAAGTTGTTCCATTGGAAGCCGCCCAACAGCTGGTATCCATTCAGGAAGATGTGCGCCTTGAAAACCTGGAACAGATTATCCCTTATGACAAGGCGCGGGACATTGTACTTAATAATCCTGGACATATTGTTGCGCTAGAATGCCCATGCAGGGCAGCGAAAGAGAATGCCTGCGGCCCAATGGATGTGTGTCTAATCGTCGGGGAACCCTTCGCTAGTTTTGTTAAGGAACATCATCCCAACCGGTCTGAATGGATTGACTCGGAAGGGGCGATTGATATCCTGCGGGCTGAAGAAGAGCGAGGACATGTTCACCATGCATTCTTCAAGGATGCCATGTTAGGCAGGTTTTATGCGATTTGCAACTGCTGCGCTTGCTGCTGCGGCGCTATAGGGGCTCAACGGCGCGGCACACCCATGCTGGCCTCCTCTGGATTTGTCAGCATGGTTGACGAAGAACTTTGTATCGGCTGCGGTGACTGCAATGATTACTGTCAATTCTTCGCCCTCACAGTGAATAATGGTTACGCAAGCATCGATCAATCAAGCTGCATGGGGTGTGGAGTTTGTGTCTCCCATTGTCCACAGGATGCACTTACCCTGAGCCTCGATCCTTCCAAAGGTGAACCACTAGAAATTCTGAATCTGCTGAATTCGGCCGCGATCAATTGAACCGCACTCTATAAGACAATTTCAATTGACCCTTTGTCGCAACCCCTGGTTTGCGTTACAATCTATGCCTACTCTTTACCCACCAATCCATTGGAGGAATTATGGTCTATATCTACAACAAAGCTACCAGCGACCTGATTGGCGAAATTGGCGAAGAAGATCTTCAATTCTTGGTCGACCAGATGGAAGAGGAATCGATGAAGGACCGGGATTACTCGATCACCAATATGGAGATCGCTTATTTCGCTGAGAATGGCGCCAGTTCGGAGCTGGTTGCATTACTGCGTGAGGCACTTGGCGACCAATCCGAAGTTATCATACTTTGGTCTCAAACGCCGCTGTAAATCACTAATCCATCCCAACTGATTACTCACTACTAGTTGGCTGCCATTTCTCAATTCATTTACGTTGTCTTACGAAGATAGTGCAGGAAATCTGACTATGAATAGAATCCAGCAAGCACAAGCACACTTCTCAGATGGCTTTCTTTGTTCCCAATCCATATTGCTCACATTTGCCCCACATTTTGGTCTGGAGCCAGGTACGGCATCAAAACTCGGTGCTCCTTTTGGAGGCGGGATCGCCCGGCGTGGTGAAACCTGTGGAGCAGTCAATGGGGCTTTCATGATCCTGGGATTGAAGTATGGCCATCTTTCTCCCGATGATCTGGATTCCAAAGAGGAGGCTTATCGCAAAGTGGAAGAATTCATCGAGAAGTTTAATGAGCTGCATGGTTCTATTCGCTGCAGCGAACTCCTCGACTGCGATATCAGCTCACCTCAAGGATTGCAGTCCGCTCATGAACAGCAGTTGTTCACCACCCGCTGCCCTAAATTTGTCGGAGATACTGCCGGAATCCTGGATGAAATCATGGGGGATGATCAGGGATCCATCCAGACCTAAAATCACTCGCCTAAGATAAAGTAGAAATCCTCATAATCATGAACCCTTCGCCTCCCCTCAAGCTGTACCATGAGCTCGCCCCCTGGTTCCATCTGCTTACGGCTCCAGAGGATTATGTTGAAGAGGCTGAATTCTACCGGAAGACGATCGTCTCGTTGAGCGACGGCACTCCGGTCACCATGCTCGAGCTGGGCAGCGGTGGTGGGAATAATGCCTCGCATCTTAAAGCTCATTTTCAGCTCACACTGGTTGATCTCTCCCCAGATATGTTGGACATCAGCCGCCAGCTGAATCCGGAATGCGAGCACGTTCAGGGGGATATGCGCCTGGTCCGTCTTGATAAGCAATTCGATGCAGTTTTTATCCATGACGCGATCATGTATATGACCAGTGAAGAAGAACTACGCCAGGCGATTGAAACTGCATATTTCCACTGTCGGCCAGGAGGAGTCACATTGCTCGCTCCTGACCACGTTTCTGAAACTTTCCAACCCTCAACAGAACATGGTGGGCATGATAGCACCGATCGAGGAATCCGTTATCTGGATTGGACTTGGGACCCTGATCCGGATGATACGAACTATATATCTGAGATGGTGTACTTGCTTAAAGACGAACAGGGGGATGTGCAGATCGAGCATGACCACCATAGAATGGGATTATTTCCCCGCCATACATGGTTGACATTGATGGCAGAGGTGGGATTTGATGCCCGATCAATCCCCTTTGACCACAGTGAGTTCGAACCGGGATCACTTGAAGTATTTGTTGGTCACAAAATTTCCGGTAAAAAACCAAAACTATAAAGGAACCCAAAATGACTGATAAACAATGGAAGACTCCCCCTGAAATGCAGATTGATCCAGAAAAAAAATACCTGGTAAAGATGGAAACTACAAAAGGGATGATCGAGTTGGAACTATATCCCGAGTACGCGCCCAAAACTGTCGACAATTTTGTATTCCTGGTTCAGGAAGGATATTATGATGGGATCAAATTCCACCGGGTGATCAATGATTTCGTCATCCAGGGAGGCGATCCGACTGGCACTGGCGCCGGTGGTCCTGGTTATAAATTTGAAGATGAACTTCGGGGGAATCCACTGAAACACGAGACCAACTCCATATCGATGGCCAATGCGGGTCCGAACACAAACGGCAGCCAATTTTTCATCACCCATTCACCCCAGCCTCATCTGGATGGGAAACATACCGTTTTCGGGAAAGTGGTCAGCGGGGCTGAGGTGGTTGATTCCATCCGCCAGGGCGATGAGATGGTTAAGGTCGAAGTCAGCGAAGTGTAGAATCCCAAAAATGAGGGTTTTTATAGATCACGTTCCAAGCGGGTAAAACTGCGCTCAATAATCCGGTCAACAATTCCGGGAAAGAGCATGTTCATCCAGACAGATGGGCGCATCTGCCAAGGGATGATCAAACCTCTGCGTGGACGCCTGGCTACCCTCAAAACAGCCTGGGCGACTTCTTCTGGTTCCAAAAGCAGCGAATCAGGAGTGGTTCGTCCAGTTTTTCTATTAATTCCTGCGTGCTGCTTAAATTCTGTTCTCACCGCTCCAGGATAGATCCCGGAAACATGGACACCATAAACACCTACTTCCCGGCGCAGCGCCTCTGTAAAGCCACGCAAGCCAAATTTGCTGGCTGAATATACACTGTACGTAGGAGATGCGACTAATCCCCCCATGGAGGACATATTGATAATATGACCCGACCTTTGCTTGATGAGGAATGGTAGGACCTCACGGGAAATCAATATCGCCGATATTAAATTTATTTGGATTTGGGACTGGATATCTTTGACAGGATCAAGTTCCTCAAGCCATTTTATCCTTCCAAATCCTGCGTTGTTTACCAGGACATCGATTCGACCAAATCCACCCAATGTATCCTCGACCAACCTTTGAATATCCTCAAGTTTGGTCAGGTCTGCCTGCACAGCAAGCGCACCCCCACCAGCAGTCTCAATGTCAGCCACCACTGCTTGCAAGCGCTCAAGTCGGCGGGCGCCCAAAGAGACCCGGTAGCCTTCGTGGGCAAACAACCTCGCCACCGCTTCCCCAATTCCGGAGGAAGCACCGGTTACTAATAGGACAGGCTCATTGGACATAGGAGATTCCTCTGGCGTATACGCTATCTGCTAAAACACCATTACATCGGAAAGGCCTCCTTGAGTTTCGGTGATTTCACTTGAAGGATCAGTGTCAAGTCAAAAGATAATGTTACTGAAATGTCGGTCTCCTGGATCAAAGTTTCAAAGATATTCACGGTCTCGGACTTGTCCAAAACAGGAAGAGAGAGCAAGTTAGCGATCTGAAGATCAATCTGGTCACGCAAGTTCAGGGGATTGGTCCGAGCACGCAAGTCATCCAATCGTTGCATCAAATTCTTATTGAGGATGTTTTTATCTTTCAAGCGGTCGAAAGGGGTCTTTGCCTGGTCATATTTGCGCTGATATTGAAATTCATTGAGATAGATTTTTTCTTGTAAGCGCATCACGGGTTGGAAGAAATTATGGTAAAGCCACAGATGCTCATAGAGTATCCGCAAAGTCTTGACCTGATCCTGGGTGTCGAAACGGTCATGACCGACGTAAGCCCGGATTAGACTGTGG
>CALBUI010000108.1 GCA_937968125.1 uncultured Anaerolineales bacterium | reverse complement strand
GGAACGAATCTTCCGCCCTCTGGGCATGGACAGCACCCGCGTTCTGTTGACGGCAGAGATGCGTTCTCGCTTGGCCGCACCGCATACCGCCAGTCTCGCTCAGACCCACCTCTGGGACAATCCCACCTTGGCTGGGGCGGGCATGATCCGCTCCACAGCAAATGATCTGCTGACCTTCCTCGCAGCCAATATGGGGCTGACCGAAACGGAACTGCAGCCCGCTCTGCAGCTGGCAAACACACCTCAGCGCCCATCCGTTGGAAAAGATACCATTGGACTGGGCTGGCAAGTGGCTGCAAACCCCGGGTCTCACTGGCATAATGGGCAAACGAATGGTTCCCATTCCTATCTGGCTTGGGATCCTGAGCGCAAGTTTGGTGTCGTGTTGCTGGCGAATGCAGCGGTTGATATTGATTATTTTGTTCGCCTACTCATTGGCAGATTGCCATTCAGTCTGGTCCAGGTTGATCCGCAGGTCTTGGCTTCATATGCCGGTAGATATCAGGATCCAGATGGCAATATCGTGACAATCCGCGTCGATGGCACACGTATCTTCATCCAGTTACCCACTGAAATGGAATATGAACTATTCGCAAGCGCTGAAAGCCACTTTTACCTGCCAGTATCTGATCCAATATCTGATCTCGAGATTACGTTCTATAGGAATAACCGCGGCCAGGTAGACCGAGTTGTGGGGGTGGCAGGTGGTGTAACGTACGAAGCAAAAAAGATGCCGTAGTCAAGGTTCCATATGAAACGACAAGTTTCGGGTACATCTACTTTTTTCAGGAGAACTCACGAAAACCTATGTGTAGCTGATACGGTCGATCGAGATTCGTCGCAGAACTCTCGGCAGAGTACATTTGTCAGAATTCTGATTGATTTTGTTGTGAGCTACGCAGGTATACCGGTCGTTATTAATGCAAAATCAGAACACATCGTAATGTTTAGGTCATGCAGCGAGTGGAGGGTTCTATCCCACTGCTCCCCAAAATCCTGCTGTGATAAAGTCAGCAGGTTATCCATTGTACCCAAGGGGGATGCTCCAGATTGAAACCAATTTAGACCACGCCCTTTACCGATCTCATTAATCTTTTCAGGGTTTGCTAATTTATGAATCGATTTTCAAAGACCGATTGATTTCACTTCAAAATCTATATATACTTATCAATACAGATCGAAATCATCCATTAGATTCCAGATAGATCTTCGCAGCGGACAAAAGGAGAGCTCATTCAATGAACATCAAGAACTTTATTATTTCGAGCTTGATCGGTGGCATCGTGATCGCAGCACTGGCCAATATACCAGTGATCAATTTAATCAATTGCCTGCTTTGTATGGGATACTGGGTAGGTGCAATCCTGGCTGTGTGGCTCTACAGAAGGTTCGAAGGAACGCTGACGCTCGGTCAGGGTGTGGCGGTCGGTGCTCTGGCGGGATTGTGGTCTGGTTTGATTAATTTCATCTTGGGGTTAATAAGTGCAGCCGGTATTGCGACTCTCATCACTGCCCTTAATCAAATACTCCCTGCGGATACACTTGATCTCCAACCCGATTTCGCCGGTGGCCTGGCGATTCTGTTTAACTTGATTGGCGTGTTCTTAAACATCGTCTTAGGTACACTCGGAGGACTGATTGGGGGCGCGATTTTCCAGACCAGGCCAGAAGCAGGCGTGATGGGTGATGAGGCTCCTGTTCTGGGTGCACCGGAAGAACCAGTCGCAGAGCAAATTGCTGATCAAAGTTCATCTGCTGATGAGGAAAATGGAGAGCCGCCCGCAGAGACGAGTTGAAATCCTGGACGAAAGAATTATCGCACAAGGGATTGTTAGCTGCCGACAGGTGATTTAAGGATCCAAATCATAAATACCAGCACATGGCTGATGCGAACTGGTTCTTTTAATTTCCTGGCTTACGTTATGAATTTAAATTCCCCAACCGTTCTTCAAGCACCCTGAAATACCGGGTGTATACAGCGTGGTGCCCGGGCATCTCGAATCGACTTTACTTATTGGAATGCGGGCTACTCATCTAGGATAACCTACATATACCCTATTCGCTTCATCATATAATCGAATAGCCAGCAGTTTGCGGGTGTCCCGGAGGGTGATGGGCTTTACTGCGAGCTCGGGATGTTCCTTATAGAGTCGCGGCAGGTGATAATTAGGCACCAGGTGAGACAGGTGATGTAAATGATGGAATCCGATGTTCCCTGTAAAGAACCTGAAAACTGCTGGCAGCTGGTAGTGTGAGCTCCCCTCCATACAAGCTGTCAGGTAATCCCACTCCTCATCTCTTGCCCAGTAAGCACCAGGGAACTGGTGTTGAATATAAAATAGCCACACACCAACGGAGAGGGCGATCATCATCACCGGCAGTTGAATAAGCAGGTAAGCTTGCCAACCAATTAATAAGCTGATTGATACAGCGATAACCAATAAAGCCAGGTCTGTTAGTAATATACTTCTCTTATCTTGGGAGCTCAAACCAGGAAATGGGATCCTTTGTGCAACCAGCATATTGATCCAGGCCCCAATTGTAAACAGCGTCAGGGGATTTCTATACACTCTATAGATCAGCTTCTTCCAATTATTGGCTTCATTCCACTCATCAAGGGTCAGCATCCAGACATCCCCTTTGCCGCGCTGATCGAGCTTGGCGACAGTTGCATGGTGCTCGGCGTGCGCCCGTCTCCAAAAATGATATGGTGTGAACGTTAATATGCCTGTTATCACACCCAGTACATCATTGGCTTTCTTGTTTTTCGAACCGAAAAAACTCTGGTGGCCGCAATCATGGAAAATGATGAATGTCCTGACAGCAAATCCTGCTGCCGGTATGGCAACGAGCAGCGTCAACCAATAAGAAATTTCTAAAGTGAAATACATCAGGATCATCAACCCGATATATGGAACGATTGAGGTTAATATTTGACCAGCTGCCTTTGGGAAATCGGGTACTTGATACTTTCTTATTAATTCGCGCCAATTCACTTGTTCATAACTCTTTATATCCGCATCCATTTTCGCTCCCATCTGTTCTGAAACTTTGGGAATAAGGCCCCCGATCGGTCAGGATTAATATAATCTCATATGCAGATAAAGTCAAACGTATTCTGTCACGTTCAGCTTATGAATGCTTTGAAACTAATATTTATTTTCATTTATTGGCTTTTCTAGTACCTCAACATATCCTGGTGCGCCCATCTCGGTGAACATGTTCGGAACACCTGATTCACTGATTCAACTGAATACGCTGAGGAGTTCGCATCTAGATGGTATCGATACCCAGTTCGAATTAATAACTTTAAGAATGTGATTCAGTGAAATCATATCTTCAGCGTTTTCAGCGGTTCAATCCCTCTAACCTCTCCTCCAACACCTTGACATACCCCGGCTCGCCAATCTCGGCGAACATGTTCGGAACCGCTGATCCGCAAAGCTGGCTGATCATAGCGAGCCATCGTCTCTATATCAATTGTTCAACAAGCTATTTGGTGAGTACCAGAAATCAATGGCTCAGCGTAATCAGTTCAATCAATGAATCTGTGGTTCAATCCCCAGGTACACCAACCCAAACCTGATAAAATACAGATATAATCTATCTGTATTGTCAAAATAGGTATCGATCTAAATAGCTTTGTTGAAAATCACTTAGCAGTTTGGATACTGGCTTTGTGATTTTCCCACGTGCTACCGACAACATCAATGTTAAATTAGTAACCAGAAATCGGTCAAATAACTACTAGGAGAATCAATCTTGGAAATAACAAAAGACACGAAAGTATCTGACATACTTGAAGAATATGGCGATATCGCCGACGTAATGGAAGTATTTGGCGTAAAACGGGTTGGGAAGTATTCATTCCGGCGCATGTTAACCAAAGCGCTTACGGTCGAACGCGCAGCTTTTGTCCATCGGGTACCTTTGGATGAGTTTATCGACACATTGAATGAGGCCATTAAGGTTCAAGAGGCTAAAACAGCAGCTGAAGTTTAAAAATAAATCACGGGGCCCTTGAATCTGGGATTTAATAATCGTGAAATGACGCGAATTTTCCGTGTCCAACTCAAAAACATCGGTGGGTGGCAGTAAACTCATGATAAAGTAAGAGATAGTCTCCGCAATTCGTCATTAAATCATGCAATCTTAATAATCCCCTGAATAGAGGGACAAACGAACACCAGGAAAGGGAGAATCATGGAAGATATTCTTGGATTTTTAACCGTCTCACAATGGCTGGCTATCTTGCGCATAGGTATAGGCCTGTGGTGGCTGAAGAGCTTCTTCCACAAGCCCCTGCGCAAATTCGTTGAAGGCCAAATGGTGGATTGGACCCTGGCTTTGGCCGACAACCACCCGGTTGAAGCTTATGGCAAACTGATCAGAAAGACTGTTGAGCCAAATCGATCCTGGTTTCCCTACCTGGTCCTGCTCGGAGAGCTGGCAGTAGGCATTGGCCTGGTCTTGGGCTTCCTGACACCGATCTCGCTGCTGGTGGCCATCTTCCTGAACTTGAACTACATCGCCCTGGCAGGGGTGAAGCCAACCAAGGACCCCTCAGTTAATCCTTGCTACCAGTGTGAACAGGGTCAGAATTGGAACATGCTCATCGCCGAAGTGGTGCTCTTTGCCACCGCTGCTGGCTGCACCTGGAGCCTGGACCACCTGCTGGGTATCTTCTGTGGCGCTTAAGAAGTTCCAAACCAACTTCGAATCGCTGTTAACATCATCGGGTTAAGCAATAAAATATCAATCAGCAAATCGTATTCATATGTAGGCTGGCTAATTAACCTAAAAAAGGTATGTCTACTTTAACAACTTGAATAGGGTCAGGATACGGAGCTAGCCTTCGAAACGTTTATGCGAGCCTTCAATTGAAGAGTTTTTCCCTTTAGAAGGATCTGCTTGCAAGAGCCGTAATAGGCTATCCAGATTTTTGGATTATGGCTTGTTTAAATCAGTCATCGCCGTTTGCCGGCTGGAAATCTGATGGATTAATATTTCGGCCAGTTACATGATTGTACGACTCAACGATCAGTTGAAAGGTCACATCCAATTCAGTCATCGATTGGGGTGTAAAAAGCATTACCAGCCCTTCCCAACCATCTCGCTGATCCGCCCACGGGTGGCGTTCAGCCCAGCCTTTTTCTACTGCTTCTATAGCTCGCTCAAAAGGCAGCGGCGCGTGTAGACTGCCATCGGGGTGGATGTGGGCAAATTCGCGGCCAGAAACAATAACTTCCGCGTGAGCTAAGGGAATCCCATCACTCAACCACATCCCCCGAGTCCCTGGCAAGGAAACAATAGTTGGCCGGTTTTCAATGTCTGGCAAGGAAAATGCGCGCCGCAG
Organism: uncultured Anaerolineales bacterium; assembly: GCA_937968125.1. Taxonomy (GTDB): domain Bacteria; phylum Chloroflexota; class Anaerolineae; order Anaerolineales; family UBA4823; genus PFL25. The sequence goes on along the minus strand of CALBUI010000108.1, from coordinate 990 downwards.
AAGTTCATCGTGGACAGCTGGCACTGGCTCTACTCCAATCTGAACGTGCGGCACGCTGCCGCTGGTCTGTGTGCGTGCACCAGATCGTTGGGGTAGGGAGGCAAATGCAGATTCAGGTGGTTCATCACTGGTTGGTTTTATCTCGGGCATAGGCTCATCTCCCTCACTTACAATTTGTGGTGTCTGGCAAGCAGCGAGGACACCTAGGAAAATGATAGCTGCAATCAAGATGCTCAGGCCTTTCCAATTCATCATTTTAGATTCACCATTAAGTTAGATCGCGTTCGAAATTAGCTCTTCTCAATTTGGGCTGGGTCAAAGATAGACGCCATACATCAGCCATGGCAGTTTGGTCATCTGAGGTGGCATTGGGGAAATGATAGGCGTTCTTTTTACTTCTACCTCAGTCGCGCCTATTGTCGGGGGGTGTTATTTTACCGTTAAAAATAGGATTGCATGATCCCATTGAATTCAGTCGATTCAGTTTTTTAGCATACTTCATCAATTGAAGGTTATCATAGGCTATATCGAAAAGTTTTCTGGGTTATGGGTTCTTCTCAACTGAGATTATCATTGAGCCGCCCCCCGATTCCCAGTCCCAAAATTCCCCCCTTGACAGACTAATAATATAAGTTTATACTTATATAAGTTATGACTTATATTCCCCCATTAGAAGCCCTTGCAGATCCCAATCGCCGCGCCCTGGTAGAGCGCTTGCAAAAAGGACCTTGCTCCGTCAATGACCTCACCAAAGTCGTCTCTATCAGCCAGCCGGCCGTCTCGCAGCACTTATCCGTGCTCAAGTCCGCTGGCTTGGTCAATGTAAGAAAAGAGGGTTCTCGGCGCATTTATAGCCTCGCGCCGGACGGCCTGGTTGAGTTACGCCGCTATGTCGATAATCTTTGGGACGATGTCCTCACTGCTTTTCAACAAGCAGCAGAAAATCAAGCAAAAGGAGAATAACAATGATTGATGCGAATAAATCCGAAA
>CALBUI010000107.1 GCA_937968125.1 uncultured Anaerolineales bacterium | reverse complement strand
AAGATGTGGGGCGCCATAATTCACTGGACAAGATATCTGGAAGATTTCTATTAGAGTATGTAGGAATCAGGCATAAGCTGTTGTTGACAACTGGCCGCATCAGCTCTGATATGCTTCAAAAAGCAGCTAGAATTGGCGCTGGGATTGTCATCTCACGAACATCCCCAACTTCCTTGTCAGTAGAGTTGGCCGAAAAATGGGGGATAACTTTGATTGGTTATGCGCGACGCGATCGGTTTAATTTATACACCCATCCAGAACGCATTAGCGATTCTAATATGATCAAGGTTTACCAGGCCGAGCGGAAAAATTCCTAATAGTATCCCTGCAGCTATCTGCTTGTCGCTGAAAAGAAGCACCCCTCCTTTCCGATGAAAAGGAGGGGCTGATCTTTTCTTCTATCCTTAATTGTCAAACAAACCCAACAACTTTATGCTTGTTTTACGAGTTCTGGTTTTTTTCGTTTCGCCCGAGGATTTTCCAGCCGAACTGCACATACCTTGTATTCAGGAATTTTTGCCACTGGGTCCAGTGCAAAATCTTGTGTGAGCATATTGGCTGGAGCCTCCCGCCAGTGAAATGCGAGGAAGATCGTTCCCTGGGGAACGTTTTCAGTGATCTTGGCGCGAGTTTTAACGCTGCCTCTACGGCTGTTGATTACCACTGCGCGATCATCTAAAACATCCACTGCCGCGGCATCTTCAGGGTGAATTTCTACGTAACCGCGTGGTTCTGCCCAGGCCAATGGTCCACTGCGCCTGGTCATCGTTCCAGTATGGTAGTGATAGAGGACTCGACCTGTACTCAGGATTAATGGGTATTCTTCGTCAGGCTGCTCAGCGGGGTCATTCGCCAAAACAGGATTGAACTTACCCAATCCCCTCGAGAATTTTCCTTTGTGCAGGATCGGAGTTCCAGAGTGATCTGGTTCAGGGCAGGGCCACTGTAATCCCTCACCAACCAAGCGTTCGTGTTTCATTCCCGCATAAATTGGGGTGACAGTAGTCAGCTCCTGGAAAATCTCCTGTGTGGAGGGAAAGATCCAATGCTCCTTGTCGCGCTCAACGCCCATTTCTCGGTCATAGCGAGCTGCGATCCCGCCAGTAATTTGCCAATCCGGGAGAGCATCACCGGGAGCTTCTATGATTGGTTGAATCAGCTGGACCCGTCGTTCAGTGTTTGTAAACGTGCCATCCTTTTCTAGAGAAGCGGCGGCAGGCAGAATTAGATGTGCAAGTAAGGCCGTTTCACTTGGGAAAATATCCTGTACAACTAAGAAATCCAGGTTGCGCAACGCTTTCTCAACATGACTTGTGTTTGGATCAGACATCATGGGGTTTTCACCCATGACATACACCGCGCGCACATCTCCATCCACTGCGGCATGCATCGCTTCCACGATGGTCAGACCGACTTCACCAGGCAGCTCATCCACACCCCAAGTTTTAGCAATGGTTTTGCGTTTTGTCTCATCCCCGACCTTCTGGTAGCCTGGGTAAACGTTCACCAGGCATCCCGTATCACATGCACCTTGTACATTTGATTGGCCGCGTAGGGGATTTACACCGGTGGAAGGTTTGCCAACCTGACCACAAAGCATAGCTAAATTCGCCAGGGTCATTACCATGTCTGTACCATTGCTGCGCTGGGTAATTCCCATTGCGTAAAGGATCGAACTGTGCCCGTGTCGACTGTCATAAATTGATGGACCGCTTTTTCGTTTACCTTGTGCATAAATTCTGGCGGCTTCTTCGATCTGCTCGACGGACACACCAGACATCAGTGATGCCCGTTCAGGAGTATATTCCTCTAATGTTGCTTTGAACTCCTCAAATCCCTCTGTGCGCTCGGTGATAAAGGCTTCATCCGCCAGTCCATCACGGATTATGGTGTGCATTATCGCCAGGAAAACGTATATATCCGTGCCTGGCTTAACCTGTAAGAACAAGGTTGCATGCTCAATTAAGGGGATCTTTCTTGGATCGACAATTATGAGGTGGGCTCCTTCATTTACTGCCCGAATTACCTCGTAGCTGATAACTGGATGTGCTTCAGCAGTATTTGATCCCGTGATAAAGATACAATCGGTATCGCGAATTTCAGCGATTGAGTTTGTCATTGCGCCACTTCCGAAGGCCTGCACGAGGCCTGCAACAGTTGAACTGTGTCAAAGGCGGGCACAATGGTCTAGATTGTTCGTACCGATTCCCAAGCGGAAGAATTTCTGGAAGATGTAATTTTCTTCATTTGTGCAGCGAGCAGAGGCTAACCCCATGATTGAATCAGGGCCGTACTCCTTCACGTTCTCCGAAAGCTTACGCGCAGCAAGGTCGAGAGCTGTGTCCCAATCAATGGGGATATGGCTGTCCTCGACTTTTGGTTTTCTGACTGCTAGTGGTGATTTTTGGGGCAGCTCCCAATTCTCACTAGTCAGGCCGAGTTCGTATGCAACATCCCGCCGAAGCATCGGGGATGTCAGCCGCTCTGGTGCAGTCGCGAAATCCCAACCAAAGCGTCCCTTAGTGCAGAGAAATTCTCCATTGACGGGAGCATCGGGAGTTGATTGCGCATAGATGATTTTGCCATCTTTTAAGGCGTATTCAATTTGGCATCCCACTCCGCAGTACCCGCAAATTGTTTTGAGCCGGTCTAGCTCCCATTCTCGGCCTTTTCCCATCCTTGAGACGGGCGTCAGGGCAGCTGTGGGGCAGACCTGGATGCAGTTTCCACAGAACACACAGGTAGAATCTTTCAAAGGGTCATCAAATGGTGTGGCGATATGGCATTCAAATCCCCTGCCCGCAAAATCGATCGCTTTTGCGCCAACTACCTCGTCGCAAACGCGAACACATCGACCGCAAAGTATGCAGTACTGGTGATCGCGAATGAAGAATGGGTTGTCATCCTGATAGATTGGCTTTGAAATTTCGAATTCATGGCTTGTTTTGGTGATATCAAATTCGTAAGCATATTTCTGCAGCAGGCAGGTACCGCTTTTATCACAAGTAACGCAATCTAATGGGTGTTCGGAAATGAACAGATCAATGATCTCCCGGCGGCTTTTCAACAACTCTTCATTCTGAGTCTCGATTGCCATACCATCCTGGCAGGTTAAACCGCAGCTGGGAGTTGGATTTGAATACCCATCCACATTGACTATGCACAAGCGGCAGCCGCCGGAAACGCTCAATTCAGGATGGTGGCACAAACGTGGAATGTCAATATTGTTCGCCAGGGCTGCTTCTAAAACGGTCGTCCCTGGATTTGTTTGAATTTTCTTACCATCAATGGTCAATTCAACCAATTTTCTATCTCCCTTCAGGTTATTTCGTCCTGGAAATTCTCAATTCAAGCCAGAATCAGCAGTTTGAGCTTGCTGAACTAATTCATCATATTCATTGCGGAAATATTTCAATGTACTCAAGACTGGATTTGGAGCTGACTGACCTAAACCACAAAGGCTAGTGGTTTTAACAGTTTCGCAGAGGTTCTCGAGCTGCTCAATATCCTCCTGGCTGCCATCACCTGCGATGAGCTTATCCAAAAGCTTCCCAATTTGGACCGTGCCTACCCGGCACGGTAGGCACTTCCCGCAGCTTTCATCAACACAAAATTCCATGAAATAGTTCGCGAAATCTGGCATTTTTGTGGTGTCATCGATGATCACCAATCCTCCTGAGCCCATAATGGAACCCAGTTTATTCAGGCTCTCATAATCCACAGGAGAATCTAGATATTCCTCTGGAATACAACCACCGCTTGGCCCTCCGGTCTGGGCAGCCTTAAAGCCGCGATTCTCTGGTATGCCACCGCCAATCTCGTAAACGATTTCTCGCAAAGTGATCCCCATTGGAACCTCAATCAGGCCGGTATTCCGTAAATGACCAGCTAAGGCAAACACCTTGGTGCCTTTACTTTTTTCGGTTCCGATGCTGGCATACCAATCTGCCCCGTTATTGATGATTGAGGGTACATTCGCCATTGTTTCAACATTGTTGATCACAGTGGGTGCTTCCCATAAACCGGAGGTCGAAGGATAAGGTGGCCGCATGCGGGGCATTCCACGCTTTCCTTCAACGGAATGTATCAGGGCAGTCTCTTCACCACAGACGAATGCACCAGCTCCAATTCGGACATCCGCATTGAACATAAAATCAGTTCCCAACACGGATTTACCGAGTATCTTACGTCGCCTGGCATCTCGAATGGCTTTCCGGATGCGATTGATGGCAATCGGATATTCACCACGAATGTACAAATATCCAGCACTGGCTCCTACAGCGTATGCACAGATAATCATTCCTTCCAGAACCCGGTGAGGATCATCTTCCATTACCGTCCGATCCATGTAGGCCCCGGGATCACCCTCGTCACCGTTGACAATGACGAATTTATCCTCGGCGCCCTCTTTGCGGACAAAGTTCCATTTCATCCCAGTTGGAAATCCAGCACCCCCACGCCCTCTCAATTCACTTTCTAAAATTTCATCACAGACCTCTTCTGGGGTCATGTTTTCCAACACATGAGCCAGCGCCTGGTAACCTCCGTGAGCTAAATAATCCTCCAGTTTGTCTGGATTAACGATACCTGTTTCATTAAGCACCACTTTTACCTGTTTGGAAAAGAATGGATGATCGAGGGAGATGATGTTTTTATCCAGGTCTGATTTTTTCCCAGCTTTTTTCAAGCTTGCCCGATAATGGAGCATGTCATGAGGGGTGACGCTTAAATCTTGATCCCCTTCCTCCAGCTCATCATCTATTTCCCCTATTGGGACGTGGCGGGAGACGAGTTGCTGTGCCAGCTCTGAAGTGATATTACCGTACAAAATTGGATCTTTTTCTTTTTCCTCGACTCGAACCAATGGTCCACTGCTGCATAATCCCATGCAGCCAGTCTTTACCACTTCTGCTTCGTGTTCATCACACCGGCATGCTTCAACGGATTGATCAAGTGAGGTGTGCACCTGGCCTGCACCTGCAGAGAGGCAGGCTGTGCTCGTGCAGCAGAAGATCCTGCGCTTATATTTGCCTTGCCTGTCGAGCTCCTTCTGCCCAATTTTCTCAAGGTTATTGAAGTTCATCCAACCTCCATCGTTTGAGTTAGTTCTTCTTTCGATCTTGAGACCACCTCAGCTGCCCGTCTGCTCACTGCTTCCGGAGTTTCTTTACCATAAACCTGCCCATCGAGCACAATGACCGGGGCAAGTCCACAGCTGCCCAGGCATCGGGCTATCGTCAGGCTGAAAAGGCCATCTGGGGTTGTTTCTCCAGCATTGATGTTGAATTCCTCCGACAAGGCCTCAATTATTCTGTCTGCCCCCTTCACATGGCAGGCAGTTCCTTTGCAAATGATGCAGTTGTGCTCACCTTGAGGTTCGAAGGTGAACAAGTGGTAAAAGGTAGCCACACCATACACCTGGCTCATGGGGACTTTCAATTGGGTGGAAATATAGATCAGCAAGTCCCTGGATAAATATCCGAAAACTTCTTGAGCGGCATTCAGCACTTCAAGTAGAGAATCTCTTTCATACTTGAATTGCTTCATTGTGCGGTCAATCGCTAGATACCGCTCATCACCGCTTGGGTGGACCTCTTCCTCAGGACGGATCGGTTTCTTTGTGGTCATATTTTCAGGAGTCTCCCGAATATTGGGTAAAGATTGTGGATAATAAAATGGTGGTCAACCAACGTTTCCCGTTAATAATTATCAAGATAATGGTTTCTAGAAATTTAGATAGATATCCTATGCGGCTGTTATAAGAATTTTATGAATGGGGATGTCGCCTTCCGCAATTGGTTCAATCAATTCCCAATCAGGCGCCAGGGATTTGATGAGGTACTTACAAAGAGCAACGAACGAAATTTGTGCCATCCCAACGCTCCGGTTGAGTCCTGTATCACTGGCACATTCTCGCAGCGGACAGCAATCCAATGAATACTCCAAACGGTTCGTGCTGATATTCTCGCTATACTTCGAACTCATTGAGTTCAGGATGCACCTGAATGAATATGCCAATTTATCTTCACCGGACAAATCAGCGATGGCATCATGGGTATGGGCTACCAATATTTTTCCTAGGTGCTCTCCAAAACAGGAAACTTCCTCACCAGCCTTACTTTCCTCCCGGCATCCTTCACAGCTCATAGCATATTCAAGGAGAATTTCGTTTAACTCAACGAAACATTCAGATCCACATCCCGAAATCTCACCCCTGAACAAGAACCCTGTTGTTGAATCACTCCGAAGGTAAATCTCCCGTTCCCCAATTTCGATGTAGCGCATGTCACCGCTGGCTAATGGATAGGAGAAGACTGGTGCATCCTGGTTTTCCAATATCTCAATCATATGGTTGTCCTTCTAATGTGGCTAATTCAAAGTTCGCTTTCTCTCAAAATTGAGAGTGTTAATCATTATAAACACAAAGCATTCTGCAAAATACTTATGAAAGTCATAGACAATCTGGATTTAAATCAGATATTTCCACCAGATAATACTAATAACCATAATTATCGAGTGATTGTTGGTTGATTTCAATAAATTGTGGGGTAAATTGCTGGAAATTACTTACTCAGACGTCCAAATTTTCAAAACCCCAGCCGCACTACCGACAGCAAAAGCCACCTGGCCATTGGGAAAGTTTACCCCAGCGATATTTGTACTCAATTGCCCACCAATGGGTAGCTTCAAAATTTCTTCGGCCCCCGGTTCAGTACGCCGAATTGCAACCAGTTCTTCCAAATCTGGAGTTGGAAGCAGCACTTCAAAAGCACCATCTCCATCCAGATCTACAACGGCAGCCATATCGAGATTTCGCGATCCGATCACGTGAGATGTGATGCCAGCATATTCAGCAGCTACCTTTAATTCCCCATTTTCAATCCGGTAATACTCGATTACACCGCCAATATGGGGTGTGCGAACCACAATTAATTCATTCTCTCCATCAGGACCAGTCGGCGCAACAGCGATTTGGTGACGCCAGCGAAAAGGTCGTCCCATCATAGGCCCCATCGCTAAACGGTCTCCGGTTTCGCTGAATACTACAATACCAGCCCCTAATTCACGATCGCTGACAGTCACGATGATCTCTCGATCTCCATCTCCTATAAGGTCAACCCAGATTGGAGCGATGCCTTCAATAACTTCGTTATCTTCAAGTGATATCGTCGATATTACTCGTGTGGTGGGATCGGTGTCAATCAATGTAATAGTTCTTGCTTCCAGGCCATCACCCAATACAGCATGATTGTATATTTCGGTTGGCTCGGTCAATATTAATATACGATCTTGATCATCAACCAGTATTCGTGCATCTGGAAGTGCGTTGACTGATAAAGTTGCTAAGAGTTTGTCATCAGCATCGATAAACTTCAAATCGCCATCTTGTGTGATGTAAGCTCTGCTGTTGGATTTTGGTAAGTAGATCGGATGTGTTATTTTTGACTGGCTTGAATCCGGGACTGTGACCAATGCAGGCTGATTGTCTGACACTATAGAGTGAATAGGTGCACCTGGAGATAGGCTTGGGATGGGATTTGGGTAATCGCTTATTCCCTGTTCTGAGCTGAACAAGCTGATGATTGATCCATTCTCGAGCGAAACTGACCAGATAATCCCCTCCTGAAAAGGAACTCCTACGACCCAACTTGGGGTGCCTGGCAGCTGAATGTCAATTGGTGTTAGTGATGCAAAATCACCCGCACCTGGAACGATGCGGTTCCCATTTGATTGTTGATACGTAAATCCAAATTTGGTCTCTGAGATTTGTTGTGAGGTGGGATTTGCTTGCTGGGCGCTGGTCGCGGTTGGTGGTAATGTTGGAAGTGAGGTAACGGGAGTGGGGGAGCTATCCGCCTGGAAAAATTCAGTAGAAGAAGATAGATCTTGCGTACACGCGCCAATGAGAACAGAGATTAATATTATCGCTGTAAAGGTGAATATTTTTGATAGACTCATGAACTGGTGATCGGTTCAATCTTGTAATTCAGACATGAATGGTTGAAATTTGCCCTTATAATATCATTGCAGGTTGTAAATCCCTAAAATCCATTCAAAAGGAGAGAACAATGGGTGACAAAATCAAAGCACTTCATGGTGGAAAATTGAAGGTTGGTGTCCCAGATGGCTACAAGGTGTTTGAGAAGAAATTTCCAAACAGCCTAAAAAACAGCAAAGATTATAAGAAATATAATTGGATCGGCAATTTCGGGTTTCAAGAAAAATCCTCTGGAAAAAAGGTGAAGGGGAATATGCCCAAATCATATGAAATCCAGGTCGAGGAAAAATCCAAAAAAGACCTGGTATATTGGAATGGAAAGAAAACTGTGAAATTTAAAAATGCCAAGGTCAAGAAGGTGGGCAAAAAGAAATTTAGATCGGCCAAACTAAAAATGGGTGATCCACCGGTTGGATGGATCTAATTCAACATAAAAACTGGTTGGCAGCCTTCAATTTTGGAGTGCCTTCCATTCAGAAAGCAAAACCTTGTTATGCGGAATATTTTCATAAAAATTATTCCGCATAATTTCATCTATAATACCGGCACCTCGAGATAAAAGCAAAAGATGGCCAGCTTCAAGAATGTTTTTTGATCGAGTATCTCCTGCTGCATGAAGAACCTGGTAGCAGGTCAGATACACAAGAATTGGTTCATCTGTACCGTCAAGTGTTCCCCCAGGTTCAAGAAATTCTATTATTGGATTGATATATTGCACAGCTTCGCGGAGCTCGCCTTCCTCGATAGCAATTCGAGCCAACCCAGCTAAAGGTTCACTGGCCAAATTTTTTTGTTTCATTGATTGGCGGAGTTTGACTGCGTCCTTGAACGATTCTGCCGAATCCATTAAATTGCCCAGTTCGAAATGCGTGTTTCCCAAAGAAGTGAGAGCCCATGCCTCCCAGTTCCTGTCTCCTGCATTTCTGGCAATTGTTAGCCCACGATTGGCAAGTGATAGGGATTCCTCATAATTTCCTAGAGCCCGGTGTACTGAACTGGAATTTATAAGTGCGTAAGCTTCTTGGATATTATTCCCCACCTGGCGTGCACTGCGTAGTGATTGATCGTAGAAATCCCTGGCGGAAAGATAATCCCCCATAATCCCAGCAATATAACCGAGATTGATCAGGACAAGACCTTCACGGGGTAGGTCACCAATCGTCCTAACCAGATCTAACGATTGCAGGTAGTAATCATGGGCTGAATTAAAATTCCCTCCGGCTAAGGCTTCATTTCCGAGGTTGTTCAGAGCTCTGGCCTGGTCACGTAGATTTCCATATTTTGTTGCCAGATCCAAACTGCGGGAAAAATAATCTCTTGCTCCTTTTGGATTATCAATGCCCAAGTCAATCATTCCCAATAAATTAAGTAAGCGGATCTCTCCATCATGATCATCAATGGCGTTTGCATGTGTATAGCCGATATTTCCTTTATCTGCCGCCTCTTTAAAATGACCTCGACGGAAAAGAGACGCCGCCCAAATTAGGTAAGCATCATCTAGGTCTCCTTTGATGTCTGCCTGTTCGGAGATGGAAATTATTTCCTGAGCGGATTCAATTGCCTTCTGGTATTCCCCAGATTCAATTTCGTAATTTGCCCACTTAATGGCTAAGTTGGAGCGATATTTGTTTTGATCTTGAGATGAAAAAAAATCCTCAGATGAATTGACGAACTGGTTTAGTTCTTCTAGATCTTTAAGCTGCTTTTCATTCTGACCGGTAATACTAAAAAGGTCTTCTCGTTCTATAAGGATATTGTATTTAGTTCGGAAATCTTCATTAGAAGTAAATTTCAATGCTCTAGAAAAAAGGTCAATTGCTTGGGCATTCCGGTATTCTCCTTTGGCTGCTGCGGCTGCATCAAGGAGGTGTGTTCTTGCTTTATCAACAAGTCCGGCCATTTCGCAGTGGTATGCAAGATCAGTGGAATACGAATTTATTTCCTCCTTGTACAGATTTTCGATTGCCTGGACAGCTGATTTGTGCAATGCTTGCCGCCGAGAACGGACTTGCATGCGGTAGGCTGCATCGAGCAGTAGAGCGTGGGTGAACAAATATCTTAATTCGCTAATTCTTGACCAAATTGCGTTTTGCTCTGCATTGGCAATATTTTCTATCAGGTTTATCTGCCCCTCTAGCATATGTGACAGAAGCGGTATTTCGAATTCCCTTCCTAGTACAGCCGCAGTAAGAACCACATCTTTCACTTCCTGGGCTAATCTGTCTATGCGGGAGACCAGCAAAGCCCTAATATTATCTGGAAGTGGGGATTGAGTTTGATCCCTTATTACCCATTCACCATTCTCTTTTCCCAATTTCCCTTCATCCTGCAGGTAGTAAATGATTTGCTCTGCAAAAAATGGGTTTCCATCCGATCGTTCATGCAGCAAATCCAATAGCTGTTCGGACACAGGACTTTCTAGAATTTGTTCCGCTATTGTTTTTAATGAATCTTGAGGTAGTTCACCGATTCGAAGTTCTTGGAATTCAATTCCATCTTTGTAACGAGAGGATAAAAATTCTAAACGCGCAGTTGCAATAATGGCTAATGGGTAATTGTTTTCTTGATGTGATTTTATCGTGCGATCCAATTGGGTTAAAAGATTCCATGAATCTTCGTCCAACCATTGTGCATCTTCTAATTGAAGGATGATTGGTTGGAAAGAACTTTCAGCCCGGATCAAAGCAACCAACCCGATGATAGTATTATCGTACCGACCTTGCGGATCTACCTGCTCATAAAGAGAATCGGGCCAATAAAGGTCGATTAGGGCTCCCAAGAACGAGCGTGTCCTATCCAATTCCGCAGCCAGATTCTTATCCTCAAGGGAGGCAATTACCCGATCGATTTTGCGATTGAAATTACGTTTGTTGCGGGCCTCATTTTGGAAGGAGGTAACTGAGAAATACTGTCTCAACCAGTAACTGATAGGATGGAACGATGCGCGGATTGTCTGGTCGCACTGGCAAAGGGCCCAGCGAAAATCAGCATCTGCCTCATTCGAAAATTCATTGACCAGACGAGTTTTTCCTATCCCGGGATCTCCCAGGATGATCAAACCCCCGCAATAATTGTCTTCGGATAGCGGTTTAATAAAATCGGATATTACCTTCAATTCTGCCTGTCGGCCAACCAGGGCGGTTTGATAAAGGGTTTCGACTTCCTCTTTTCGCTCTTCAAGTAAATAGACCATCTGCTTTTGCGAAAATCCCTTGAAGGTGTATTCACTGTCTAGTTCTATTTCGAACTTAGATTCTGCCCTCTTGGCTATCTCTTCATCTACCCAAATTTCTCCCCGGTGGGCAGTAGACATAAATCTTGCCGCGAGATTAACTCCCCGCCCATAGGTGGAGTATTCTTCCCGGATCGTCGAACCAATATATCCAGCGTGAGCAATCCGGTAAGTAATTCCGGCGTTGATCGGGATACTGGTTTGGGTTTGCAGCTCTAAGATCAGGTTTAGTGCTCGCTCAATATCATTTTCAAATGACACAGGTGCCCCCCAAAACATCAAGAGATTCGATCCTTTGTCGCCAAAATCAAGCCGGGTCAGCAAACCGCCATATTTATCCTGGAGCTCGAATATTGATCCCATAAAGATGTCCAGTTGATCCTCAGTTCGTACGGTCGGCAAGTTGACGAACATGGTTACAACCTGGCGAAATTCACCGCTGTGCACCTGGTCAAACAAGGATGGAGGGTAAAACTTATAGGCAAGATTGAGATCAATTGAGGGTCGATCAATGGACTTTGGTGGGAGTGGGTCAGTAACCAACCCGGATACCTTGAAATGTTCTTTTTGGGGGATAAATTCCCCATAATCAGCAGTAATGGAATAAAATTGTGATGTGACCAGTATTTGCCCCGAGCTGGCTTTTCCCTCCGCTATCGCACTCTCTTCCACAGCTGATCCTGTGACGTAATAAGCAGCCCTGCTACCGTCGTCTGAACTCACGATTCCCCAGGTTGCATCTCCCAATGCAATCCCAATTTTTCCCGAGATAACAAATTTCCCGTATGGCGTCACTTGGACAGCCAGGTGTTGTAATTCTTGCTGAATCTGCCAGGCAGCTGATAAAGCTCTGATGGAAGCATTTTTAGCGTCCTTCCTGGAAGGATAGATGGCTGTGAAGGCATCACCGGCAAGTGTTGAGATGAATCCACCCTGTTCGTACGTGATCTGGACCAACGGTGAGAATATATTGCGCATTACATCGGCCAAAACTTCAGCCCCGTGCTGGCCATGTTCCATTAATTCGTCAGTAATTTGGCTGAAACCGGAAATATCTACGAACATCCCGACAGCCGGGAAGCTGCCGCGTTTTTCTCCAGCGTTGTATCTCTCTAAAATGAAATGAGGAACGAGGTTTCGCAAGTGCCGGTCCTTAATTAATATTTGGTATTAGATATTGGATATTTATTGAGCAGGTATTTCTGGATATTCTAAATTCTATCATCAGAAAATGGTGAATTTAGAATCAGAAAAAGCCACCCTTTTGGATGGCTTTCATGTGGGTGGGCGAAGGGACTTGAACCCTCAACCACCTGTTCCACAGACAGGCGCTCTGCCTATTGAGCTACGCCCACCATGCAAACTAGCTTTCCAGTGAATAAACTGGACAGTTAGGCGCTCCAAGTTTACTATAAATTGGCATACAAGTCCACGCACACTAGCTTACCATCAAAAAATTAGTACTACTCTTTTAGTTATTTCTCTTCTGGGGTTGAATTTCTTCATACCTCTCTTGAGGCTCATCCCAAACTTTTTGAGCTTTGTAAGATGGGTCTCTCATTCGCTCATTTTCTTCAGCCCTTTTCGCAATCCAGAATTTTTCCCAATATTCATCTCCACGTCGTTTTTTCATAAGGTAATTAATTCTGCTAAGCACGAACCAAATAATTACACCGGCCAGCCAAAATATTATATGTGATCCAAATAGACCCAAAAGAAATTTAAGCATCATCATTTGCCCACCTATGATTGTGTTCTTCCGTACCCGCCCTTAGTTGATTACTAGAAATATCTACTTGTAGAAGAATGCTGCCTGGTCAATCTTCCTCCAGCATTTGTAAGAGTCTGTTTGAGGATTGAGATCGGGGTAACGTTTCCTGGTTTCCCGAGCGCAAATCTTTCAAGGTGACTTCTCCGGCTGCAATTTCGTTAGAACCGAGAATTACAGCTATTTTTGCTCCAGTCCTGTCGCCATATTTTAATTGCTTACCCAACTTATCCACCTGGGGGTAGCAGGCAACGTTTAGGCCCTCAGCGCGCAGTTCTTTTGATAAGGAAAGCGATTCCTTAAGAGAAGTTTCATCAAAGACAGTCACCATGATCGATGCCGGCGGTGTTTTGATATCTGTTGGAATTAATCCTAATTCTTCCAGTACCAGTGTGATGACCAGATCGCCCATAGCGAAGCCCACGGCAGGAATCTGGTCCCCGCCGACATCTGACAGCAGGTTGTCGTACCTGCCGCCGCCGAGGATTGAACGTCTTACATCGCCTTTGACTGCCTGCGCTTCGAAGACAGTCCCGGTGTAGTAATCCAATCCACGGATAATTTGCGGGGCAAAGCGCACATATTCGCTAACTCCCAGCGCTTCAACCGCTGGAAAAAGACCTTGAAGCGCAGGGGATTTCTGCCACAATTCATTATTTTGCAGTAAGGTTTCTAG
>CALBUI010000106.1 GCA_937968125.1 uncultured Anaerolineales bacterium | reverse complement strand
AACGCGATTATTAAATCTCCAATTCATGGATATGTGGCTGACCTGTATACAGATCAATGGGGCAATCCTACCCTGGTGATCGAAAACGAGGTTTACCAGGTGACCATGCTGCATGGTAAGTACAAAGTTGCTGTTGGCGATCAGATCGAGCTGGGCCAGATGGTTGGCCGAGAAAGTAATATCGGCTACACGACGGATTATGCGGGACGCTCGTGCCTTAATCGTGATTGTGGGTACCACACTCACCTGAACGTTTTCGATAAGCGGATCGGCAGTAATGTCGATCCTTTAACTGTGATTGAGTAATCAGCATTCACTTTCAGAGTATCTATTTCCTTTTTTCCGGATTATCCCAAAATCCAGTTTCAAATCTGAATAGAAATTGATCCTGCAATTTTGATGGTTTTCTTCGCCAAAATGTGTTGTAGGTGGATTCCTAGTATACAATATTAGTACCTGGAGAGTAAATTCTATGTATTGGGAGACTGATGTTTGGGTATGAAGAGAACCGATCCAGGATCACTTGAAAGGTGGGACACATGAAGATAGCGCGCTGGATTGCGGGTGGGGTGGGACTGCTGATGGTCATAGTAGCCATCTGGCAGTTAGAGTCCGCGACCAGTGGTCTTGAGGTCACTGACTTGGTGGTTGCTGACCTCCCTGTAACCTTAATTTCCGCAGAAGTTGAAGGCAGCCAAAACCGTCCCCTGGTATTGATCGGTCATGGGGTGGCCGGTTCACGGGTGATCATGCGAGGGTATGCCCTGACTCTGGCCCATGCTGGGTATAACGTTGCACTGTGGGACTTCGCAGGACACGGAAGTAATCCGCAATCCCTACCTGAAGACCGAGATGTAAATTCATTGGTTGCTGATGCAGAGACAGCGTTGCTTACGGCACAGGTTAACGGCTTATCAACTGAACAGGTCGCAGTCCTTGGTCATTCAATGGGCAGTGGAATGGCCCTGGCATATGGCGTTAAGCATCCTGAAACGATGGCGACAATCGCTGTCTCTCCCGTCGATGCGCAGGTATCACCGGAATTGCCGCGCAACCTGCTGCTCCTGGTAGAAGAATTAGACCCTCGCTTTGTGGGTAATGCAGAACAGCTGCTCGTCCAGGCAGGTGGCGCGGGTGGTGAACTCCGTTCTGGAACAGCGCGCAAAATGGAAGTCATTCCCATGGTTGAGCATGTCACGATCCTGTTCTCGCCGACCACTCAGAAAGCCGCCCGGGAGTGGTTGGATGGCATTTTTGGTGTTCAACCTGGAGCTGATGATTTTACTGACCGCCGAATGCTGTGGTACTTAGTGGGTTTAACCGGTACGCTGCTCTTCTTCTGGTCCCTGTCCGCCCTGGTGTATAAATTGGAGGATCGGTTCTTTGAACAGGTGACGGTCTCCGTCGGAAGGCGGATTGCAGCGTTGCTATTTGGGGCGTTAGGAGCAACAGCATTCTTCTTCGTGCTCTCTCAAGCTGGTTTGGAAATTAATAATTTGCTGGGCATGTTAGTCGGTGGGTATCTGCTGGTCTGGTTTGCCGTTGCTGGCGCATTTAGCATCCTCTTGTTGGGAAGGATGCGTGGACAGATTACCCTCCCGGCGCTCATTGGCGGCTTGATGGTGTTTGCCGCGCTGTGGATTGGTTTGGGGTGGCTAGGGAACTATGTCTGGCTGCCCTGGTTGCTAATCCCCGGGCGATTGATCTTATGGCCGTTGGGATTTGCTCTAAGCGTTCCTTGGTTCCTTTCAGTAGCCCAGGCTGTGCTGCCAACTTCCAGGTTAGGGAGAGCGGCCTGGTGGCTGGCGTACAGCTTGATTTTGGTTTTTGCGCTCTATCTTGCTATGCAATTAAACACAGAATTAGGTTTTCTGATTTTAATTCTACCGATCTTCCCGCTCGTGCTGGGGGTACATGCCCTGGCCGCAGGACCGTACCGCTGGCGAGCCTCATTTGCAATAGGTGGAGCGCTCTTTATCGGGTGGCTGGTCGCGGCAGTGTTCCCTTTGCAGTAATCACAATCTGGTAGTAGGAACGAGATGCTCGGGTTCGATTGATTTGGGTAGAATCTTCTTTGATCACCCCATTACTAATCACTATATTAGCTTTGAACTAGCGACCCGACAGTATATTATATGGACGCGGACAAGCACAGATGAACGCGGAAATTGCTATTAATGACCAGAATTATGTACAAACACTGATCTTGCCATGACAAAGATTATGATCTTACCCAAAAAAGTGGACACATATCTTTTCTGCGTTTTTCTGTGTCAATTCGCGTCCAATCTAAAAGTATCAGGTGATTGGGCTTTGAATTGAAATCTTTTTAGGCCGAGGTAGTTTTTCTGTTATCCGCCAGAATGATCTCAGCCACCAGGCGAACACCAGACTTTATTACCCGGCCGCATTTTTCCACTGCCCCACATTCAAACCACTGCATGGCTTCGACCGGATCGGCAAGATCGAATGACCTCCCGAATTCAGTCTCGATGATTTGTCCGCACATCGTGCTGCCAAACTCATCTTCGAAGCGATGGCAGAATTTTCTGGAAGGGGGGAGGGAGCGGAGATATGCTTTCCAGTTGTCTAAATTATCTTTATCCCGCCCATAAACCAGCCCGAGAATCATTAAACCTCCAGTAACAGCACCGCAGGTCTCTCCTCGCAGCGCAATTCCGGGAAATGGCGTCAATGCTTTCAGGATTTCCTCACCTCCCAGGTCAAATTCTTCCTGGAGGGAAAGGAAAGTCGTTTGAGCACAATTCCCACAGATTGGTAAAGTTTGCTCGACCTTGCTTTCCAATCTCAGATAAAGATCCTGATTTGTTTTCGCTTCCATATAAGAACCTCCATGTTTTGGTCAAATTCACCAAACCCTCATCTTATCAACTGTTGGAATATTAAACACAAGGGTATGCCCAAACTAGCTCACCTAGAAAATCAACCTTCATGCTTTTATTATCTGGATTTGGGTACGGTAGATCGAACGAATGATTCGAAGGTGAAGATCGTAATGA
>CALBUI010000105.1 GCA_937968125.1 uncultured Anaerolineales bacterium | reverse complement strand
GGTTTTGGTCTGGTTTTAGGACTCAGCACCCAGAGGATATCCGCGGCCTTGATTTTAGCCATTGTCGGAATCACGGCGTTCATGATGGCATCCTGGACAGTTAATAATTGGCAATATCCAAACTTGTGGCTGAGAGCTATCGGCGTAGGGGTCATTATCGGCGGCTTCCTAGGCCTTGCCTGGGTGTATTTAGAGAAGCCAGATTCTAGTAATAGTAACTAAATCAGGTGTAACCCTAGTAGTTGATCAGAAGGACTCTAAGATCCTAATCATTTCAGCACTTGGTGGCTGTTTTTTGGGTTGGGTAACCATAAGATTGTTCTTGTATTTAGAATCTAGGAACCTTCAATTTTCCAATGCGAAATAACCTAGGCTAATTCTAAACTCAGCGAACACACTTTGAAATTCTGAATTATCTTGCCCCCGTTACGATAATCTTGGAGTCAACTTACAAACCCCGACTCAATCATAGTCCCCAACAAAATCTTTTCAAATTTTGGTTGCAGGTCTTCAGCGCTGTTCCAATAGTGCCATTTGTAACCCGCAATATCAAAGTGGCGGGTCGTACCGGTTTGAGCGAGGATGATCACTGGCTTACCCAATGTATGCGCCAGGCCGATCACGTAATAGCTGGCCGGTCTTTCCCCGGTCAGGTCCGCCACGATGACCTTCGCTTTGTGGATAACATTGGTAACCACCACCCACTCTAAGTCAGTTTATATCCTCTCTCGCCAAAGAATAATGGCGAACCTGCAACCTGGGAAAATGATTGCTGTGAGTGAGGGAAAATAGAATGACCATCGTTTATAATTCAACCTAGCTCGAATCAACTGGCAAACTGTCATCATGGAGTGCTCCGATGGGTAGTGATTGGCCTTCATTGCTGCGGCTCTTTCACGAAGAGCTCGGTTATTCTGTGCACGCTGGTAAACCCAGCCTGGGTTACCAGCTATTCACGATCGATTTATCCTCCTGGAAGCTGCGCCTCTCAAACCGGACTCCGGTGATCTGGGTACAGAACAAAGACCTGGATGAGGTTACCTCCCAACATGTGATGGAGAGCCTGGGGGATGTGATGCGGGAGAGAAATCTCACCCGTCAGATCGTGCTGGTGCTGATCGATGGCAATAGCCTGCCCCTCTTCAGGCACAAATCAAACCTCAGCTACAACCTGGTCCTGATCGGGGCGGAAGAACAGAAAAATATACTCCATTCTCGCCGGCCTACTGGCGAGCTGCTCGATATCGTCTCTGCCCAGGTCCCGATCTCTTATCTTTCTCCGTATGAGACCCGCGCGCCGGTCACCGGCAGCCGCTTCTTTGGACGCGAGCACGAGATTTCGCGCATCCTGGCAAACCCGGATACCAACCATGCCATTCTGGGAATCCGGCGCATCGGAAAGACCTCCCTGCTGCGTGAGACGGAACGCATCCTCCGAGAGCAGGAAGAGTCTGCTCGCGTGGTATATCTTGAATGCAGCGATCTATTATCGACCGATGATTACATTCGCGAGGTGGTTCGAAAACTCAACCCGCGTGAACTTCCGCGCCTGGAACTGCAGAAGTATGTATTCTTCTTCCCCAACTTCCTGGAACGGATGAGCAAACAGTTCAAATCAAAGATCATCTTCCTGCTGGACGAGGTGGACAACCTGGTGATTATGCAGCGCGGGGATTGGGAGCTCTTCCGCATGCTGCGGGCTTCCTCTAATAAAGGCGCCTGCCAATACATCATTGCCGGTTTCCGCGAAGCCATGCGCGAACAGTACATGCTCGATTCGCCATTTTACAACTTCACCCAGGAGATCCGCCTCAGTGAATTCACCCGCCAGCAAGCCCGCAGCCTGATCGTCACGCCCATGGAAAACCTCAGAGTGCGATTCCGGAATGAAGAAGAAGTCATCAGCCGCATCTATGAGGAGACCGCCGGTCACCCCAACCTGATCCAGTACTACTGTTTGATTCTACTGAGGCAGTTAGACCAAACTGGTGGGCGTGAGATCAGCCCAGACAGCCTGATTGATGTTTATTCAGATGAGGGCTTCACCAGCCACCTGCTGACCTCCTTCATGCAGAACACGGAGAACCGGGAAAAAGCACTCATTTATGCCATTATGAAAGATACACAGGAGGTTGGTAAAAAGGGATTCAGCCAGGAGAAGATTGATACCGTCCTGCGAAAGGGAGGTATCGCCCTGACCCAAAAAGAGATCGATGAGGCTTGCAACGTGCTCACCCTGGCTGGAGTCATCCATCGCAAAGGTAAAGAATTCTACTTCACATCGCCTGTCTTCACCAAGGTTCTCGAGCAAACTTATGACCTCGAGTATTTATATCGCAAAGTAAAAGAAGAAGGATATGATCGGGTTTAATCCTGTTCTGGATGCTCCTGCGACAGCGGGATACCACCGGGAAGCTTTAGAGCAGATCACACAATGCGTGGAAGAGGGGGTCTACTGCGCATTACTGGGTCCTCGGCTGTGTGGAAAAACTTTATTATTGCACTTTATCGAAGAAAATCTGGCCCGATTGCTGGGTTGGACCTGTATTTATATCGACCTGCAACACATCCGCGCCACCACCCAACAAGCATTCTTCGCGGATCTCATTCGCTTGACCGGTGAGCGTCTTGCCGAAGCCACTGGTGAGAGCCTGCCGATACCAGATGAGAACCTGGCCAGCAGCGCGGTTTATCGCGCCTTCCTGTCCGAAAGCCTGGAGACTATCGGTTCTGACCTGGTGGTGCTGATCGATCCTTTAGAAGCGCTGCCAACCGATCTGGTCCAAGCCTTGCTCACCTCCCTCCGGGCAGCCTACATGGATCAGCAAATGCTTGAGAGCCGCATGACCGTCGTCGTCTCTGGTGCTTTAAGCCTGGCCACTTTAGCTGTAGGCGAATCATCTCCTTTCCGCGGCATTGCCCGCCGGGTTTTCATTGGTGATCTTTCAGAAAGCGACAGCGAATCGCTGATCCTCGATTTCCTGCGCGAAGGTGGGATCAGTGCTACCAGACCTGCGGTTCACAAACTGGTCTCAGCCACAAGCGGCGATGTCTATCTTATCCGCCAGATTAGCCAGAACTGCATCGAGCGGATTCAATCAAAAGACGCCGGACGCCTGGCTTCCAAGGAAGTTAATTATGTCATCAACAAGTTTTTACGCGAAGATGTCTTTCATTACGCACCCTTGATTGAAGCTATCCGTTTAATTGAAGAAGATCCTGATCTACTCCAAGGGATCGTACAGCTGCTGGAGCAGGATAGCGTGCCCCGGGTTGAATTGCCCTTGCCGCTCTCCCCCGATCTCGATCCCCTTTACCTGACCGGTGTCGTGGAAAGAGTTGCTGGCGAACGCTACCGGCTGCAGAATTTGATCTACCGTAAGTTTCTCAGCCACCACTTCTCCCCCAACCGGGTTGGACGTGTTTTGGCTATGGCCGGTCGCTGGGATTCTGCCATTGATTACCTTGAAGCCAGTGTCCTGCAGGGCAGCCGGGGTTCAAACACCGACCTGCTACCGGCAACGATCAACTCCATGTATGCTTCCGAGGACCTGGTTCGAGCAGCATATTTTCTGCGCCGTGGTCTCTCAGCCGCCTTCGGAGTGAGTGAATCTCGCATTTGGATTCGCCCATCCCAGGATGACAATTTACGGTTAATTGGCTCGGTTGATTTAAACCCTGATGGAGATTTGTCAGCCGATCAAGGAATATCTATTTCCGCAGATCGTTTGGAAGCCCGTGCTTACCGCTACCAGGTCACCCTGCGGGGACAGGAAGCTGAAGAACGCATCGTGCGTGCCATCCCTCTCATGGTCCCTGGTGGCCAGCCGATCGGTGTGGTTACGATTTCTGAAGAATTACGCGAAGATTCCCTAGTTGATCGTCGTGAGCAAGATCTGTTGATGGGAGGTTACCTCAACCAGGCCACGCGCGCCTTCCAGGCAGTCAGCTCGCGCCGCCAGGAATTAACCTTAGCAGGTCGGGTGCAGGCCAGCTTGCTCCCTGAGCATTCCCCGGATATTCCCGGCTGGCAGATCACAGCTACCTGGAAGCCAGCTAAAGAGACTTCTGGGGATTTCTACGATTTCGTCCCCCTGCCCAGTGGGCGTCTCGGGATCGTGATGGCAGATGTTGTTGATAAAGGCATGGGCGCTGCACTGCTCATGGCCCTCACCCGCACCCTTATCCGCACCTATGCAGCAGAATTTCCAAACCATCCTGAGCACCTTCTGCAGGTCACCAACCAGCGCATCCTCACCGACCTGGATGCCGGCTTGTTTGTGACGCTCTTCTATGGTGTTTTGGATCCAACCAATGGAGAACTGATCTTCAGCAACGCCGGTCACCCACCACCATATATTTTCGGTATTGAAGAGACTGCTGTAACAGGAGCAGACCCCGGTCAGTCGCTTCCCGGGACAGGCCCCGGTCGGTCGCTTCCCGGGACAGGCCCCGGTCAGTCGCTTCCCGGGACAGGCATGCCGCTAGGTGTATCGGATGAAGCCACCTGGCAGCAGGGGTCTCAAGAAATCCCACCGGGAGCAATGCTTTTGCTTTATACGGATGGTGTCCTTGATTCTCAAAATCAAAATAGGGATTTTCTGGGTGAGGAGGGAATGTTGGACATTATCCGAGACCAGCTGGGAAGTTCCGCTCAGGCAGTTCAGGATGCCTTGCTGTCCGGGATATATAGCTTCGCCGGCAGTGAACCCCAAGTGGATGATATCACCATCATGACTCTTGTTAGAGATAAGACCCCAAGGTCTTTTGAGGATATTGTCCCCAGCATTTAAACCCAGCCTTCAAACGATTAATTATCAGCCTGCGGCCTCTACAGATTCCTTCTTGCTCAGCTCTCATTGCTCTTGACCAATTTCTGCTGATTTCTCCCTGACCCTAAAGCAATTATAAATCCTGAAGCTGTAAAAGATAAAGAACAAAGCAAACATCTCTTCCAGCAATTCTTGTTCTTTGAACCAGATTAATGAGACTGCTCCAATTAGCAAACTCAATCCGATCATACTTGGATGCGGCAAAACCAGCCTGTTAAAATCAAGGAAGCGTTCCTTGATCTCCAGCCAGATGGCGATAAAAATTACTATCGGGAAGAAAACCAGCAGCCGGTAGAATAATAGATAGTACTGGTTGAAGTAATTGTGCAGGTTGGTCTCATCTTGTAAATTCCCCTCAAACGTTTGCGGCGTTTCCCAACCAAAGATCCTTTGACCCCAGCTGATTTCTTCCATCGCATTGAGGAAGAACACCAGCATCAAGAGAAGATAAATAATCGTAATTAGATTGCGAACTTTGACAAACTGGGCATCCTTCCTGAGCTTTGGGATGGATAGGCCGATCAGCAAGACCGCGGCGAGCATCAGGATGGGGGTAAGCGATTCAAAAACCCCATCTTCTAGATACAACACTTCGAAGATTCGCGAAGCCGGATCGTACAAACGGATGTGGACGATAAGAAAAAGCCCGATCGCAGTCGAAGCGACAAGCATGAATCTCGGGGAAGGCCTAAAATCGAGAACGCCATGAATTGGATCGCTGAGAAAAACCTGCACCATTCTTTGACGCCAGGATTCATCTCCCAACTTGATCAACCCATATCCAAAAAGGACCAGGAGGCCGGTGAAAATATAGAATACATAATTCAGCTGGCGCACACCGCTGGGCGTGATTTCTCCATCAGCGCTGATAGAGTTTTCTAACAGGCCAATAATCTGGGGGTGAAAGATCTGAAATGCTATGAATAATCCAATGCCAAGGATGATAAAAGCAATTCCGACTTGTCTTTTTGAAACCTGCATGTCCTAATCCTTATCCACAATCTTATTTCAAGATATCCCAATCCCAACCGGTTTAGGAGGAGCAATTATATCCTGTAAACGAAATGAACGGGCCTAAACCCGTTCATTTCTTCGACTCTCAACCAATATTAATCCACCAATAATAAAAAACTGAGTAAGGCGAATCAGGCTGGTACTGCTTCCGGCTCCATAAATCGATCTTGTTTCACGCCATCTGGCATGGTGGCCCCCAGCATAATTGCACCAGTAAGATTGGTTTCGCCCGTACTGGCATCTGACAAATCGGCTTCGGTCAAGTTTACCCCAGTCAAGTTAGCGTTGCGTAAATCAGCCTTGGTCAGATTGCAGCCGGTCATATTGGCATCCCTTAATACTGCCAACACCAGGATCGCTTCGCTGAGGTTTGCCCCAGTCAGATCAGCACGGACCAGGTTGCCCCTTAGTTTTGCCCGTCGCATGTCAGCACCCCGCAAGTCCGCTCTCGCCAAAATTGCCCCACGCAAATCGGCCCCCGTCATGTCCGCGACAGTTAAAATTGCTTCCACCATAATTGCTTCACTGAGATTGGCTTCATTGAGTAAAGCTTTACTAAAATCAGCTTTGCTCAGGTCCGCCATGCTCAGGTCGGCCTTTTCCAAATTGGCATCAACGAGTACCGCTGCACTGAGATC
>CALBUI010000104.1 GCA_937968125.1 uncultured Anaerolineales bacterium | reverse complement strand
TCATCAGATCCATGGGCCAGCTCCAGCAGGATTGCTAAGCCCATGCTGAAAAACGCCAGACCGTAGAAGAAATAAATCAGCGAGAAATAAGGTGACTGAAACAAGCGAAATTAGCCTCTCAGGCGCTAAGCACTGGGCTGGAAAATTGAGTTGCCACTTCAATTTCCGACTTGTGCACAAAATCCCAGAATTCACTCTGGGCAAGCGTAGTTGGGATCCTTTGGTTGCGTGCCAGATATATCTTGCGGAACAGCTTCATCCCCTCTACCTCCACCTCCACAATTCGTCCTAACTCGATACCGCGAGCAGCGGCGAGGCGAGAGATGAAAGCCACCCCGATGCCTTCTTCAACTGCCATCTCTATTGCTTCTGCATTCCCTAATCCCATTGTGACGTTGAGCATATCAAAGGAGATGTCTTGTTCCAATAAACCAGCCTTCAATACCTCAATCGTTCCTGAGCTCTTCTCGCGCAAAATCATCGGTTCATCGAGTAGATCATCCGGGTATACCTGCCGGTAACCTGCCCAGCGGTGGTCTGAGGGAGCAATCAAAATTACTTCGTCTGAGAAGAAGTTTTTGTATTCCAGGTCGCGGTGTTCGACGAGCCTGCTCGATATCCCCATCGCCACTTCACCAGATACCAATTTCTTGAGCACGGAATCACGGCTCGTGACCAGGACATTGATCCGTACCATTGGGAAAATTCGCCGAAACCGGGCGATCAGGTTGGGGAGCAAATATTTCCCGGAAGCCGTCGAACAACCGATCTCAAACTCTCCTACTACCTCGCCTTGCAGCGATGAGACGGACTCCTCCACGCGGCGAGCAGCTGAGACAAGTTCTTGGGCCATCGGGCGCAAGGCTTGTCCAACTTCCGTCAAATCCACTGATCGTCCCTGGCGTACAAATAGCTTCGCCGCGAAATGTTTCTCAAGGTTGTTGATCGTCTGGCTGATCGCTGGCTGGGAGAGATGAAGCTGCCTGCCAGCCTGGCTGAAATTTTTGGTCTCGCAGGCAACCAGAAAGATCGCTAAATCATTTAGATTAGGTAAATCACCGGGCATAAAGTCTCCTAGTTTGAAGAAACTTATAAGGGTGTGAATCCCCTTCCATAAGTAAATCTAATCAATAATTGTGATGTTTCGTACTATTAATTATAGGTCTTCGATTTTTTGAAGGCAAATGATAAGTGTCACCTATCAATATGACACTTATCCCCTTAATTTAAACAAATAATTGGGTGATCTTCCACCAGATCACCCAATATTTTTGAATAAAGGATTTGATTTATTGTGGGAAAAACTTCATCGTCCCCGTATCAAACATTATATCGATATATAGGAAATCTGCCTGGCGGATATACGCTACAGCATCATTCAACAGTTGTAAAAATTCATCCGAGAGCGATTCCGGTGGACAGGCTGCCAGTGTGGTCGTCAGGATTTCCATATCCAGCTGGTTGCCATTTACGGTGTAAGTACCATTGGCACTGTTGCAATCAGCCTGAACGTTGAGACCCCCATCTGGTAAAAATTCGAGGGTGTAGTTTCCCGGCATATCTGGAGCGGTAGTCGTGTCATTATTTTCCAGGAATTCTATCCACATCCATACATAACCAACCAAGTCCGAAGCCTTATATTTCAAAACTTCCTGGCCCGCATCGTCTCGCAGCACTAATTCATCACCAACAATTTGGAAGTCTGTAGCCGAATCAAGCGCCTGCAAATAAGCGCTCTCCTGGTCCATCACACCATCGGGTTGGTCGCAAAACATCATCGTCAAGGGACCCAATTCGATCTCAATATTTTCACCATCAACTTGATACGTGCCCGAATAATTGTTGCAGCCGGCCGTACCGGATACGATGCCATCTTCGTTGAAATAGGCTGTAATCTCAGAGCCATCCAATGTCGATTCAATAGCACCCCCCTTGGTGAGGTAATTTTGTAAATGCCAGATAGTTTCTGTCAGCTCAAATGTACGTGCAAGCTGGTAGTTAACTACTCGCCTTCCTTCTGCATCCAATAAAATCAAGCGATCATCTTCAAATTCATACGAAGCAGCCATTTCCAATGCCGCCAGGTATTCAATCTCCTTATCCATGATGCTCTCCGGTTCATTGCACATCATGCGCGTTGTAGCCGCTGGACCGATAGTTATGCTTTCGCCATCGACTTCGTAAGCAGCAGTATAGTTATTGCAGCCAGCCGATCCGGTCAATTGGCCATCCTCATTGAAGAAGGCGGTCAATTCTGTTCCGATGATCACAGATACCACGGCTTCCTTTCCATTGTTATAGCTGATCACTTGCCAAAGATTTCCGGTTAAGGATTTTGGTTCAGCCACCGCATATATCACCACAGGCTCTCCAGCTTCGTTGGCGATGATCAATTGCTCGCCTTCTATAACATAAGTCGCCGCACCCCCCAAGGCTGACAGATATCCCATTTCCTGATCCATTACTCTGGGATGGCCGCCGCATAACATCTCCGTTGAGGCGAGAGGACCAACAGTTATGTTGCTGCCATCAACTTCATATTCACCGGAAAAATTATTACAGCTGGCATTGCCAATCACCTGCCCATCTTGAAACAGGGCTGTTGCATTTACTCCAGGCAGTGACTCTATCACCTCGCCATCCTGGGTCAAGTACGAAACCATCACCCAGTCAGTCCACTCAAGCTGGTTTTCATTCGCGCTTTCAACAGGAGTTTTACTTAATTCCTCGATTAAAATCCACCGGATGGAGGAAGCGTCGGCTGGAGGATCTTCCACCTCTTGTTCCACCACTACCAGTTGGTATTCAAAACCCTCTTCATAGTTGAATCCTTCGATCTGATCGAAGAACAGCGTATATTCATCCTCAGGATTTTCCTTAATCAGCATGCATTTCTGAGGTGCAGCACCTGTACAATCAACTAATTTTGGACCGACAAATACCGTCTTATCTACTCCCTCCCCTGCGATGGGCACTGGCTCTTTGCTTTCCACAGAGACCAAGGACCATTTGAGAGAAGAGCCACCGGCTGGTGGATTTTCGACCTGATCTTCTTTGACAATTATTTTGTATTCAAACCCTTCTTCATACTCAAAACCCTCAATTTGATCGTAAAAAAGAGTATAAGCGTCTTCCAGATTCTCTCTGACCAGCATGCATTTCTGGGGACCTTCTCCCTCGCAATCAACTAAAATTGGCCCTACATAGATTGTCCGCTCCCCTGATTCAGGCTGTGTTAAAGGATCACCAGTTTTTGTAGGAGTAGATGACGCACAGGCTGCGAGGAGCATGCCTAACAGGGCGAGATATGTCAATCCAAGCATTTTCTTATTCATGTTTCTCTTTCTCCTCCTTTCGATATATCCACAATTCAGTGGAATTAAATATTCAAAACTTTCACATTTAACGAGTAAACAAGCAAAATCGTTCCAATTATAAACAGATATTAATATGGACCTAATTATGAGGTAGGAGTAATTGATGTATTGAATTTTGATGAGGCGTATCGTGTACCACTCATACGTATTGAAAATAAAACATCGACAGACGATACCTGTCGACGTTTTTGTGCCTTCAAAATTGATATTATCCCTTCAAAGAACCGGCCATTAAACCACGCAAGAAATATCTTCCCAGGAAGATATAAACCAGGAGCGTTGGCAAAGCAGCTAATAAAGAGCCCGCCATCTGCACATTCCCGGCAATAATCTGGCTACCCGCCATGTTCTGCAAGGCGACAGTTACTGGCCAGCTCTTGTTTCCGGTAAGTATTACTGCGAAGAGGAAATCGTTCCAGGCTGATGTGAACTGCCAGATTAAAACGACCACGAAGGCTGGGGCAGATACCGGTATGAAAATGTTCCAATATGTGCCTAACAACCCTGCCCCATCAATTTTCGCCGCCTCAACCAATTCCTTTGGTACCGTCATATAGTAACCGTAAAAAGTTAATGTTGTAATCGGTATTCCATAGATGACATGCACCAGCACCAACCCCGGAATTGATCCAGCCAGGCCGATGTTTTTCATAAACACTGCCAGAGGTATGATCACACTCTGGTAGGGAATGAACATACCAAACAAGAGCAGCGGTAAAACTAATTTCGAGCCTGGGAACCGCCAGCGAGCCAAAACGAAACCATTGATTGAACCAATAATTGATGAGATGATGGCCGCTGGGATGACCATGATCAAACTGTTCCACAAGTGCGGTTTTAGCTTCTCAAATGCCTCGATATAATTATCGAAATGAATTCCTGATGGTAAATTCCACATCGTTTGCAAGCTGACCTCTTCGAAAGACTTAAAACCGGTCACCAGCATGACATACAGCGGGATGAGGTAGAAAATTGTCATCAGGATCAGCGGAATCAGCAGCAAATACCGCCGCTGGAATCGCCTACCTTGAGAGGAGGATAATGAACTAGAGGTGGTGCTCATTCTTCCCCCTCGCTGCGTAGAGAGTAATAAAGATATGGGATGATCAGGAATGCAACACTGATCAGCAGAAGGATACCGATTGAAGCCCCGCGCCCATAAAATAAACCGTCAAAAGTAGTCTGCCACATATAAATTGAGGGTACATCCAAGGGCAGCTGTTTACCAGCCACGGCGATTATTAGATCAAAAACTTTGAGTGAGATATGGCCTAAGATGATCACCGCACTCAAGGTAACTGGCCAGAGCAGCGGTAAAATTATGCGCCTGTACATCTGGAATTCACTGGCGCCATCCACGCGGGCAGCTTCCCGCAATTCTTCAGGCACAGCCCTTAGCCCGCCCAAATAAAGTGCCATTGTGTAACCTGACATCTGCCAGATCGCAGTCATGGCGATGGCTGCCATCCCATAAGTGGGGGTCAAATGCCATTGATTGATCAAAAAATCCAATCCCAGGCTATCGAAAAGTAGGTTATATCCGCTTAATCTATCCGCCGAGGTTGCAGGATTCATCAACCAGCGCCATACAACTCCTGTCACAATAAATGAAATTGCCATTGGGAAAAGGAACAGGCCCCGAAAAAATCCTTCACCTGGTAAGCGTTGGTCAAGCAGGATTGCCAGAAACAGTCCGATTATCAATGCGCCAAGTACGAATACTACGGTAAAAATAACTGTATTACGAATATCAACATGAAAACGGGGGTCTGAAAATAATTCTATATAATTCCGCAATCCAGCAAATGTATAGTCGGCAGTTAAACCGACCCAATCGCTGAGAGAAACTCGCACTGACCAGGCGATAAAACCGTAAACAAAAATGCCAACAGCAATGATCGATGGTAGGACTAACAGAAATCCATATAGCTTTTCTTTGCGAGCGAACATGTGGATTCCCTAAATAAATAATGGGTTGGGCGATTGAACCGCCCAACCCATTGATGAATTACTTTACTGGCAAGGACCAGTGCTTGCGCAGGCAGCCACAAGTGCAGCCTGGAATGCACCTACATCCTGGTCTTGTAAGAACAAACCGAGCGCGGTATCAATCTCGCTCTTCCAGGAGTCATTGGCAACCACACCATGGGTTAGACTGCCAACCACAGTGTTGCTTGCCCAATCATCCATTGCAGATTGCAGATAGACGTTATACAGACTAACGTCACCATCACTGCGAGCGGGGATGGAACCCTTGACCGGGTTGAATGCATCCTGGCCATCTTTCGAGCCAGCAACTTTCAGCCATGCAAGAGCCGCATCGCGGTCCGGGGCACCCACTGCCAGCACGAAGCTGTCAGACAGGAATTGGAAGTTGCCGCCTGTACCGGGTACCGGAGCCCAACCATAATCCGTATTGGGTTCTAGACCAAGTTCCTGGTAGAAACCCTGTGCCCAGTCGCCCATTACATTGAAAGCAGCTGATCCATCAACCACGAGCTGAGAAGCATCCTGCCAGCTCAATGAGGAGGCATCGCTGTTTGTATAGCTCAAAGTCTTGGTAAAGGCTTCCAAAGCAGCTGTAACATCGGAGCTGCCCCAGTCGGTGCTGCCATCCCAAAGCCCATTGTACTTATCGGGACCAAGGCTGGAAAGCATGATCGTCTCGAAAAGGTGCATCGCAGTCCACTGCTCACCCATCGAAAGCGGGGTCACGCCTGCGGCCTGCAAGGCATCCATTGCTGCAAACCATTCATCCATCGAGGTCGGAATAGAGATTCCATTATCAGCCAGGATCTGGGAATTGGACCAAATCACATTGGCGCGGTGGATATTTACAGGCACTGAATAGATATTGCCTCCATCAGAGATCAGCGGGATCAAAGTAGCAGGCATTACATCCAGCCAACCCTCTTCATCATACAAGAAGTTAAGCGGCTCGATCTTCTCATCCTTCACATACGTCCCGATCAATTCCTGGCCAGCATGTCCCTGCCACGAATCTGGTGGTTCATTTTGAGACAGGCGCGTAGCCAGCACAGCGCGAGCATTTGTTCCAGCTCCACCGGCAACTGCGGAATTTACGAATTCAATATTAGGATTCTTCTCTTTGAAGACCTCTATCATGGCATCTAGCCCTGCAGCTTCGCCGCCACCAGTCCACCAAGAAAAGACTTCTACTTCGCTCGCTTCACCACCAGCTGGCTGGCAAGCTGCCAACAGAAATACTGAGACCAACACGATGCTCAGTATCTGCAAACTCAAACTCTTCCTTCTCTTCATTTCTTCCTCCAAATTTTTGAATATCAATGTGTACACTTGAGAAAACTAGATGGGACTGATTCTTTTACAGGAGCACCACCTCCTTTCAATCAAGGATAAATAATTGTGATGGAAACTTGGTAAATGATCACTCTATTAAACATCTACCTCAATTAATTGGGTACAGTTAATTATACAGCCTTTCAACAATTCGTGAAAATTTCTTCATTCGATTTTATGATTGTATTGTTTGGTAATTGGACAATCATTAAAAACAAACAGAAAATTCATCTCTAAGGATGAATTTCCTGATATTCGTATCTAATACTGGTCTGTTTACGAGAACTTGTTTAGCGTATCTGCCAACCAATTGGTGACTGAGGTGGTCGTGGTCAGCGCATCTGTAGTGACTGTTTTTGCTTCTGCTTCTGCCTTGGCGACAAAATTCGTCACTTCACCCCAGACTCTACCAGCTTCTTGAGCTGCACTTTCCAGGTATCCACCAGCCTTTAAATCCGTTGATACTTTCATAGTGTATTATCCTGCTTATACGCAGGTACCGCTCTGGTCTGGGTACCATGCGCCACCCACATATCCACCACCTGAGGTTGGAGGTGTAGTACCACTTGGTGGGGTAGTCCCTGGAGGGGTTGGCTCAGTTCCATCGCTGCAAGTTCCGCTGTTATCTGGATACCAGACTCCATTCACATAACCGCCGCCTTGCCCGCCACGGACGTCGGTGCGGACCCTAAATTGAGGTACGCCTTCACTATTCTGATCGCGAATAATTGTATCCATTCGTATTTCACTCCTGTCTATTAAGTTGATTATCTTAAATGACTTTGATAATCGCCGGATATTCATCACAATCTGGCGTGTTTTATCATACTAAAATATTATCACGCTCGTTTTCACCCATCAAGAGCAATTTGACGGCATGATCAGATTGTTTTTCGTAAGTCATTTGACTGATTTTTGTTAAGGTGGATTAAGACCGATATTTTCTCGGCTTGATCTTACCTTATAATTTTGTCACAAGTGTAAACAATTTTACCAAAAGGTTTACTTTCGAGTATAGCAAAACATGTTAGATAACCTATTAAATGTCCTCACCATAATCGCCTGGTCCTTCTTCGGGGTTTTCCTGGTTGTATATCTATTGAGGGCTTTCCAGCGAGGTGGCATTCAAGAAGCGATAAATGCCTTTTTTACCGGGCGGGTGATCATCCCGCTTTTTCTGGCCCTCTCCCTCACGTTGTTGAGTGCAAGCTTAGTCTTCATTGAGCCTCAAAAAGTTGGAGTCGTCATCTCCCTGATGAACCGAGACGGATACCGGGAGCAGCCGATGCGCTCCGGTTTACATTGGATCGTGCCCCTTGCTGAGCGAGTGATTGAATACCCCATTTTCTGGCAGACATACACGATGTCCACGGAACCCTTTGAGGGCACTAAGA
>CALBUI010000103.1 GCA_937968125.1 uncultured Anaerolineales bacterium | reverse complement strand
TGATGGTAGCAACAGGACAGAACCTGAAAAGGTTGGTAAATCACAAAAGCATTGAACTATTTTATTTATTCAAAGAGCTTTATCTAGCGTTCAAGGCACGCTACAACACCTACTTTTTCAACGGCCTGATATATTTTTACTTGCGAAATCACTACAATCCTTAAAGTGCGACGCACTTTATCGAGGTCAAATTGAGTATTGTTGAATCAGCCAGAAAATAGGAGCGCGAACCATGAACGTGGAATACATCATCGTTTTTATTACTTGCCCCAATGAGGAAATCAGCCAGCAGATCGCCAACACATTGCTGGACCAGAAACTGGCTGCCTGTGTCAATGTGATGACACCAGTGACTTCGCTGTATACCTGGGAGGGGGAGATCAACCGCGATGAGGAAATGCTGCTGATCGTCAAAAGTAGAGCTGATTTATTTGAAGAAGATTTGATCCCCGCGGTAAAGGCGGTACACCCCTATGATGTACCCGAGATCATCGCCTTGCCGATCATTATGGGCTCTGAAGATTATCTGGGTTGGATAAAAGATGTAACTCGACAGGATTAAATAGATCTTTGAATAAAACTCGCTCAAGCTCCCGTAACACGGGATCCTTGGTGGCGAGGTGAAGAGACGCCCCCTCGAACGTGTAATTTAACGAAATTAGCGTAAATTCGCGTAAGAAGTTTTACCGTACGAAGTGCGGGACGCAATTCGCGGAGAATCAGCTCTCAACCTGACTCGGGTTCACACAGCGGCTCGACGCGGTAGAGCTCACGCTGCTCGCAGGTCAATTCAGGGATATAGCGATTGTTCTGTGTCCAGGTGAGTAATTCTTCTAACTTCGAGTCAATGCGCCATAGCTCCACGGTTCCGTCAAGGAACCCGACCACTGCATGATTCCCATCCGGGGTGAAGTTTTTACTTGGAGCAAAACCATCCGTATAGCGCCGGATTTCTTCACCAGTATCTACTTGCCAAAGAGAGGTAATACCGCTCAAACTACCACCTAATAGCAGCGTTTCATCTGGAGAGAACTGGATTTGCCCGCTTCCACCAGCGTGGGTAGCGAAGCGGCGTAGTATGCTCCCTGTACCCATGTCCCAGAGAATGATCTGGGAATCTGAGCCTCCAGAGACGAGCTGCTGACCGTCCTTGCTGAAGGTTATGCCCCTCGCCGCTGTACGATGTCCGGCCAGCTCATGGATTTTTGTGCCGCTTTCCACATCCCATGCGATGATTGGTCCGTAGGAATATGCGGCGAATATCTGCTTGCCATCAGGACTAAAACTTACATCCCAATACGATTCGGTCCCCCACATGCTGTCCACCCAGTAATCTTCAAAGCGTCGAATTTCTGTCCCCGTTTCCACATCCCAGAGAATCGCAATTGCGCCAGGGCCGGAAGACACCGCAAATCGACCGTCAGGGCTAAAATCAACAGCCTCTACTGCATAAGGTTGTCCCACGAAGCGGCGAATTTCCTCCCCGGTTTCCACATCCCACAGGATGATATGCCCTGATTCTTCCTTCTCTGCATTTAAATAACCCGCCCCAACCAACCCTTTTTTTCCATCCGGTGAAAAGGTCAAATCAGTAATTGGTTGATCATCCGTAAAGGCGCGAATGATCTCTCCTGTTTCAACATCCCACAAGGTGACGGAGCCATCTCCGGAACCACTCAACATGGTTCGACCATCGGGGCTGAGAGCGACATCCCCTAGAATCACACCAGGATCGCTAAATCGACGAACAAGTTGCCCGCCCTGCAGTTCCCACACCCGCACTGTTAAATCAACTCCTGTCGTGACAGCATATGAGCCATCCGATGTAATCACTATGCTTAGAATACCCCGACTGTGACCGACATTGGATCGTAAGATGGCGCCCGTCTGCGGGTCGATAACCCGGAGAATACTGTAATCGCCGATCAAAACCGTGCCATCTAGCGGGTGAAATGCCAAAGAGACGACACCTCCATAGGTATAAGTATGCAGCAGCTCACCCGTCGCGAAATCCCAAATCGCCAGCCCAGCTTCAAGTAAAGCTCCGATCACCCGGGTGCCATCCGGGCTGATTGCGACGTAACGCAGCCGAACAGAGGTGGACCCCTGGTAATGCTCAAATTCACGGATGACCTGTCCTGTATGGGTGTCTATCAAAGTTAATACACCATCTACACCGGCGATCAGAATGGCCGATCCATCCGCGGTGTAGACAAGGTCTTCTATATAGGATCCATGATGGAATTGGCGAAGGACTTCACCCGAGGCATAGTCCCATATTACCAGGCGGCTCTGTTCTTCAGATCCGATCGTGGCAAATTGTTCACTATTCGGGTGAAAGGCAATTTTTTGCCGATAGACGTTTGAATCAATATGGCGAATGAGCTCACCCGTATCTGCCTGCCAGAATATGATCAGGTCATTGAAAGTGGCAGCCACAACTCCCCCATCAGGGCTGAAGGCGACATTTGTAACCCAGGGTGGATCTGACTTCGTAGGTACTTTGTGCTCCCAAAGCAATTTACCTGTCTCCAGCTCCCAGAGATGAACAAATCCGTCATCTGTCCCGCCGAAAAGAGTTCTGTCATCGGGACTGAGGGCTGACCAAGTCACCATATCTGTATTGCCGGTAAGGATGCGAACAGTGCCCGATGCATAAGCGGCTTCACTCAACTGCGCTTGCGCAAGGGCTGAGTCGGGATTGAGCGAAACAGCCTGCCAGGCAAGGGCCAGCGCTGTATCACCGTCGTTATTGGCGTGGGCCGCTTGCGAGCCGGCTACCAGGGCCACATTTTGGGCATCGGCCGCGCTCTCTAAAGCAGATTGACGCTGGTTGACGGCTATGATTGCAAGCCCGGAACTTATTAACGCAGCCAGCAAGAAGATAACCACCAATACCCTTAGCACCCGCCCGGCGCGTTGTTCCAGTTTCGCCTCCCGTGCCCGGCGGGCAGTCTCAGCCGCCTCTCGCTCATCGCGCAGCGTTAGGCTGGCTTGAAGATAATCATGTGCGCTTTGGGTCAGGGCTAACTGGGTTGTCTCGCTCCAGGATTCGAACTGCTCCAGCCGCGTGCCTCGCAAGGCAAAGCTGGCATCCTGGTCAGCCTGGCGCCACTCTTCTGCCGCACGGGTCAGCTGGCGCCGTATGCGGAGGTCATCGCGGTTCTCATCCAGCCAGCCGCGCAGGCGCCCCCATTCACGCAGCAGGGCTTCGTGAGCGATCTCGACCGTTGGATTGCGGCTCTCGGGATCGTGGTCAAGCGTCAGCAGGCGGTAAGCAGCATACTCATCGATGATCTCATCCACCAGTTCTTCGTCCTTAACAATGGCGGTCAGTTCTGAACGAGCTACTCGCTGCCGGGTTTCAGGAGAGTCAGCAGAATCATCATCCACCGTGACCAGTCCCAGGAACATCTGGCGGATCGCCTCCTGCCCTGCGCTTTCCTGCTCGTGATATAGTTCCTCCGCCCTGCGGGCAAGTGCACCAGCAGTTCCTCCGAATTCCTCATAGGCCGCGCGAGTCAGGGTTAGTCCAGCGCGGCCTTCGAACAACTCTGTCAGGGCATATTGCAGCAGGGGCAGGGCGCCGGGTTGGTAGAGCACATCATCGATAATAGTGGCCACCAGTCCAGGTTCATACGCAACCCCCATTTGATCAACCGGATATACGATTGCCCTTTCCAATTCCTCAGCGGTGAGGGGCAGGACAGTTTCGATATGGTTGCGGATCAATTCACCAAATTCGGGGTAATGTAACGGGCGATCGTAGAAGTCGGCCCTCAGGGTGATGATGATGCGCACCCTACTGCGTGGATCGGTTGCTGCCGCGGTCAGAACCTCCAGAAAGTGTGCCCGGGAGGATTCATCCGAGACCAGGGTGAACAGTTCTTCAAACTGGTCAACCACCAAAAGGAGCTCGCTGGTATCCCTGGGCAGGATTAAGTCGACCGCGCGCAGCAGTCCATTGCGGTCCCTTTCCAACTGCTCGCGAATATTGCCTGCCTGATCGGCGGCGACACGGAGCAGCGCCACCTCCAATTCGTCCAACGGTCGCGAGCCTGGGGTCATTCCCACGATAAACCAGCGCTCTGAACCTTCAACTGCGCCCTCCCAAAGCTGCGGGATCAACCCAGCATTCACCAGGCTGGATTTGCCGCTCCCGCTGGGGCCAATTATGGCCAGAAACCGGTTACCATATTTATTGGAATCTTGAGCAGGGATATGGGAATTGTTAGCAGCCAGCCTGCCCAGAATCTTTTCTAGAAATGACTCCCTGCCAAAAAAGTCTCGCCTGTCGGATGTTTCGAAAGAGCGTAGTCCTTTGAAAGGATTCACCGGCTGCAGCGCAGAGACGCTGAGGAGGTCAGTTTTCATATCGTCAGATTTCTTTTCTGACCCATCCTCAATTAATAGTTTCAATTCTCGAGCTCGCACAACTGCCTGCTTGCGGCTTCTCACCCCCAGCTTCTTATAGATCTGGCGGATATGCCACTTGACAGTGGATTGTTCAATATACAAATCTTGTGCGATCTGCCGGTTGGTGTGTCCCTGGACGATCATGCCCAGGATTTCTTGCTCCCTTAGGGTCAACGATTCCAGGAGGTCAGCGGCTCTGCCTGTCTCGCTCAACTTAGCAGCCTCGCGGAATTCGGCTGACATCGCGATGACATCCACGTAGCGATGTTTTGGATCCTTGGCGGTTGCCCGCTGCAGGACGGCATTGATATCATCTCGAACGTGGGGGTCGAGCGATTCGATCGGCGGGATAGGATCGTTGATATGTTTGTATAAGCGCTCGATGGCGTTCAATCCAGGGAATGGAGGCGAACCTGTCAGGATTTCATACAGGGTAATCCCCAGGCAGTAGATATCCGTTTGTGGCGTAACCGGCTGGCCACGCGCCTGTTCTGGAGAGGGTGAGCCAATTATCTGTTCACCTGTGGTGGAGGTGTCACCCATTTGACCCATATCTAATGCAATCCCAAAATCAGCCAGATAGCCATTCCCTTCCTCGTCAAGCAGTACATTTGAAGTTTTTAAATCTCTGTGAACGATGCCATTCGCATGCGCAGTCGCCAGAGCAGACACTACCTGATCGAGCAGCAGTCCAGTCGCCTCCAAATCGAATGGTTCCTCTGCGAGTGCTTCCTTAAGGTTGCCGCCGCGCAGCCAACGCATGACCAGATATGCGCCATCTGGACTGCGCCAATAATCATAAAGTGGCACGATGTGTAAATGTTCCAGTCGAGCTACAAGTCGCGCTTCTGCCTCGAATCGGCGAATAAATTCCGGTTGGTTGGCATAGCTGGGCAGGATGATTTTGACCGCTACCTCCCGGCCGATAGTCGATTGGTAAGCACGATAAACGGCGCCGAATCCCCCAGCACCTATCCGCTCAATTAATTCATAGCCTTTGATTGTTCTTTCGCCCAGGTTTTCCATAACAGTAAATCCGGAGATATCCCTTATAGGAAATGGGGGACATTGATTGTCCCCCTCCTTACCAATTTAACCAAAGTATATAGAGTATATCTGATTTTTTTACATTTACCCTAAAATCCCCCCTTTTCCCCTCCCCCCAACTCCAAAAAGCCTCTCCTTTTCCCCGTCTTCCGTAGTTGCACTAATAATGCTAACCTGGAGCCACTATCGACGCCACATGGCCAAGTGGGTATTGGTTTCTCAAATCAGGAACAAATTAACAAGGAAAGGAGTTCAAAATGTCTAAAATTCGATTAGTTCTAGTGCTTGCCATTCTGGTGGTAATGTTTGCTGTTTCGTTTTCCATTCTTGGTGTCTTCGCTTCCAACTCAGACAACCCGCGAGACCAGGCTTCCGACCAAAGCGTTAATGAAGCTGGCATGAAGATTTATCAACAGAGTGAGTGGGCTGACTACCGGGGTGTACCTTTCAGGGTGATCCAGGAAGGGATGGCCATCTATCACAAAAGTGAGCGTAACACTTCCTCAGTCGGGCCGACATTTTCTAATGAAGAAGGTTTGGCCATTTACTTTGAAAGCGAGCGCAACAACGCCCCTGTCCAGCTGGTGGGTACTACACAAGAAGGTATGGCGATTTATCACGCGAGCGAGAGGAACACTATCAAGCCCGCGGAACGACTATACGATGGTAAACCGTTCAATGCCTACCAGCGGAGCGAGTGGCTTGGTGCGGAAAGATAGCCAATGAACTTTCCATATTTGGGGCTGGAAATGAGGGGAAAATTCCAGCCCCATATATTCATTTAACACTCAATTCGTGCAGACAAATGTCGGTGGGATAGAAACCTTATGGATTAAAAAAAATTCGCGATAATTCGTGTAATTCGCGGATAAATATCCCTTCGCTTATAAATCTGGCCTTTTACTTAACCCTACTTGCTCTTGTCGAAAGCCTGTCCCGGACGGAGTTCTGGGGCCTGTCCCGGACGGAGTTCTGGGGCCTGTCCCGGACGGAGTTCCGGGGCCTGTCCCGGATGGAGTTCCGGGGCCTGTCCCGCGAAACGGGATCCTCGGCGGCAAGCTTGTGTTTATTACAGTGAAGTCACTCCCCCTTGATCGTATTTATAAATTAATAAGCGAAAATTCGTGGTCATTCGCGGACAACTACTCGTAACGCAGCGCTTCCACCGGCTCAAGATTCGCCGCCCGGTTGGCGGGATATATTCCAAAGAAGAGACCAACCGCGGTGGAGAACAGCGTCGCCAGCAAAATGATATCAATGCTGATCGCCGGAACGATCGGCGTATCGCTGGCGGCCGCGATCTGCCCCACAACCAACGATATCGCCCAACCCAAGGCGATCCCGATCAAACCCCCAAACAGGCTCAACACCGAGGATTCGGTCAAAAATTGAATCAGGATATCTGTCTTGCGGGCGCCCAGGGCTTTCCGCAGTCCGATCTCGCGTGTCCTTTCGGTGACGGAGACCAGCATGATATTCATGATGCCGATCCCACCGACGAGAAGGGAAATGGCCGCGATGCCCCCCAGGAAGATGGTTAATACGCCGGTGATCGTTTCAGCTGTGGACAGGAAATCCTGTTGGGTGAGGATGGTGAAGTCATCCGCTCCGATTTCTGTGCGGTGGCGCGAGCGTAAAATCTGGGCGATCTCCTGACTGGCGTCTGGCACGACCTCCGCGCTGGCTGCCTGAACCATGAGCATATCAACAGCGTCAGGTTGTGAACGCCGCAGCAAACGGGTTTGAGCGGTCGAGATGGGTACCAGGGCAATGTCGTCTTCATTATTGAAGGAAGAGCCGCCGCGTTCTTCGAGAATCCCGATCACCCGGAAGGGTTGACCTTCGATGCGCACAGTCTCGCCTACCAACCCTGATGTACGCCCGAAAAGCTTGTCCGCGGTGTCTATACCCAGCAGGACGACTGATGCTCTCCCCAGGATATGCGCCTCGTTAATATATTCACCCTCCTTCACTGTTCGATTGCGAACGGTATCAAAATCTGAGGTGATCCCTTGAATTTGGATATTAGCCGTTTCCCCGGCAAATGATAAGGCTGCCTGCCCCTGCATCACGGGAGCGACCGCCGCGACTGATGGTGCCTGGAATGGATCATCGATCGCCTCGGCATCGCCGAAAGTGATCGGTTTCACGTTCCTGGCTTCCTCCGAACCACCGCTAAATACGAAAATCAGGTTGGTGCCAATCCCTTGAATCGAGCCGGTGATCGTATTCTCAGCCCCCCGGCCAATAGAGATCATGGCGATCACCGCCGCCACTCCAATCACGATTCCCAAAACAGTCAATCCGGAGCGCATCTTGTTGGCGGATAAGCTCTCCAGCGCTTCCCAAAAAGATTGTACGAAATTCATTCACCTGCCTCCACAACCACGCCATCCCTGATCTGGATAACGCGCTGGGTTTGTTCAGCAATTTCCGGATCGTGGGTAACAATAACGAGGGTAGTTTCTCGATCCTTGTTTAAGTCGATCAATATTTGCATAATCTCATCGCCAGAGGTGGTATCTAGATTACCAGTCGGCTCGTCAGCCAGGATGATGGCGGGATCGTTGACCAAAGCTCGGGCGATCGCCACCCGCTGCTGTTGGCCTCCTGAGAGCTCGTTTGGCCTATGCCGAATGCGATCCTCCAACCCGACCGCCTCTAACGCTGCTTGTGCCCGTGCTCTGCGGTCTCGTCTCGAGCCTGAATAACGAATTGGCAGTTCGACATTGGCCAGAGCCGTCGCCCGAGGTAATAAGTTGAAAGTTTGAAAAACGAAACCAACTTTCTGGTTGCGGATCGAGGCCAGCTGGTCGTCATTCAATTCTGAAACCCGCTCTCTATCCAGGATAAACTCACCGGAGGTTGGCCGGTCCAGGCAGCCAATAATATTCATCAAGGTCGATTTACCAGAACCGGAGGGGCCCATAATAGAGACCATCTCACCGCGTTCGATCTTAGCTGAAAGGCCGCGCAAGGCATGTACCTCAACCTCGCCCATTAAGTAAACTTTGGTCAAGTCTTCAGCTTCGATTACCCAATCACTCATTGCGACCTCCCAACTCCTGCCAAGTAATTTCTTGACTAATTGTGACTGTCAGATCGAGCGCGAATAATTTGTTTGTACTTTCTGGGATATTTTAACTGATCTTTGTCTGGCGGGTGCCCGGGAGAGGATTTTTTACTTTATTCTCATCCTCATTGTTTTCTTTTCCCTGGAAATTGGCAATACTACGAATCTGTATTGTGACAATCGTCACTAAAATCCATGACATCCGCGACTGAAACTAAACCAGTATTGTCGTTAATATCTACATTAGAACTATTAGTTGAATTTATTGGAGGTCCTCAATGCCAGCCATAGACAGTGAATATCTTGCTATCGATCGCAAAGAACGCGCCCGCACCCCCTCCTTGGAAGTTTCGACCCGTTCCGTGAAGGAGCGGATTTGCGATTTTGAAGATGTCGTCATCCCCATGACGCCCGAGCAGGCCCAAATGGAGGCTGCCCGCTGCGTGCATTGTCCCGATCCTGCACCTTGTGTTGAAGCCTGTCCTGCCCACAACGACATCCCCTCGGCGATGTGGTTGATCGAACAGGGTGAATTCCTGGAGGCAGCCAAAATTTATCGCCAGACCAGCTCCATGCCGGCAGTGTGTGGACGGGTATGCCCGCAAGAGCAGCTTTGCCAGGGCTCCTGCACCCACCAAAAATCTTTCGAACCGGTGATGACCGGACCATTAGAGGCATTTGTAACTGATTATGAAAGACAAACAGTCGGTGTTGAAATTGAAGTAGGGGAATCGACCGGTAAAAAAGTAGCCATCGTCGGCGCAGGACCGGCTGGGATGGCTTGTGCAGAACAGCTCATCCAGGATGGGCATGCGGTCACCATATTTGACGCCAAACCCGCTCCTGGAGGCTTGATGACCTACGGGATCCCCAATTTCAAACTGCCCAAAGATGTTGTTTTCAACCGCTGGTGTGAATTACAATCCGCGGGCGTAGAATTTGTTCCTGAGACATACATTGGTAAAGACAAATCTATTGACGATCTGCTTTCAGATGGCTACCAGGCAGTCTTTGTTGGTGTTGGCGTTGGCGTTGACGCCCCCCTGGAAGCGCCTGGCGACGATTTACCTGGCGTGATGCAGGCGACTGAATTCCTGATCCGCTGCAGTTTGGAAGATAAGATGCTGCTGCCCGCCGATATGCGTGGACGCCCAGATGTGGGGGAGAAGGTGGCCGTAATCGGTGGCGGTGACACCGCTTCCGACTGCCTGCGCTCAGCACTGCGCCTAGGAGCCAAGGAGATTACCTGCCTCTACCGCCGGACGGAAAGAGAGATGCCTGGTGGATTGCACGACCGGCAGTTGGCCAGGGAAGAGGGTGCTATCTACCAGTTTCTCACCCAACCGGTCAGGTTTATCCCCGGAGAAGATGGGCGCCTGGCAGAGATCGAGTGCCTGAGGATGGAACTAGGTGCGCCTGATGACTCAGGCCGCCGGAGACCCGTGCCTATTGAAGGTTCCGAATTCATTGTCGAAGCAGATACCGCCGTGCTGGCCCTAGGTTATTGGCCTGATCCAGTCCTTGGTGACAACACTCCGGACCTGGATACCCATAAATGGGGCTTGATCGTCGCCGACTGGGAAACCGGCGCCACCAGCCGCCCCGGCGTCTTCGCCGGCGGTGATGGGGTGACCGGGCCTGACCTGGTGGTGACTGCCATGGTCGCTGGACGCAAGTCTGCAGCCGCAATCGACGAGTATCTTAACGGGTCGAAATAACACCTCAAATAGACATTTAAACGCAGTTTTTTCCATGCTGCGGTATAATTAAGATGTGTGCGCCAGTGGCGTACACATCTTTTTTGCACTTATATTAGCAGGGATACTCCCTTATTTGCAATTTTGTTTGCTGCCCTGCCTCGAGTTTACAATATGAATTTCTCGAAAGGCTGATATGGATATCGGTACCGTCCGACAAGTAGATATTGACGATCAAATGCGGTCTGCTTACCTCGATTACGCGATGAGCGTGATCGTGGCGCGCGCCTTGCCAGACGCCCGGGATGGGCTCAAACCTGTCCACCGGCGCATCCTTTACGCCATGCATGATATGGGCATCCGCGTAAATACCCCCTACCGCAAATCAGCCCGAATCGTCGGTGAAGTGCTCGGAAAATATCACCCACATGGTGATTCTGCGGTCTACGATTCTATGGCGCGCATGGCTCAGGACTTTTCGATGCGCTATTTGCTAGTCGATGGTCAGGGAAATTTCGGATCGATCGACGGCGATGCTCCTGCCGCCATGCGCTACACCGAGGCGCGCACAACCCGCATGGCTGAGGAAATTTTACTGGATATCGAGCAAAACACGGTCGATTTCAGTGAGAACTTTGATGGCTCCCTGAAAGAACCCACCGTACTCCCCTCTCGGATCCCTAACCTGCTGCTCAACGGATCAGCGGGCATTGCAGTCGGGATGGCAACCAATGTCCCCCCGCACAATCTGGGAGAATTGGTCTCCGCATTATCGTACATGATCGACAATTACGATCAGATCGACGAGGTTTCCGTCGAAGACCTGCTGGAATATCTGCCCGGGCCGGATTTCCCCACCGGCGGCGTGATTGTCGGCGATAGCGGCATTCGCCAGGCATACAGCACCGGGCGTGGGCGCATCGTACTGCGTGGGATGGCCGTCATTGAAGAGATGAAAGGCGGCCGCTTCCGGATCGTGATCACCGAGATTCCCTACCAGCTCAACAAGAACACCTTGATCGAACGTATCGCCGATCTAGCTCGCTCGGGGCGCATCGGCGATATCTCTGATCTGCGAGACGAGTCTGACCGGCGGGGTATGAGCATTATTGTAGAGCTCAAACGGACTGCCCAGCCGCGCAAGGTGCTCAACCAGCTGTATAAATTTACCCCCCTGCAATCCACATACGGCGCGCAAATGCTGGCCCTGGTGGAAGGCGAACCACGCTTGCTGTCCCTCAAACGGGCGCTGCGCCATTTTATCGACCACAGGCAGGAAGTAATCACCAGGCGTACCCAGTTCCAATTGGACAAAGCCCGTGCTCGAGCTCATATCCTTGAAGGTCTGTTGATCGCCCTGCGGCACCTGGATGACGTCATCCAGACCATCCGCGAATCACCTGACGCTGACATCGCCAAAGAACGCCTTATGACCGGTTTCTCACTGTCGGAAAAACAAGCCGTCGCCATCCTGGACATGCAGCTGCGCAGGTTGGCAGCCCTGGAACGCCAGAAGATCGAGGACGAACAGAAACAGGTTCTCGAGCGTATTGCCCAATTGGAAGATATACTTGCCAGCCCGAAGAAGATCCTGGATTTAATCAAGTCTGATCTGGCAGAGATCGAAGAGACCTATGGTGATGAACGCCGCACGCGCATCGCTGCAGGCGCCAGTGATGAATTAAATGAAGAGGATTTGGTCGCCGATGAGGCAGTCTTGATCAGCATCACCGAGCGGGGATATATCAAGCGCATGTCAGCCAAGTCTTTCCGCGCCCAGCGGCGCGGCGGCCGGGGTGTCACCGGGCATGCTATGAAAGAAGAAGACGAGATGCTGATATTAATGCCAGCCCGCACGCTGGATACGATCCTCTTCTTCTCAGATAAAGGAAAGGTTTATTCTGAAAGGGCGTTTCAAATCCCAGATGCACAGCGTACTGCCCGCGGTATCCCCATCGTCAATGTGCTCGCCCTCTACCCGGGAGAGACCATCACCGCGGCCGTGGCTGTATCCAAATTTGAAGCGGATGACTACTGCCTGATGGCTACCCGCCGCGGGCGAGTCAAGCGCATCTCGCTCTCTCAATTTGCCTCCGTCCGCCCTTCTGGA
This sequence comes from uncultured Anaerolineales bacterium, assembly GCA_937968125.1. Classification (GTDB taxonomy): domain Bacteria; phylum Chloroflexota; class Anaerolineae; order Anaerolineales; family UBA4823; genus PFL25. Next base: position 26,406 of record CALBUI010000103.1, on the reverse strand, counting down.
TTGATCGCCATTAATGTCGCTGAAGGTGACGAACTGCGCTGGGTGAGACAAACCGATGGAGATTGTGAAGCCATATTGATCACAGAACGTGGACAGGCCCTGCGCTTTTCTGAAAAGCAGGTGCGACCGGTCGGGCGAACGGCAGCCGGGGTGATCGGGATCAGGCTCAAAGGAGATGATCGCGTGACCAGCATGGAGATCGTCGAGGAAGGTGGCGATTTGCTGGTCGTGACGACTGGAGGGTACGGGAAACGCACACCCCTGAGCCAATATGCGACCAAATCCCGGGCAACCCTGGGAATAACCACAATTAATAAGAAAGCCATCCCGGAAATCGGAATTATTGCCACCGCTCGGGTGGTCCAGGAAGCCGATGACCTGACGATCATCTCAATTAATGCTGTCGTCCTGCGCACGAAAGTTAAGCAGATCAAACAGGCTGGAAGAGCAACCCGAGGTGTGCGCATAATTGGATTGAAAGATGGGGATAGCGTCGCCTCTGTAGCCCGCATCGCAGAGGCTGATCTGCGCCTGGTAGGCGCGAGCGAGGAGGAGATCGCCAAAGCGAACGCACTGCCCGATCTACCCTCCAATGATAAAGGTGAGAAAGCCGAGTAAACGACAAAGCGGTCTAGATGCATTTTCTAGACCGCTGATTTTTTATAACTTTGGGGATTTCTCAGAACTCGCTCAACCCAGAAATTCCGCTCCCTCCGCCGTCCTCAGCAGAGGTAGATCCACTTCCCGCACAAAATTACTATGTCAACCTGGGCACTTTTAGAAAAAGGCTGGTGGAACAACGATTTCGAAGACCAGCAGCATGAGGCTGCCCACGATGCAGGTCATGATGAAAAGCATGATAGCGATCACTAGCCGCTGTGCAGAAGTCATCCCGAGAAGTTTTCCTCGCGAACTGTAAGGTTTTATTTCGTCGAAATACTCCTCACTCTCATCATCGAAATATGGGGAAGCGTATGCCTCTTCGCGTAATTCGTCTAAATTGTCTGTCTCCAAAATACAGTCCTCTTTCTTAATTTAATGCGAATCTTTTATAGCGCCGCTCTTGACCTGATATGGTAATAGTGTAGCCCATTTCTAAGATCTGTCAACCACCCGCAGATGAACTTCGCCAACCTGGAAAAACCTGGTTTCTCCACCTGGAAGTTCTAGGCGCAGTGAGCCATCACTCTCCAATCCAAGCAAACGACCTTTGACCGGTTTGGAATATTCACTGATCAGCTGCACCCACTCCTTTTGGTAAGCCAGATTTTCCTCCCAGGCCTGGAGAAATTCCGTTTGATCGAGGTATGGCAGCCAGCCAATAATCGCCTCCAGAAGTTCTTTGAGCATTTCCCACCGGTCAACCGGTCTACCGAGCGCGGTCTCCACGCTTGTGGCAGGGAAATTCAGTTCGCTCTTGGGGAGTACGGATTCTTGTGCAACATTAATGCCAATCCCCAGTACCATAGATTGGAGCTCATCCCCACCCCAGTTAGCTTCTGCCAGCACACCTGCTAACTTGCTCCCGCCGACAAGAACATCATTCGGCCACTTGATCTGGGAACCAAGCCCATAGATTTTCTTTAACACCTGGCACACCCCCAGTGCACCCAGGCCAGTGATTCTGGTAATCTGGTTAAACCCCAGCTCCTCCTGATTCAGCACCAGGCTGAAGGCTAAAGCTGCGCCTGGTGGGGTGAACCAGGTTCGCCCACTTCGCCCCCGTCCGGCGGTCTGCTCATCGGCGACTACCAGAGATAGATGCCGCGCGCCCGCCTCTGCCCAGGACAATGCATATTCATTCGTCGAGTCTATTTCGTCAAAATATGCTATTTGACCGAGCGGTAATCTGGATAAGCACGATTGGAGGGAGTTGAGGTCCATACCGCGATTTTACCCCATCACAACCTTTGGGAGAGCTTACTTCGCCCAGAATAGTCGTTTGTTGTGATGATCGATTATGGAAATTGAAAGTTAATTACAGTGTCACATCAGTTTAGTCCGATGTCTATCATCGTTCTGTGGTGCACAACTCTCCCTATGTGCTTAATATATGGAGTGCTTCCAAGAAAATCGCTTATCTATACTTCACAGAAATTGGGACATTTCTACTTTGTGCTAACTTGCAGAGTAATTTCTGGACGAATCCAAACCCATATGGTATACTCGCCACGCTCCCGCCATTCGGCGGGAGATGTCACGCCCCCCTGGGGGCTGATACATCACACACGCCTCTTGACCTGACCGGGTGTGCCGCAAGCCGGTTCCGGGATGGGATGAGAGAGGCGGAGGCTAAACAAAAGGAGTTTAATAATGGCTGTTGTTTCGATGAAAGCGCTCTTGGAGAGCGGTGTGCATTTCGGTCACCGGACCCATAAATGGAATCCCGCCATGAAGCCCTATATCTTCACTGAGCGTAATGGAATCCACATCATCGACCTGCAAAAAACTGTCAAAGCCCTGGACGAGGGATATAAACTCGTCAGAGACACCGTAGCAGAAGGTGGCACGGTGCTTTTTGTTGGTACAAAACGCCAGGCGCAAGATACCATCAGGGACGAAGCAGAACGGGTCGAGATGCCTTATGTCACCACTCGCTGGTTGGGTGGGATGCTCACCAACTGGCGCACAATTCGCCAGCGGGTCAATGAACTTGATCGCTTGGAACGCATGCGAGATTCAGGTGAATTCACCCGCATTACCAAGAAAGAAGCCCTGATCCTGCAGCGTAAAATGGACCGGCTGGATTATCTCTTGGGCGGTATCCGCAATATGACTGGTCTGCCCGACTTGGTTTTCGTGGTCGATGTTTATCGTGAGGCAACTGCGATCCACGAAGCCAACCTGTTGGAGATTCCAGTCATCGCCATGGTTGACACCAACTGTAATCCAGGCGCCATTGACTTTGTCATCCCTGCCAACGATGATGCCATTCGAGCCATCAAACTTCTGGTTGGTAAAGTTGCAGATGCGGTCATGGAAGGCAAAGCCATGCGCAAGGAAGACGAGATCGAAGCCATGCCGGAAGAACCTGCCATGGTGGTTTCTGATGAACCCGAGCTTTCCGATGAAGAGCTTTTGGGCGAAGCCACGCTGGCAAAATTGCCCTCCCGGCAATTGGAGCCCGAGGGAGAACCAGTGGCGGAAGGTGGAGACGAGTCTCTGGCAGAATCTGTGGAAGCAGCTGCTGAGGCTGAAGCCAGTAGCACACCGGTAGATGAAGCGCCTGTCGCAGAAGGTACAGAGGCTGAGGCTGAGGTTGATGAAGCTGAAGCCGAGATTATTGAAGCAGAAGCTAAAGCCGAGGTTGTTGAAGAAGAAGCTGATGAAAATGATGAGTCAGAAGGTGAATCCATCGTAGAAGAGGAAAAGGCTGAATGATGGCAGTTTCAGTAGATCAAATCAAAGCTCTTCGTGAGCAAACCGGGGTGGGTATCCTTGATTGCCGCCAGGCGCTTGAGGATGCAAATGGAGATTATGATAAAGCAGTCGAAGCTCTTCGAGAAAAAGGGTTAGCAACTGTTGCCAAGCGCGGTGAACGGGAGACCTCTGAAGGCGTTTTAGATCTCTATTCTCACGGCGGGGGTCGGGTCGGCGTGATGGTTGAGGTAAACTGCGAAACAGACTTCGTCGCCCGCTCAGAAGCCTTTCGAACTTTTGCTCACGAAATCGCCCTCCAGGTCGCGGCTTCTTCTCCCAGTTATGTCAGCGTCGAGGATATTCCTGAAGAGGCACTTGAGCAAAGGCGTCAGACTGAGCGGGAGGAAGCCCTGGCAGAGGGGAAACCTGAGGAAATCGTGGAAAAGATCGTGGAAGGACGTATCAAGAAATTCATGGATGAAGCTTGTTTGCTCAGTCAAGATTATATAAGGGATGATGAGCTAACCATTGAGCAGCTGCTGCATCAAAATGTAGCTGCTATGGGCGAGAATATTGTCATCCGGCGCTTTGAGCGTTGGGAATTAGGCGAAAGCATGACCAGCTGAGCATCAATTAAGTCCAACCCATTGGTTGGACTTTTTATTCTCTAAGGAGAGTCAAGCATGGCGAATAAATTGAAATATCCGCGTGTTTTGCTCAAATTGGGCGGAGAGGCGCTATCGGGGCCCCAGGGATTTGGCGTGGACCCGGTCCAGGCCGATGATATTGCCAAGCGCATCGCAGAAATTAAAGAGACTGGTGTAGATGTAGCCATTGTGATTGGTGCCGGCAACCTGTGGCGCGGTCGTCGCGGCCTTGAGCATGGCATGGACCGGGCAACAGCTGATTACATGGGTATGCTGGCAACGGTGATGAACGCTCTAGCCTTGATGGATGCCTTGGAAAGGATCAACATCGTCACCCGGGTTCAATCGGCGATCGAAATGCCATCCGTGGCAGAACCCTACATCCGCCGCCGGGCGATCCGCCATCTGGAAAAGGGCCGAGTTGTGATCCTTGGGGCGGGCACTGGCAACCCATATTTCTCCACCGATACCGCTGCCGCCCTGCGGGCGATGGAAATTAGCGCCGATGTGCTGATCAAAGCTACCAAGGTGGATGGCGTTTACGACAGTGATCCGGAGATCAACCCAGATGCAGTACTGTTCGACCATCTGACCTATATGGATGCTATCAACCGCCGGCTGGAAGTAATGGACAGTACTGCCATTTCGCTTTGCATGGATAACGATCTGCCCATCCTGGTGCTCAACCTGTGGAGCCGTGAAGATCTACACGATGCGCTGTGCGGGAAGGAAGTCGGTACCCTGGTTGACAGTGGCTCGATGGATTGATTCACCCTTTTCTCAAGTGGAGTTTTCGGGTATCCTATAGATTGCGTGCTGAAAAAAGGCAGTATCTGTGGAGGCCGATATGCTCAAAGACATTTACAACGAGGCCGAAGCCCGGATGAAGGGGGCCATTCAAGCTTTAGAAGAAGACCTGGCCGGAATACGCACCGGGCGTGCCAGCCCAGCGCTCGTAGAACGATTAATGATAGATTATTACGGTACCCCGACACCGCTGATCCAGCTTGCCAGCATCGGTGTTCCCGAGCCGCGTACGCTGCTCATTCGACCTTTCGACCCCGGCAGCCTGAAAACCATCGAAAGGTCGATCCAGGCCTCTGACCTGGGTCTGACCCCCAACAATGATGGTAAAACAATTCGCCTGAACCTGCCTCCCCTCACCCAGGAACGCCGTCAAGAATTGAGTAAAATCGTCCACAACCGGGTCGAAGAAGCCCGTATTGCAGTCCGCAACGTGCGCCGTGACGAGATAAAGGACCTGCTGGAGTTCGAAAAAGAAAAAATGCTCTCTGAAGACGAGAGAAAACGTGGTGAAGAAGAGATCCAAAAAATAACCGATCGATTTATTGAAGAGATCAACGCCATCGGCGAACGCAAGGAGAAAGAAATCCTCGAAGTTTGATGAGCAAAGAATCTTCAAATTCACCTGAACATACCCTTACCCACATCGCTATCATCATGGATGGGAATGGTCGCTGGGCGCTATCAAGGGGACTGCCGCGCTTGGCTGGTCATCGTGCCGGAACGGAAAATTTGCGCCGGGTGATCGAAGCCTGCGTAGAATTCGATGTCAAATATCTCACCCTGTACGCTTTTTCAACCGAAAACTGGGGCCGCCCATTAGAAGAGGTGCGTGGTTTAATGCGCATCCTGGAAGATGTCATCGATCGCGAGCTTAAGGAACTGCACAAGCAGGGGGTTCAACTCCGGCACATCGGGCGCCTGGACAGACTCAAGCCATCCTTGCACCAAAAAGTACTCGAGGCCATCGAATACACCAAGGACAATGACCGCCTGGTATTGTGTGTGGCATTTAATTACGGTGGCCGGGATGAGATAGTATGTGCCATCCAGCACATGATTGAAAATGGCGTCAAGCCAGATGAAGTCTCCGATGAATTAGTCAGCCAGTACCTCTTCACCGCTGGAGTTCCCGATCCCGATCTGATCATCCGTACCTCGGGTGAACTGCGCGGCAGCAATTTCCTGATCTGGCAGGGTGCCTACTCCGAATGGTACTTCACCCCCACCTTTTGGCCTGACTTTGGCAAAGAAGAACTGGCCCGCGCCTTGGAAGAATTCAAACATCGCCAAAGACGATTCGGCGAAATTCCCCAATCCGTTTAAGAGAATCCATTATGCTCAGAACACGCGTCATCGTTGCGGCCATCCTGTTACCTATCGGGTTGGTCATCATTTATATTGGCGGTTGGGCATTCACCGCCTTTGTCACCTTGATCGTCGGCCTGGCGGCCTGGGAATACAGCCAGATTTTTAAGGGCAGCGGTTACCAACCTGTAATGGTCGTCGCCATTGCCGGAGCAGCAGCCCTTGCCTTAGGTAGAGCCTGGAATGGTTTCGATAGCGCGCCGCTGCTGATCAGCCTGATCTTAATTATCAGCATGATCTACCACATGGTGGCCTACGAACGCGGCCGCGACCAGGCTGGCACTGATTTCGCGGTGACCTTTTCCGCCGCAATGTATATCGGCTGGCTTGGGGCTTATTTGATCTCGATACGCGAGCTGCCTGAAGGGTTCTGGTGGATATTATTGGTCTTACCAACCGTGTGGTTTGCGGATTCGGGCGCCTACTTTATCGGACGTAGTTTCGGCCGCCATAAACTCAGCCCACGCCTCAGCCCCAAGAAAACCTGGGAAGGTTACTTGGGCGGGGTCGTAGTTGGCACTCTTGGCGCAGTTGGGTTGGCATATCTGTGGCAGATCTGGGCTGGCCCAGAATTCTCAATCACCCCTCTCCAGGCTGCAATGCTGGGCTTCCTGCTCAGCACGATCACTACCCTGGGCGACCTTGGCGAAAGCATGATTAAACGCCAGAGCGGTGTCAAAGACTCCAGCAATTTGATCCCCGGTCATGGCGGCGTCTTTGATCGCATCGATTCATGGTTGTGGGCCGCGCTGATTGGCTACTATTTCATCATTTGGGTCGTAATTTGACATCCCTATCCTGGCATGGTATCATCCTCACCAACAAACTAATAGCCTTTTTCGGCACTCTTATCCAGAGAGGTGGAGGGACCGGCCCTGAGAAACCTCGGCAACCATTTGGTAGTTTGCAGTAGAACGGTTGGCTTTTAGAAGAAAATAAATCACCAACCAGGCGCAAATCCCCGAAACGGTGCCAACTCCGGCAGACGGATGTTCTGGAAGATGAGAGGGCAGCCGTACAATCCTGTCATTGCCCTTTCATGTCCCGAAGGGCAATTTTATTTTCGGAGGACAATACTAATGAGCACTACCTTCATGGAATCGCCGAGCTTGATGTTCACCTCGGAATCTGTCACCGAGGGACACCCAGACAAGATTTGCGATCAGCTTAGCGATGCCGTTCTGGATGCCTGCCTGGAGGTTGATCCGATGTCTCGCGTGGCCTGCGAAGTGGCCACTAAGACTGGCTTCGTCATGTTTTTGGGCGAGATCACCACCCAGGCGAATCTCAATTACGACGAGCTGGCCCGCAAAGTCATCACTGAAATTGGTTACGATGACAGCGCAAAGGGTTTTGATGGTACGACCTGCGGGGTCCAGGTTGCCATCGCCAAGCAATCTGCCGATATCGCAATCGGCGTCAACCATTCCCTGGAAACCCGGTCTGGTGAAGTCAGCGAAGAAGAGATTGATGCGGTTGGTGCAGGCGACCAGGGGATGATGTTTGGTTATGCCTGCAACGAAACACCTGTGCTGATGCCCCTGCCAATTTACCTGGCGCACAATCTCGCTCGCCGCCTGACGGAAATCCGCAAAGATGGCACCTTGCCCTGGCTGCGTCCGGATGGCAAGAGCCAGGTGACAGTTGAGTACAGTTACGGTGTTCCAAAAAGAGTCGACACTGTCCTGGTGAGCACGCAGCACGCTCCCGACATATCACAGGAAGTAATCCGGGCTGCGATCATCGAGCATGTTATCCAACCTGTAATTCCCATTGAGATGGTCGATGACCAGATGAAGATTTATGTCAACCCAACAGGTAGATTCGCGATCGGTGGCCCGATGGGAGATTCGGGGCTGACCGGACGCAAGATCATTGTTGATACCTACGGAGGCATGGGTCGTCATGGCGGCGGCTGCTTCAGCGGCAAAGACCCCACAAAAGTCGATCGCTCCGCAGCTTATGCTGCTCGCTGGGTGGCAAAAAACGTCGTCGCGGCTGGCTTGGCCGATCGCTGCGAGATTCAAGTCGCCTACGCTATCGGTGTTTCCCAGCCGTTAAGCGTCAACGTCGAGACCTTCGGTACGGACCGCATCCCTCCCGATCAGATCGCAGATTTAATCGATGAGCATTTCGACCTGCGCCCAGGGGCGATCATTCGTGATTTACAGCTGCGCCGCCCAATTTATCGCCAGATCGCAGCCTATGGCCATTTTGGTCGCGATGACCTGGATTTGACCTGGGAGCAGACAGACAAGGCTGAACAGCTGCGCATCGCCGCAGGCTTAGGTGAAAAAACCGCCTTAGCAGCTGATTGATTCCAAGCTGTTAAAATAGTTTGACCGGGATGCCTGATTTCCATAAAGTACTGGCACCCAGTCATTTTTATTTGAGAATGGGGGGTTAATACGGACGTTCAAGACCATGTGCTTCCAGAAGATGGATATCGTCCATCAGCTCATTGGTTGCACCATCAGCAACGACACTTCCCCTGTCCAGGATAACCATTCTTGCGAAAAGGTCCTTGACCAAGGGCATATCATGTGTCGAAACGATCATAGTCAGTGGTAGCTCGTCCAGCAAATTAATCAAAGACCTCCGGGCACGTGGATCAAGACCTGCCGTCGGTTCATCCAAAACCAGCACCTCTGGATTCATTGAGAGCACGGTTGCGATAGCGATTCGTTTCTTCTCACCCATGCTTAAGTGATGAGACACGCGTTGTGCATAATCACTCATGGAGACCGCAGCCAACGACTCACTGACCCGCTCGTGGACAGTCTCCAGGGGCAAACCCTGGTATAGAGGGCCATAAGCCACATCATCGAAAACTCTTGGAGAAAATAATTGATCATCTGGAGATTGAAAGACCATGCCTACCATCGCCCGCACACGTCCCAGAGTTTCTTTTTCAACTCTCAACCCGCAAACCGTAATTGAACCATTACCAGCAAGAATTCCGTTTAAATTCAGGAGCAAGGTGGATTTTCCTGCCCCATTAGGTCCCACCAATGCAACTTTCTCACCCGGTTGGATTGCCAGGGACACATCTCTTAATGCTTCCTGCCCGTCAGGGTATGAAAATGATAAACCTTCAATTTCAATAGAATGGTGCATCGTCTTATCCCCAGAACAATGCCGAGATAAGCATAATGATTCCTAAGATACCCAAACCAAAGATCAGAATCGTCCATTGGGATGGTTTTAGCCTGGAAAGTGGTATTGAACGCACCTCGCCATCATAGCCCCGTGAGAGCATGGCCACATATATCCGTTCGCTGCGGTCAAGGGAACGTATAAACAGGCTGCCCGCCATACCTCCTGCAATTTTTGCCCGCCAGGAGACACTCCCCCCTTTGTTCATCCCACGAATCCCCGAGTCGCCGCTGCGTGCCGCCCTGGCTCGCCGCAGCTTAATTGCTTCATCCGCCAATACAAATAAATAACGCCACATCAATCCAAATATGGCCACCAATAAGCGCGGGACACGCAGTGCACGCAGCGCTGCGAGAATGTCTGGAAATTGAGTGGTAAATATCAGCAAGGTGGCAGCCTGGATGGAGATCCACGATTTCAAGCCAATACTCAAGAATTTCTCCACCCCTTCCGATGTAGCAGTGACTCTCCATAATCCCAAATCTAGGATCAAAATCTGCTCCCCTGAGGTAGTGAAAACTAACGGCAAGGCTGCCAGGACAAATGGCACAGCTAGAATGGAGCGTTGCAATACCCTGCCTACCCCGACATCAGCCAGGATGATAAGCGAGAATAGGATTGCATACAGCAGAACAAACATGGGCCACGATCCGATGGGGATAAGAGCAGTGGTTAAGATGAATGCCACGCTGAAGACCACTTTAACGCGAGCATCCGTGTGATGGACCGGGCTGTAACCTGCCTGATATGGATCCAAATAATGAATATGCAAAATTATTTACCGGAAATTTGGCGTTGACGTCGGGAATACATCACGACAGCGGAAGCTAACAGGATCAGGACTACTCCCAAAATACCCGCTGCTATCGTGGCCGCAGGTCCAGCACTGATACCTGATAATTCATAACCAGGAATTATTTGAAACAATGAATCTCGCGCTTTATCCATAAACCCAAATTCAATAGCCACCCATTCAAGGCCATCTGGCCGGGTGGACGCTAAAGGGGAGAGGATTACCAAAACAAGTGCGATTAATAAACCGGCCAACCATACCACCATACCGCTTACCGATTGCCCCTCCTCTGGCTGAACCAGCCCCGGGCGAGTCGAGAGCAGGAATGATAAAGCCCCTATTGTGATCAAACCTTCACCCACCCCGATTAACGCATGGACTCCTGCCATAGCAGGAATCGCCAGGTATGCAGGCGAAGTTCCTGAAAGGGCTAATTGAATACCTACAGATAGGGAAACAATGAAAACCGACAACCACGCTGCGCTGAAACCGGCAGCCAGGATTCCGCGTTTTGAATTACCTGTTAAACTGATCCCTGTGCGGTATGCCATATAAGACACCGTCACCCCGATGATCCCCATGTTGAAAATATTTGCCCCCAGTACCAGCAGACCCCCATCCTGAAATATCAAAGCCTGGATGCTGACGACGCTGGTCATAATCAGAATTGCTGCCCATGGACCTGCCAGAATTGTTGCTAATGCTGCCCCCATTAAGTGCCCAGACGTCCCGCCAACCACCGCAAAATTTAACATTTGTCCTGCAAATATCCCGGCCGCTAACACCCCTAACAAAGGCAGTTGGCGTTCATCTAAGTTTTGCCCCACCCGTCGAAGCGAATACACCACAACAATGATTGAAACGATCCACAAGATCGCAGAGATCAAAACTGATAAAAACCCATCAGGTATATGCAGCGCTTCAACCGATAAAAGCAATCCGACCTCCTTTACGATCCCACCAAATTATTTAGATCCAGACCTGTTGTTAGCAATACACTCGGGGCAGAAACCGAAAAATGTGGCGTGGATGGTATTGATCTGGTAACCAGTGTCGTCGAGAAAATTATCGTAGAGCTGTTTTAGCTGGCGATGATCTATCTCTTGCATTTCACCGCAATTCCTGCATACTAGATGGTGGTGATCATGCTCTGCGAATTCATAAACCAGCTGCCCTCGACCAAGATGTGCAACCAGAACCAAACCCTGTTCTGCCAAAAAATTTAAGGTTCTGTAGACAGTCGCTTCAGTCAATCCCGGGATTTCCTGCACAACCTGGTTGAATATCTCAGTTGGGGATAAATGACCATCTGCCTGTTTTAGAACTTCCAATATCGCTAACCTTTGTGGGGTTAAGCGATACCCCTGTTCTCTCAGCCAATCTAAGTCAGAATATCTCTTCGCCATAATAATAATCGTTATTGCAACTAGTTGCAATAACGATTATTATAAATTAGTCTTGGTGTTAATGCAAGAAAAAGTCCCAGCCGCTTATCACGACTGGGACACAACTTTCGTTGCGGTAAATCTCTAATTACCGTTAATATGCGGGTTCAACTTCGAAAGGATGCGATCCTTCGGTTGGAAACCGGTGATCCTTTCTCGCGACTCCCCATCCACAAAAAGCATCAGGGTTGGGACACCCATCACCTGGTACTGCATGGCTACGCCAGGAGAATGATCAACATCTAGCTTGACGACTTTAACCTTTCCAGTCCATTCAGAGGCCAGCTCCTCAACGATTGGGTCCAGCATCTTGCATGGACCGCACCAGACAGCAGAAAAATAGACCAGCACCGGATCGGGACCTGTCAGTACCTCGCTCTCAAATGTGCTCTCATCGATCTCTGGTATATTTGCCATTTAAACCTCCACCTCATAATTCGAAACTAATTCTCAGCGATATTATAACTCGCCGATGTTACCCAGACTAATGACAAAAGTCAAGGGTTTGCATGCCATTTTGACATATATCTAATAATTAAGATGGAAATGAGCCCGATATTCTTACTTATGTGATCTGAGGTACAATCGGGGCTGGTTGCACATCCATCCAGGGTGGAACCTCAAGCGCCATCGGGAGCATTTCATGGGAGACTGGAAAATAATCATCACGGACCGCCTCGATGACAGCGGAGTCAAGATCTTGATGGATTCTGCCCAGGTCGACGAGCACGTGGATATTTCCCCCGATGAATTGCTTGAACGAGTCTCTGCATACGATGCTTTGGTTGTTCGCGGACGCACACAAGTGAATGCGGAGGTCTTCTCAGCTGCGACTAATCTAAAGGTCGTCGGTCGGGCTGGGGTTGGGGTAGACAATATCGATCTGGCTGCCGCCAACCTGCACAACGTCACCGTGGTCAATTCCCCCTCTGCCACGATCCAGGCTGTCGCTGAGCATGTCCTGGCACTGTTATTCTCCCTGGCCCGTTTGATCCCCACCGCAGATAGCTCGATGAAATCGGGCTTATGGAATAAAAACCAACTCAAGGGGATCGAGCTCCAAGACAAGATATTGGGCATCATCGGTATGGGAAATATTGGCAGCTCGGTTGCCCAAAAGGCGAAATCCCTGGGGATGGAGAGTCTCGGATATGATCCTTTGATCTCAGAGGCTGAAATTGAGCGCCGGGGGGCACAGCCAACGTCTTTACAGGAAATTTACACTCAATCTGACTTCCTATCAATCCATGTCCCCCTCAACCCCGAAACCAGGGGGATGATTGATGGAGCTGCATTTGGTTCGATGAAACGCGGTATTCGTCTGGTGTGCACTGCCCGGGGAGGGATAATCGATGAAACTGCCCTGCTGAGTGCCCTGGAATCAGGGCAGGTGGTTGGAGCTGCGCTGGATGTGTTTGAGACGGAACCACCCGGTATGTCAGCGCTCGTTTCACACCCGCATGTGATCGCCACCCCCCACATTGGCGCCCAAACCATCGAAGCGCAGTCCCGCGCGGCGGTCGATATCGCCACCGAAGTATTAGCGGCTTTACAAGGTGATCCGCTGAGGTGGAAGATCGTCTAACCTCGCCTCAAACCTAAGGAGAGTTAATGAACCCCGAAACCCAATTAGTCGAGTTGAAAACAATCATCAACGAATACACCGATTTGGTAGCCACGCTGGGCTTGCTCCACTGGGATCTTGAGACCTATATGCCTCCTGGGGGCTCACAGGCACGTGGTCACCAGCTCGCGACTCTCACCAGGATTGCCCACAAGAAATTCACCTCGGATGAGGTGGGCCAGCTGCTCGAAGATCTTACTCCGTACGCAAATGAGCTCGATCGGGATTCGGATGATGCTCGCTTGATCTTGGTTACCAAGCGCTTATACAATAAGCGTTCCCTGATTCCAGCCAACCTGATGGCTGAGATCGCCAAGGAAACCGCCATCGCGCACGGTGTATGGGTTAGAGCGAGAGAAACAGCCAATTTTGAAGGCTTCAGTCCTTCCCTTGAAAAAATTATCTCCTTAAAACGGCAGTACGCTGATCACTTTCGCCCTTTCGACCATATCTATGATCCTCTCCTTGATGATTACGAACCCGGCCTGAAGACAGCCGATGTGCAGGGAATTTTTTCGTCCTTAAGGCCTCAGCAGGTTGAATTAGTGCAGGCAATCAAGGCTCACCCCCAGGTGGACGACTCGTTTTTACACCTGCACTTCGACGAGCAGGCTCAATGGGACTTTGGGGTTGAAGTGATCACCGATTACGGCTATGATTGGCAGCGCGGTCGGCAGGATAAAGCAGCTCATCCTTTCACACAGGATGTTGGTGCAGGCGATGTCCGCATTACTACCCGTGTACTAGAGGATTATTTCCCTTCAGCATTTTTCAGCACAACCCATGAAAGTGGACATGGACTATACGCCCAGGGAGTGGCTCCCAGCCTGGCACGCACCCCGCTGGCAAATGGCGCTTCCCTGGCGATTCATGAATCACAATCCCGTATGTATGAAAACCTGATCGGACGCTCGAAGAACTTTTGGTCACATTATTATCCCCGGCTTCAGGATTACTTCCCCGCCCAATTGGGTGAGATCGCTCTAGAAGATTTTTACAAAGCCATCAACAAAGTTGAGCCATCTCTGATCCGCGTTGAATCAGATGAAGCCACTTACAACTTGCATATCATGCTGCGGCTCGAATTGGAGATCGCACTCATCGAAGGATCGCTCGCGGTGAAAGACCTCCCAGAAGCCTGGAATGAGGGTATGCAAGATTTCCTCGGGCTCACTCCCCCAGACGATGCCCTGGGTGTTTTGCAAGATGTGCATTGGTCCCAGGGATATTTTGGTTATTTCTCAACCTACGCTTTGGGCAACTTGATCTCAGCTCAGCTTTGGGAGTGCATGCTAGGAGATATTCCCGATATTGATTCACAAATCCAGAGGGGAGAATTTGGGCAGCTGACCGGTTGGATGGTGGACAAGGTTCATCGACATGGCGCCAAGTACGAACCACAGGAATTGGTCCAGCGTATCACTGGCAGCAAAATTGATCAGGGACCTTACATGCGCTACCTGACCGGGAAATACTCTGAGATATACCAGCTATAAGGGGAAATTTGGGAGGAGGAGAACAATGGCCCGCATTTTATTTATCGATGATGATCCTTTAACCCTGGAGACTTTGAAAAGATCTGCCGAAATATTCGGGCATGAGGCGGTCCTTGCCAGCTCCGGTGAACAGGCGCAGACTTTACTCGGTGACCAGCCTCCGGATTTGATACTGACTGACATGATGCTGCCCGATATTGATGGTTTAACTTTGGTAAAAGACTTTAAGCGCAATCCCGCGGCAGCTGATATCCCAGTGGTCATGCTCTCTGCCAGTCCAGAGATTGATGCCAGCCAGGTGGCAATGGAGGCCGGCGCAGAAGAGTTCCTGGCTAAGCCAATTCGCTTGCAAACCTTACAGGATGTGATTGAGCGATATACTGGCGGATGATCTCCAGATCACAGCCCAGGATCACTCCGAGCATGTCTTTATTAAAGGTATCATCGCTTCTCTTTCTGATCTCCGTTTTCATCATCCTGTCCGGCTGCAGCAGCACAGCTACCACACCAGTGCCAACCCTTTTTCCAACACAGTATGTTCCAACTGTGATAGCCATGACAGTCGCCGCACAGGATATCGAGTCTCCTCCAAATAATCCTGGAGAATTTTCAACCGCAACTGCCTCCCCCACGCTGCCACCCTCCCCAACGCCTTCCAAAGTTTCACCTTCCGAAACTCCCACCCCGACCTCAGATCCAAATCGATCCCTTGAGGATCTGCCTTCGCCGGATGGCATCCCTCAATCTCCCAACCAGATCATCAGCCCCGGATCTGGATCAAAAGTGATCTCACCCTTTATTCTCAGAGCAGCTATCAAACCCAGTCAAGACTCGGTCGTCCACATCGAGCTGCTGGGCGAGGATGGTCGCTTACTCATGCGGGAGATCCGCAGCTATGAATCCCCTCAAACTGATTGGATCAGTTTGGGGAGTGAAGTTTCCTACGGCGTTAATGGGGCTGAAGAACCAGGGCGCTTGCAGATCAGCGTCGAAGATGAGCATGGTCGCTTTGAATCAGTATCCTCTGTTGAATTAATTCTGCACTCTGTTGGAGACCAGGACCTCAACCTCCCCTCAGATTTACTCGAGGACATCGTCTTAGAATCCCCGCTCGCCAACCGCTTGATCCAGGATGGTAAAATGCGCGTCTCAGGTCTGGCGCGAACCCGATCTGACCAACCATTGAGGATAGAAATTGTTTCCAGCGATGGTAAAATCGTTGGCACCAGACAGGTTTCTGTGACCTATTCCGAGGAAAATTCTTATGGTACGTTCGCCATTGATGTACCTTATACCGTAAGCAATACACAGAGTGCACGTGTTCAAGTCTGGGAGACCGGCGATCGAATTCCCGGTATCGTAAATCTCTCCAGTGTGGAGGTCCTACTCGCTCCGTGAAATTTGAATTATTATCAGTAACTTTATTGTGCCTGGCTTTCTTTGCTGTTGCCTGCAGCACGCCAACACCTACGGAAGAAGTCGAACTACCATCTCTCCCAACGCCAGAGGTGCCCCCCATATCCGAAATCGATGCTGCCATCGAGAAGTGGGAGAACAGCAGCACCACCGATTATTACATCGAAGCGGACGAGAGGAACCAGGATGAACAGTGGATGATCCGTTTGGTAATTGCAGATGATATGATTCGCGTCGCTCAGCGACTGGATTTAGACGCTGAAGGTAATTGGGGAGAACCTTACAGCATTTCCAAACAAGAAGCTGAAGCCTATAGAGTTGAATCACTGTTTGAAAGGATCAGGGAGGACGCCACTGGTAACGGACCTTCCCAGTTCAACATGATAACGGCCTTTGACAACGAGCTGGGACACCCCCTGTATACCCATGCCGAAGCCCTGCCTTCTTATACCGCAGAAGATACCCTGGAGTTAAACCGGCAGCACAGCTATGATCTGGCTGTGGGCGTTAAGCAGCTGCTGGAGGACACCTTTGGCGCGGATCAAGAGCCAGTCTTTACATTTATCCGCAATGATGGTGCTGAGGCCCTGTGTGAAAACTTGAGAATTTACCAAGACAGTTCGTCTATTTTCGTTGATGATTGCCGGAATGATTTCTGGCAAATACCGACGCCGGAAAGCCGCATGGCTGGCTTGGATGAGCTTCGCTCAAAATTTGCCAGTTTGGACGACCAGCGCACGGAGGACGACCAAATCCAGCACTTGATGATTTCAGGTACGGGTGTTGGAAATCCGGATCAAGACACGGTAGATCAAGCCTGGCAGCTGGCGGCCGAATTGCATGAAATCCTTTCTGTACCCACTGGGTTAGGGATGGTAATGTCCTATACCTATGACGGAAATTTCTTCGGCTTTGATTTATTCAATATGCTCACCCTGCCCTCTCAATTCACCAAGCGTGGCGATCTCCGCGGGGCAGTGTTGACTCCTGATGGCGATCTCCTGGCCTTTAGCGAAGATGACGGATTGAACGTCTTTGAACTAAAAACCCAATCAACAACCAATCTGCTGCTTCCGCCTGATGGTGGCTACTACCTGCCGCGCTCGTGGTCGAACACAGGACGGTTGCACGTAGCTCTTCATCCAGAAGATGAGAATGAACCAACCCGTCATGGGTGGATATCTATTGAAGATCCTACCTGGCACGATCTACCCACTCCCGAGGGTGTTCGCGGATTCGGTTGCGATACTGGAGCAGCCTGGTCTCCAGATGGGGATAAATTAGCTCTTACAGGCCTGGATTACGGTGATTCGTGCAACACCAGCCCAGGGTTAACCATCGTCGATCTATTCTCCAATACTGCCCAGGTTGTTATCGCGTCGACGATTAACACCAGCGAGACCGAAGGTGAGACCTTGATCGCAGGCGCGCATACGCCCGCCTGGTCCCCAGATGGAACTTGGATAGCGTTTGGTCTCGATCAGAACGCCACGGAAGCCGACAATTTCCCAACCAGGCTTTACCGTGCCCATCCGGATGGCAGCAACCTGACGCCGCTGACGAACAATTCACAAGGTTCTGCAGCCTATCCTGTTTGGGCGCAGGATGGCTCACTATATTATGGTTTGAGCGGCGCGGCAGCCGATCAGAATGGTCTTTATCAGTATCTCCCTGAAGACAACACCCATGTTCTTCTCTTGCCAGGCGCTGGAATTCAACCATTGAGCATCTCCCCAGATGGTGAGTTCCTGCTTTATGAGCAGGATCAGTTCCTGCGGATCTGGCGCATACGTCTTGGGGAAACCGTGGCTGAGATTACTGGCGAAGAAGAAATACACCCGTCTTTTTCAGGTTGGATTTTGATTGAAAAAGATCAATGAATCTTATTGGAATCCCCTAGGAGAAAGTTGCCTTATGGTGAAGCATACCTTTCCTTCAAAAAGAGCTCCGATTTACGCTGATGTGCCCGATGATAAGTGGAATAACTGGCGTTGGCAATTGAGTAATCGCATCAACACGCCAGAAGAATTTGAAGAGGTGATTCCCTTGACGGATAGCGAACACAAGGCATTATCCGCGGCCCATCTATTCCGGGTCGATATCACCCCATATTTCATCTCGCTGATCGATCCCGATGATCCCAACGATCCAATTCGCAAGCAAGTCGTCCCCACCGAAGTCGAAATGACGCCTTTTACAGCGATGATGGAAGATTCGCTTGCCGAAGACCGTCATTCACCCGTCCCTGGCTTGGTGCATCGTTATCCGGACCGGGCGTTGATGCTGGTCACAACCCAATGCGCTTCCTATTGCCGCTACTGCACTCGTTCTCGCATCGTTGGCGATCCTTCAGCAACTTTCTCGCGTTCCGAATTCGAAATGCAGATTGAGTATCTCCAGCGCACCCCACAAATCCGGGACGTGCTCCTCTCGGGGGGCGATCCATTGGTGCTGGCGCCCAAGATTTTGGAAGAGATCCTCACCCGCCTGAGGGAGATCCCTCACCTGGAGATCCTTCGCATCGGTTCACGCGTACCGGTCTTCTTACCCATGCGAATTACGGAAGAGCTGACCGACATCCTCCAGAAATTTCACCCCATGTGGCTCAACATCCACGTCAACCATTCCAACGAGATTACCGCCGAACTTGCGGATGCCTGCGACCGGATGACCAGGGCGGGAATACCTCTCGGCAACCAATCCGTGCTGCTGGCAGGCGTGAACGATAATGTTCACATTCAGCGACAGCTGGTGCATGATTTGGTTCGCATGCGGGTTCGCCCCTATTACCTTTACCAGTGCGACCTGGTTGAAGGAGCAGGGCATTTTCGTACTCCGGTTGCTAAAGGTATTGAAATTATCGAAGGTTTGCGCGGTCATACCTCGGGCTACGCCGTGCCGGTCTTCATCGTTGATGCACCGGGTGGTGGAGGCAAGATTCCGGTCGGACCTAACTATCAGATCAGCATGTCGGATCACAAGATCATCCTGCGAAATTTCGAGGGTTTTATCACCACTTATGAAGAACCCACCGACTACAAGCCGGAGGACGCCGCCAAATCCACCTTGAAGCGTTCAGAGCCCGGCCAATCCGGGATCAGCGGTTTATTGGATGGCGACGAACTGTTCATCAAACCAGAGAACTTCGACCAGGTGCATGATCGCGGCGGCGCCCAGCACCGTCTCAAAGATGCCAGTAAATGGGTGCCCTTGGGCATCGGCAGCGGTGATGATCAAGAGGAAGACTCTGAAGAGAAGTGACAGCAATCTATTTTTGAGACTCTAAACCATTCCGAACTCCACCATCTGCTATGGTGGAGTTTATGCTTCCCGCTCTGGCAGGATTTGTAATCCTGCGATAAGGCCATCAAGGGGTTAGCAAATCCCCTTTGAGCTATGGAACACCCCTCTCCCATTTTCTCGTTCCAATGCCTGTATTGAAATACGCATTTTGTTTCAATGCCTGTATTGAAACACGTACTTTGTTCCAATGTCTTGATCCCGCTTTCTTGATGCGGGGCTCTGTGTTGGAACGGACTCCCTCTAATACTGGAAACCTGGTTTCTTCGAGAAAATGAAGGGGATTGTTAAATTCCTATTAGAAGAGAATTCAGAAATTTGACACCATTTGTCAGCCTTTTCGCCGCGTGGTAGAATGCAGCTAGCGAAATTTGTTCGCATTTATCCTGGAGGTTGAGAAAGTTATGGAAAAGCAAGTTGCCACTTTTGCTGTCAAAAAAGGCTTGGCTCAAATGCTAAAGGGCGGCGTAATTATGGATGTAGTTACCCATGAACACGCCCGCATCGCGGAAGACGCCGGCGCAGTAGCCGTTATGGCCCTTGAACGTGTCCCTGCCGATATCCGCGAGCATGGTGGGGTAGCCCGGATGAGTGATCCCGAACTGATCCTGCAAATAATGGATGCCGTTACGATCCCGGTCATGGCCAAAGCCCGCATTGGGCATTTCGTGGAAGCTCAGGTACTTGAAGCGATTGGCGTTGATTACATCGATGAATCAGAAGTTCTGACGCCAGCCGATGAGGCGTATCACATTAACAAGCACGACTTCAAAGTTCCCTTCGTATGTGGTTGTCGAAATCTTGGCGAAGCTTTGCGTCGCATTGGCGAAGGTGCAGCTATGATCCGCACCAAAGGCGAAGCTGGAACCGGGGATGTGGTTGAAGCCGTGCGTCACGCGCGCTCCGTTTTAGGCGAGATCCGCCGCCTGCAAAACATGCCTGAGGAAGAATTGATGGGTTATTCCAAGGATATTGGTGCACCATACGAGCTGGTATTGGAAACCCGTGCGTTGGGGCGTCTCCCAGTCGTTAATTTCGCCGCTGGTGGCCTCGCCACCCCCTCAGATGCTGCCATGATGATGCAGCTCGGTGTGGATGGTGTTTTTGTCGGCTCCGGCATCTTCAAGTCAGGTGATCCAGCCAAGCGTGCTGAGGCGATCGTCAAAGCCACCACCCACTATGATGATCCTTACATCCTGGCAGAGGTCAGCCGCAACCTGGGAGACCCAATGGTGGGACGACAGGTCTCCGCTATTCCGGATGCCGAGTTGATTGCCGACCGGGGTTGGTAGATGGTCGCCAATAATTGACCCCAGCCTCAGAATTAACAGCATGAAAATAGGCATTCTCGCGCTTCAAGGTGATTTTGCCGAACACAGTGCAACCCTTGAAAAATTGGGTATTGAAACACGCCAGGTCCGTCTACCTGCACAGCTTGAATCCCTGGATGGGCTGATTATCCCCGGTGGTGAATCAACTACCATCGGTAAACTGGCTGAAGATTTCCATCTCATCGAACCGATCCAGGAATTTAGCAAAACGCACGCCATTTGGGGCACTTGTGCAGGCGCGATTTTTCTCTCCAAGGACGTCCGCCGCAAGCAGCCATTGTTGGGGTTAATGGATATAACTGTTGAGCGAAACGCTTTTGGCCGGCAGGTAGAAAGCTTCGAAATCGAGATCGAGGTATCAGTCCTTCATGAATTTGACCCACAAAATGAGCAGCCTTTCCATGCAGTCTTTATCCGGGCTCCATTGATCGAATCCGTTGACGGGACAGCCCGCTCATTGGCTTCCCTCCCGGATGGTCGCATCGTTGCTGCCCAGCAAGGTAATCTATTGGCTACTTCCTTCCATCCTGAACTCACTCCTGATGATCGCTTCCATCGGTATTTCCTCTCCCTTGTGAGTAATTAATTCAAAGCCCTGACAAATGAAGGACCAACCTCAGCTAAGAGCAACCATTGTTTATGAACCTTAGACAGTTCGATTGGCGCGATCTCCCATTATTGCTGAGATATCGGCATCGGGGCATATTCTTCGATTACGCCTCAGTGCTCACGCGAGGGGAAATTCTAGTGCCTTCCAGGGCAATGCTCTCCTATTTCGCCTCCACGATTGGTGTCTATACCTACCTTTGCACACCTGAGGATAAGCAGGGTGAAACTTTGCTTGGGCAGGTTACCCATGGGCAGGGCAAACAGCTGGCCCACCTTTCTTTCCTGGCGCCGGTGACCGCTCTTGATGATGACAATTTATTCGCCCTGCTGGATCATATCGTGCAGCAGATCGGTAAGCGCGGTGCCTTCCATTTGTTGGCAGAAGTCGAAGAGCGCTCTCCCACCTTTGAAAACTTGCGCCAGGCTGGATTTGCGCAGTATGTCCACCAGCGCATCTGGCAAAGTCCCACGGATATTCAGCAAACGGAAAGCCAATCCCAATGGCGAGATATTACCAGCCAAGATGCCATTGCAGTGCGCTCTTTATACGACATGCTGGTTCCTGCATTGGTTCAACAAGTTGAATCACTCCTAAATAAGCGCATGAAAGGGCTCGTTTATTACGTGGATGACGAATTGATGGCTTATGCTGAGATCAGATACGGGCAGCAGGGAATTTGGGTGAAACCGTTCATCCATCCCGATATTCGGGATATAACCGAACTGGTCAGGGATCTTCTTATTAATTTGCCCAACCGTCATTCACGACCGGTTTATTTCTGCATTCGCTCGTACCAGTCCTGGCTGGAGAATGCCCTGGAAGACCTGCAGGCAGATCCTGGGCCGATGCAGGTTGTGATGGTGAAGCACCTTGCGGTTGCCAAAAAAGTGCGCAACTCCTTTGCCATCCCAAACCTGGAAAGTGGGACCCAGGAAATTACTACTCCTTTTGTTAATTCGGAGAGACAAAACAGTATATGACCCAACGTCGCATTACTGACGATTTACAAGCTTTAATGGAAGTGCTGCCAGAGCACATTCGCAACGCAGTCCTCGAAGAAGATGACAGCGACAACTTATTAGAAGTAATTATGGACCTTGGGAGGGTCCCCACTGCGCGCTTCATCGACCGAGAGGTTGTCCTTAGCCAGGCCGAAGTAACCCGTGAAGATATCGAATATGTCACCGGCCGCATCGGAGAATTCGACAGTGATAATCGTGCCGGACTCGAACGTACCTTACACCGCATTTCAGCTATCCGCAACCGCCGCAACCATATCGTTGGGCTGACCTGCCGGGTTGGCCGGGCTGTTTACGGCACAACGGACCTGATCAAAGACCTGATTGAGAGCGGAAAAGGGCTGCTGCTGCTCGGTCGACCTGGTGTTGGAAAAACCACCCAGCTGCGGGAAGCGGCCCGCATTCTGGCCGAAACCAAGCGCGTGGTCATTGTGGACACCTCCAATGAGATCGGTGGTGATGGGGATGTCCCCCACCCAGCAGTCGGTAGGGCGCGGCGCATGCAGGTCTTGACTCCCTCACTGCAGCACGAAGTCATGATCGAAGCCGTGGAAAACCACAACCCTGAGGTGATCGTGATCGACGAGATTGGGCGAGAATTAGAAGCTGCCGCTGCGCGCACGATTGCCGAGCGGGGAGTCCAGCTGATTGGCACAGCCCATGGCAATACCCTCGAGAATTTACTGCTCAATCCGACTCTCTCCGACCTGGTTGGCGGGATCGAATCCGTCACCCTATCCGATGAGGAGGCTCGTCGCCGCGGCACCCAAAAAACTGTCCTCGAACGGCGCTCCCCACCTACTTTTGATGTATTGATCGAGATCCAGACCCGGGATCGCCTGGCAGTCAACCACGATGTCTCGGAAGCTGTTGATGCCCTCTTACGCGGCTACCCACTGCCAACAGAAATCCGTACTCGCGGAACGGATGGTGAGATTCAAGTCGAGAAAGGCAGCCCGGTGTCGACTACTTCACAACCTGGTAAATCCCAGGGAGGTTTCCGGCGCATGGCAAACGGAGGTCCAAGGCGTCAGCAACAGCCCGCTGAATCAGGGGATGGCCAGCCCGAACCGGGAGCTGCCGATTCCCCCTTGCAAACAATGCGTATTTACCCTTACGGGGTCGCACGCAACCGGTTGATCCAGGCTGCCAAACGCTTGGGCGTTCCGGTAATGGTTGTCAAGGAATTTGGCGAGGCGGATGTCTTGGTGACATTGCGTACCTACTACCGCAAACGACAACGCCCGATCGTTGATGCCGAAAACCGCGGTATGCCAATTTATGTCTTGCGATCGAACACCGTAAACCAGATGCAGAAGTTCCTCAGCGATTTATTCAACATCTCTCGCGATTCTGGTGAAGAAAAAACCGTTGAGCGCGTCATCCAGGATACGGAAGGCGCCATTAATGCTGTCTTGAACGGAGAACGCTGGATAGAGCTGCCCCCCGCCCTCGCCTACATCCGCCGTCTTCAGCACGAAATGGCCCGTCAGGCCAACCTGACCTCCCATTCGTACGGTAAAGAACCCTACCGCCGGGTGCGGATCTTCCGAGACTGAAAGCCGTTTCCATAATGTTCATCACCCTCGAAGGACCGGATGGGAGTGGAAAATCCACCCATATCAACCCCCTGGCTGATTATCTAAAAGGTCAGGGATATTCTGTTTTGATAACTCGCGAACCTGGCGGCACGGAGATCGGCGACCAGATTCGGCTCATCCTCTCCGATTTAAAAAATACCGGCATGCACTCCCACAGCGAAACCCTTCTATTTCTCGCCGCGCGGGCGCAGCTCGTGCACCAGGTTATCAAACCACATCTGAAGGATGGTTTCATTGTCCTGTGCGATCGCTACGCCGACTCAACTTTGGCTTACCAGGGATACGGTCACCAGAACGATCTCGAAGAGATCAAGATTCTGATCAACTTTGCCACAGGCGGCCTAAAACCGGATTTAACTTTACTGCTGGATATGGATGTTGAAGAGGGATTAAAGCGCAAAGCCGGCGGCAGTGAATGGAATCGTCTGGACGCGTACAGCTTGGAATTTCACCAGCGTGTGCGCCAGGGCTATCACAGCCTGGCCGAATCGGAACCCGGGCGCTGGGTAATGATCGAAGCTGGGGGCTTTGAGGATGACGTCCAGGCTGCTTTACGTCGGGTGGTCAAAGACCGGTTGATCACGCCGGTCGGCTCATAACAGCTAACCAGCAAATTCCCCCATCATTAGAAATCTGGTAGATCCGGCCCGCCCATGCCTCCCGCATCATCTAAATCAGGCATCGAGGACTCAATCTCTTCAGGAGATTGGCCGGACTCCAACCGGTCGAGAACTTCATCGTATTCAGGTCCCATATCCTCCCCCATCTCTGATCCCATCTCGCGCATCATCCGGGCTAATGCTTTGGGATCATCCTCCAGCCCCGCCAGGTTGGCAGGATCGGCCAGGTTTTCCAAGCGGCTTTCTTCAGAACGCGCGACACGGATGCGGCCTATTGTCCGCTGCACATCTAGGCTGTTACAATTAACGCAGCGGACTTCTTGTTTGCCATATTCATCATAAGACAGGTATACTTCAAAGCGTTGTTTGCAATCCTTACACCGGTATTCATAGCTCGGCATAACTATTCTCCTGAGGGACTTTTACCCAGCAATTATACCCTCCTGTGAGGTCGACACTACATGACCAGTAATAACAACCTTTATCCATCATCACAAACCGTGCCCCTCTTGATCGTCATCTCCGGACCATCTGGCGTAGGCAAAGACAGTGTGCTACAAGCGATGAAGGAGCGCAATCTGCCTTTCCATTTCGTCGTCACTACGACCTCGCGCCCCCCGCGGGATTATGAGCAGCATGGGGTGGACTATTTTTTTATCTCTCCCGAAGAATTTGCCCAGATGATCGAGGCTGATGAACTTTTGGAACACGCCATTGTCTATGGTGATAACAAAGGTATCTCGAAAAAACAGGTCAGCCAGGCATTGGCCAGCGGCAAAGACGTCGTCATGCGCATCGATGTCCAGGGGGCGGCGACCATTCGGGGTATCTCGCCAGAAGCTTTGCTCATCTTTCTAACCACGCAAAACGAGGCTGAGATGATCAATCGCTTAAAGCTGCGCAAAACTGAGACTGCGGATGGTTTACAAAATCGCATCACTACCGCCCGAGAAGAGCTCAAACGCAAGGACGAGTTTGATTATGTGGTTATCAACCGGGACGATCATCTTGAAGAGGCAGTCGATACCATCCTCGCCATTATTCGCGCCGAACACCACCGTACTACACCCAAAAAGGTAACCTTGTGACTCAAGATCCCTCCAGCTCTGATTATCCCCCTGAAGCCTCTTATCCTGAATACCCGGACAGCCAGCCCCCTCCGCCGCCACCACAAACCCAGCGGGTGCCAATAAGCACACCCACCAGCCGCCCCTATGTTACTTATACGTTGCTGGCCATCACCATCGTTGTCTTCATTCTGCAATCTGCTGGCGAAGCCTTATTCGGATACGATCTGGTCGCCGCCATGGGCATGAAGATCAACGAATTGATCATTGAAGGGGAATACTGGCGTTTGTTCACCCCCGTATTCCTGCATGGCTCCATTCTCCATTTGGGTTTCAATATGTATGCCTTGTACATATTCGGCCCAGGTTTGGAGCGTTATTACGGTCACGGTCGCTACATCCTCTTATATTTCCTGGGGGCCTTTGCAGGCAATGTGCTATCCTTCATGTTTTCCGCTTCTCCTTCACTCGGTTCATCGACCGCCATTTTCGGATTGCTCGCCGCGGAAGGGGTATTCCTATATCAGAATCAAAAAATCTTGGGGGGTGTCGCCCGGCGAGCGCTTAACAATATCATTATGATCGCGGTTGTCAACTTTATCATCGGGCTTTCACCAGGGATCGATAACTGGGGTCATATGGGCGGGCTGGTTGGGGGCGCAATATTTGCATTTCTGGGTGGCCCGATCCTCAAAATCGAGGGCATCGCACCCGATTTACGCGTGGTCGATATAAGAGAATCGAGCGCA
>CALBUI010000102.1 GCA_937968125.1 uncultured Anaerolineales bacterium | reverse complement strand
AATAAGCAACGGTTCTGAGCCCAGTTTCTCAACTGGTGTTACCCTCAGCCGAAATTTAAATTTATTCACCATCACGATGATCGGAATTGGGGGGATGATTGGGGCTGGAATATTTGTCCTCACTGGGATTGCAGCTGGGGTGGCTGGACCTGCGTTAATCCTTGCTTTCGCCTTAAATGGAATCACCACCTCATTCACCGCGATGTCTTATGCTGAATTGGGTTCAGCATACCCAGAAGCTGGCGGAAGTTATTTGTGGGTTAAGGAAGGTTTAGGTGGGGCACAGGGTTTCTTAGCTGGCTGGATGAGCTGGTCAGCAGCTGCCTCAGCTGGTGCCCTGTACGCACTCGGTTTTGGTAGATTTTCTAGCGAGATTTGGCTGATCACGGGTCTGCCAACCTTTGGGTTATCTGTTGAACAAATGACGTTGGTCTTCATGACCCTGATCATCATTACCTTTACATTCATAAATTATTTGGGCGCCTCAGAGACTGGCGCCATCGGTAACGTGGTCACGTTAGCTAAGATCGTGATCCTGGGTTTATTCGTTTTATTTGGCGTGATTGTCATGCTGCAGACGGATGGTTGGCAGCAAATCACAGGGGATTTTTTACCAAACGGAGTGGTGGCAGTGTTCGCGGCCATGGGGGTGACCTTTGTTGCTTTTGAAGGGTATGAGATCATCGTCCAATCCGGCGAAGAGGTGATTAACCCAAAACGTAATATACCTCGCGCAATCTTCCTGGCGATCGGGGTGGCGGTGACAATTTACTTATTAGTCTCGATCGTTGCGTTAGGCGCGACTATGCCGCCGGAAGGTTTGAAAGTATACGAATATCTCGGTTTGCAGAAAGAAGTTGCCGTGGTGGAAACTGCTAGACAAACATTTCCTCTTGGAATAGGGGCGATGGTGTTGTTGATCAGCGGATTAGTCTCAACCATGTCAGCTTTGAACGCCACTACATATTCATCCTCCAGGGTCTCATTTGCGATGGGACGCGACCATAACCTGCCCCATTTGTTGTCCCAAGTTCACCCCAAGCGGCTGACGCCCCATTGGGCGGTGATCATCTCTGGCGGATTTATGCTGATAATATCCTGGCTGCTTCCAATCGAAGATGTAGCTGCCGCAGCAGGCATCTTGTTCTTATTATTATTCTTGCAAGTCAATGTTGTTGTGATGCGGCTGCGATTGAAGCTGCCGGATATGGAACGTGGATTCCGAGTGCCTTTATTCCCCATAATTCCGATCTTGGGGATCGTGATCAATGCCCTGCTGGCTATATACCTGTTCACATTCAGCCCGCTCGCCTGGTACGTCGCGGCTGCTTGGATTGTTGTCGGGTTGCTAGCTTATTACACCTACTTTTCAAGAATAGAAGAGATAGAAAAACCGAAAGAGATCCTGCTTGAAGAGGTGCTCGTCAGCCGCCAATATTCCGTACTTATCCCGGTCGCTACTCAAGATCAAGCCCGTATACTGGGAAGAATTGGCAGCATCTTAGCCCGGGCGAATGATGGAGAAATTCTGGCTTTGAATGTGGTGAGAGTTCCCTACCAGCTCACACTTGGGGATGGGCGCTCGCAGCTCAAACATGGCAGACCATATCTTGAGACGGTGATCGAGCAGGCGAAGAAGAAGGATGTCCCGGTGCACACTATGATCCGGCTTGGCCGCGATGTTGCCGATGCGGTTCGCAAAACTGCTATCGAGAATGCCTCAGATTTAATTTTATTGGGTTGGCCGGGATATACGAATACCGCCGGCCGGCTGTATGGCTCGGTAATCGATCCGATCGTGGATGATCCTCCTTGCGACATTGCTCTTGTCCGCTACCGAGAACAGCGACCCATCCGGTCCATCTTCGTACCAGTTTCTGGGGGTCCTAACAGCCGGCGAGTGGTTCGAACGGCAGTGCAAATGGCATCTATGGGTGAAGAAGGTCCAGCCCAGGTAAATCTGATGCACATCGTTCCCCCTGGAGCAGGTACCAGAGAAAAAATCCGCACCAATCAGATTTTTGATTATGCAATGGAAGGGATTGATTACCCTCATATTGAACGCAATATTGTAGAGGGCACCAGCGTTTTAGATTCCATCCTAGAAAGTGCTGAAAACTGTGAGTGTGATTTAATCGTAATTGGTTCAGCAGATGAACCGCTCTTCAGGAACCTGCTGGTAGGTAGTGTCGCCGATCAGGTAGCCAATCGTGCCAAGGTGACGGTGATCGTTGTCAAAAGACGCCAGAGCGCCTTTCATTCCTTCTTGCGCCAGACTGTATTGGAACCTACAACAAACCCCAATAATCACGATTAAATCTCCCATTGTACTGGGCGGTATAGACCATTACATGGAAAAGTCGTCTTAATCCAGGTATTGATACCTTCACTGATTGCAGCTTACTCTAATCCAGTGGCCACCGGATGGTTGGGATCCGTCACCCACTCACTCCAAGAACCGGCGTACAGCCTGGCATCACCTAATCCTGCATGAGCGGTTGCCAGTATATTCTGGGCTGCGGTCACACCAGAACCACAATAGAATATGGCATCCCGGGCAGACCTCTCGCCGAACAATGCTCGGAAATGTTGGCGCAATTCATCTTTTGCGTGGAACTTTCCTTCAGCATTAATCACTTCGAGATGGGGTGAAAGCTGAGCGCCGGGGATATGTCCGGCCACGGGATCGATTGGCTCCTCCTCACCAGTGAAGCGTTCTTTTGCCCTTGAATCGATCAATAGTAAATCTGGATCGTCCAGTTTTGCCACGATTTCATCAGTTTCTACTAGCCGCCGCCGACGAGTTCTGGGGATAAACAATCTGGAGGGACGTTCCTCAAGACCAGTCCGAACTGATCCCCCAGAGTTCAACCATTCCTGCCAGCCCCCATCCAAGACAGCAACTGCATAATGCCCTACCCACTGCAGCAGCCACCATAATCGGGAAGCAGCTAATGCGCCACCCGCATCGTCATAAGCCACAACTTGCACTGATGAGCTGATGCCCCAATCACTGAGTGTCTCGGTGAATATTTCTAGCGAAGGTAGTGGATGGCGTCCGGATTTTCCTGTAATCACAGGTGAACTTAAATCTTCATCCAGGTGAGCATAGACCGCTCCCGGAATATGCGAATTGAGATAATTTCTTCGCCCTTGTTCAGTATCCTCGAGTGAGAATCGACAATCAACGATTACAAGGTCAGGGTCACCAAGCTCTGAGATTAATTCGGACACGGTGATGATGGTCGAACGGATCATGATCAGTTCTCCTGGATAATTTTTGAATTGGCTGAGGTTTCTTTTGGCCTACCTAACCAATAGGACAGCACAATCGGCTCTATCTAGCATCGCAACCAGGGATTCCGGATCAAATTGATCACTCTGGGCGGGTAATACAACGACATCGCAATCGGAGATCAAGGCCAGCTGGGAGATGCGGTCGCCTTGAATATCTGCAGACCAACGGAATTTTATTTCTTTTTCGTCACCTTGGAATGAGGCTTGTACTTCTTCCTGCATTTGTCCGGCAGCTTCACGGCTCTTTGCGTTGATCAAAACCGTCATGGAGCTATCCGGGTGAATGATCTTGCGCGCAGTTTCTAAGGCATTCTTACTGGCCGTTGAACCATCATACAGGACCATCACCGGGGTGCTAGGACGTATTTTGTGCATCAAGATCAACGATTTAATCGGAAACTGAAGCGCTACTTCACGGGCGGTTGATCCAATATTTTTTCTTCCTGACCAGCCTGATTTACCAAGAATGATCAAATCTGATCCAGTTGCAGCTGCTAACAACTCGCTGGGGATCAAACCGCGGGTGCTGCGAAATGTCCAGCGCAGGTTAGCCCTTTTTGCGATTGATGACAGCAGCTGTTCGACCCTCCGTCCCTGAGCTCTTAATTCTCGCTCGATATGGGAACTATCGATCTGGCGAGTAGCCCCAGAAAAAGTGCCTACTTCTTCTGTAAAGGGTATATCAGCTGATCTTAACAAATTTATATCTTCAACGTAAATACCCACTAATTCGGCCTGGTAGCGAATTGCGAGATCAACGGCTAAATCCAGTGCAGCCAGACTGGCTGGAGAGGCGTCAATAGCGATCAGAATCCTGCGAATGTCATTCAACCCATCTGCCGGACTCATTATTCCTGCTCCGCTTCATCTTCACTACTCGAATCCTTCATCTTGGCCAATTTCTCGATGCGCTGCTGGATTTTTCCACTGATCGTATCTGGCGGATATACTCCACCTTGATCAGGTTCCCCCATCTGTATCCCTGTCAAGAGTTCGATGCCCTGCTCAATATTAGAGATGGCAAATATATTGAATTTCCCCTCTGCCACGGCATTTCTGACCTTTTGATTCAACATCAAGTGTTTTACATTGGCTGCTGGGATCAGCACACCCTGGTCGCCGGTAAGACCACGCTCAGCGCAAATGTCGAAATAGCCCTCGATCTTTTCATTCACCCCACCAATGGGCTGCACCTGACCATGCTGGTTAACTGATCCCGTGACAGCCAAAGATTGATTGATTGGTACGCTGGCAATTGCAGATAACAAAACATAGAGTTCTGCGGAGGAAGCGCTGTCGCCCTCCACGCCACCATAGGATTGTTCGAAAACCAAACTGGCCGACAACGAGAGAGGTTTGTCAGGGGCGAATCGCTGGCCAAGAAATCCGGCTAATATCAAAACCCCTTTGGAATGAATGGGACCGCTTAGTTCAACTTCACGCTCAATATTGATCACATCGCCTTTTCCCTGCCGCACACTGGCGGTAATTCGGCTGGGAAATCCAAAGGAGAAGTCTCCCATTTGGACGACCGAAAGTCCATTGATTTGACCAACTTTTTCACCGGCAGTGGAAATCATGATTGTCTCGCGAAGGATATTCTCCTGGTAGCGTTCTCGAACCCGGTCAGCACGGTAGATACGGGCATCAATAGCTCGTTGAACGTCAGAAGCGTGGATATTTGTGTTTCCATTGTCATTGGCAAAGTAATCGGCTTCAATTAACAGGTCAGCAATGTGGTTGACTTGGATTGTCAGGCGCTGGGAATCGCCGACCACCCGGGCGCAGTGTTCGATCACCCGGGCGACGGCCTCCCGGTCTAACGATCGCATCTCTCTCCTCCTGGCAAGCGTAGCGATCATGCGAGCATATAGCTCTTGATTCTCTTCAGTACGAGGTACTTCTTCAGCAAAGTCAGCTTGAACTTTGAATAGCTCCCCAAATTCTGGATCTGATTGCGACAAGAGATAGTACAGCATGCGATCACCGAGCAGAGCGACCTTTACGTTCAAAGGGATTGGTTCTGGTTCTAATGATACTGTGCTCAACATTCCCATCATTTCGCCAGGTGATTCGATGCGGATTTGCTGAGTTTCCATGATTCGTTTTAGGGCCTCCCAGGCATATGGCTGGAGCAAGACCTTGCGGGCATCCAAAATCAGATAGCCACCATTTGCTTGATGTAGGGAACCCGGTTTGATTAAGGTGAAATCTGTCAACAAAGCACCCATGCGCGCCATTTGTTCCACCCGACCAATTAGATTTTGGTAAGTGGGATTTTCCTCCACGATGACTGGTGCTCCGTTTAAATTCTGGTTATCGACAAACAAATTAACCTTATAACGCTTCAGGAGAGAATCCCCGGGACTACCCCGAGATATTCTCGACTGTGGGGGAGAATCGTCGCCTCTTTTCTCGTGATCTTCCTCTGTTTCTAAAAAGTGGCTGGCATTATCGACGATGTCCTTTTGGACAGCGAACAGGTATTCTAGTACCTGGGGAAAATTCTCATAACCGGACTTTAATTCGCCAAGGATGCTGGTAACTGCGACTTCTGTGATCTCATGGTTTAATTCTCTTATGTTGGCGCGCAGTTCTCGCTGCCAGACGGGAATCTGCTGCAGCAGTACTTGCAGTTCCTTTTGGAGAGATTGGATCTGCACCTCCATTTTCTTGCGGATTTCATCAGGAAGTTGATTAAAATCGTCGGGAGGGATGACTTCGCCATCTTTTACCGGAGCGAAGACTAAACCGGCGGGAGTGCGTAAAAGGGCAAAACTGCTCTGGTTAGCTTTGCCTTGCAGATCTTCAAAAGCTGCTTCCTGCAATTCCTCGATTTCACTCTCAACCATCCGCCTGCGGGTGCGGTACTCATCGCTCTCAAATGCAGCAGAGAGCGCGGTGCGCAATTCTTCAACAAATTGATCCATATCGGCTTGAAATTTCGCTCCCTCTCCGGCCGGGAGCTGGATGGCTTTTGGTTTATGGTCCTGATCGAAGTTGTGTACGTAACACCAATCTGCAGGCGTAGACTCCCCATTTGCAGCGGCCTGGAATTGTTTCATTACCAGGGATCTTTTTCCAGTTCCAGAAGGGCCTAAAGCAAAAATATTGTATCCATCACTCTGCATCCCGGTACCGAATCGGACAGCTTCAACCGCGCGCGGCTGGCCGATTATTTCGGTTAACTCATCAACCTGGTTTGTGGTTTCAAATTCGAAATCTTCAGGATCGGTTACTTGATATAGCTGGTCGAGAGGAATAGGCGTGAAACTCATCTCAAAGGACCCTCCTGGAAATGTGAAGTGTTTTTTAGACTGACGTACGTCAAGTATTCTTACTTAATATACCATCTCAATAAGCTGAAAAAAGGGAGGAGATACAAAGATATAATGGGGCGGAAATATTATGATTGGCTCAATGATGGAAGCTCGATACTGGTTTGAGCTTCCAGCTGGACCTCGGGAGGGTGTATTTCCACCGAGGCCATCTGCTAAAATTTCAGGGCAAATTGACTGAAGCGAATGAGGCCTTCTTTACAGCAGAGCAGATTTTTAGGGAGTGTAATGCCAAACATGATCTCAAACTTGTTGAAGAATTGTTGACTTCTATATCTTAAACCCATGGGGGAAAGTCTGGTTCAAACCAGATAATCATTCAAAATATTGTCTTGGGTGCGGGCATAAACCGGGTTTTCACGATCATTGTTGTGAGCTGGGTACGATATAATGATACAGAATTTATTCTTTTCAATGATCGACCATCATTACTACCAAGGCGTATCAAAGCATGGAATTTCACATATCTCGCCTAGCGAGAGACCAATACGAATTTGACCAATCCCTGTTTTCATTAAGCGGCAATGTGATCTTCGTCAATTTTTACGCGGCACGCATATTTGCCCAAAAAATGAATAACAAACGGGATCTGATCAGGTTCCCCGAAAGCGCAGTTCGAGCCGGCCAGATCAACGCCATGGGCTTAATCGACGAGATATTACATTTTGTAGTCTCTTTGTATCGCCAGCAATTAAATCCGGTTGTGATGGGAGAGGCTTTAGTATGGTTGGAGGCCCGGATAGGCGATCAGGAGGTGGACTCCAGTTTGGTTTCGTTTG
The DNA here is from genome assembly GCA_937968125.1 of uncultured Anaerolineales bacterium. Lineage (GTDB taxonomy): Bacteria > Chloroflexota > Anaerolineae > Anaerolineales > UBA4823 > PFL25. The sequence goes on along the minus strand of CALBUI010000102.1, from coordinate 9,538 downwards.
CAGACCAATTTCCGCCTCTTACTGTATACCGAAAAGAAGCTGATCTTAATGAATATTTTAGTGGCAACACAGAAGGAGTGCCTAACCGGCAGATCGTCTTAGAAGAGTTATTGATACTTTGGTTGGCGAATGTCAATCCAGCCTTTGCACACTTTCTAGAATTATTCAATGATGAAGATTTAGAGAGGAACACAGCTTACTTAGAGATAATCTCAGAATTACAAGATTTTTTTGAGACACAGCCTGGATTTGGGCCAGAAAACCTTAACCTGCTCGACCTGCTGCGAAGTCCAGCAATTGCAGTACCACATTCGCTCTCTGGTCAATTGGAATACATGAGGCAGAACTGGGGATACCTGATCGGGGATTATATTTTTCGTCTGTTGGGCAGCCTGGATATGATATCTGAAGAAGAAAAGGCTATATTCCAAGGACCTGGTCCTGCCAGCGTCCTTGATTACGCTGGTCTGGATTTGGAGATCGAACGTTTTAGCCCGGATAGCGATTGGATGCCAGCTGTCGTGCTGATGGCCAAGAATATTTATGTCTGGCTCGATCAACTATCAAAACAATACCAACAAGATATCTATCGTTTAGACCAGATTCCGGATGAAGAGTTAGACCGGTTGGCAGGTTGGGGTTTCACCGGATTGTGGTTGATTGGGCTCTGGGAGCGCAGCAGCGCCTCTCAGCGGATAAAACAGCTGCGCGGCAACCCTGAAGCTGTTGCCTCTGCCTATTCGTTGATGGATTACCAGATTGCAGGTGACTTGGGTGGAGATGAAGCATACCGAAATTTGCATGCCAGAGCCTGGGAGCGTGGCGTCCGTCTGGCATCAGATATGGTGCCCAATCACATGGGGATTGATTCGCACTGGGTGGTCCAACACCCTGAGTGGTTCGTCGCTTTAGACCACCCCCCGTTCCCTGCATACTCCTTCGGGGGTGTTGATCTTTCCTGGGATGAACGGGTTGGAATTTATATCGAAGACCATTACTATGACAGCAGTGATGCGGCGGTGGTGTTCAAGCGAGTAGACAATTGGACTGGAGATACAAAGTACATTTACCATGGAAATGATGGAACGAGCATGCCGTGGAATGATACCGCTCAGCTGAATTATTTGCTGCCTGAAGTCCGTGAAGCGGTCATCCAAACGATTCTTGAAGTTGCCAGGAAGTTTCCAATTATTCGCTTTGATGCCGCCATGACGCTGGCAAAAAAACACTACCAACGGCTTTGGTACCCAGAACCAGGGACTGGAGGGGCGATTCCTTCCAGGGCGGATTACGGCTTGAGCAAAGAGCAATTCGAGGCTGTTTTCCCAATCGAGTTCTGGCGGGAGGTCGTCGACAGGGTTGCTGAAGAAGTGCCGGATACCTTGTTGTTGGCAGAAGCCTTCTGGTTGATGGAAGGATACTTTGTACGCACCCTCGGGATGCATCGAGTCTACAACAGCGCATTCATGAATATGCTGCGGGATGAAAAAAACCAGGAATACCGTTTAGTGATCAAGAACACCCTGGAATTTGATCCGGAAATATTGAAGCGTTATGTGAATTTCATGAACAATCCGGATGAGCGCACCGCAGTAGATCAATTTGGGAAAGATGACAAATATTTTGGAAGCTCCATCCTGATGGCTACCATGCCTGGACTACCGATGTTTGGACATGGACAAATCGAAGGTTTCGCTGAAAAATACGGCATGGAGTTTCGGCGTGCATATTGGGAAGAAAAACCTGATCCTTACCTCGTTGAGCGTCATGAGCGCGAGATTTTTCCGCTTTTGCGGAAGCGATACCTGTTCGCAGAAGTAAATGAATTTTTTCTCTATGATTTCTACACTCCTGATGGAAATGTCAATGAAGATGTGTATGCATATTCCAATCGAGCTGGTGAAGAAAGATCGTTGATTGTGTATCACAATCGGTATGGCGAAGCACGGGGTTGGATCAAAAATTCTGCTGCCAGAGTATTGAAATCGGGTGATGGATCCCCCGGGCAGCTTCTTCGACGAGAACTCATCCAGGGATTGGATCTATCTCCAAGCGACGATCACTACACAATCTTTCGAGATCAGATTACCGGCTTAGAGTATATCCGCAGCAATCGAAATTTGTCTGAAAATGGAATTTATCTCGAGTTAGGTGCGTATAAATACCATGTCTTCATAGATTTTCGCCAGGTTAGGGACAACGAATGGCACCAGTATGCACAGCTGGAAGCATACCTTGATGGTCGGGGAGTACCAAGTATTGACGACACATTGAAGGAGATAGTCCTCCAACCAGTACATTACCCATTCCGTGAGCTGACCAATGCCCGGATGTTCAATCGAATGTTGGCAGCCCGCGGTGTGACTGACGTAGACCAAGATTTATTAGGGGAAATCGGTCAAAAGTCAACCCACTTGCTAACGGAAATCAGTAACCTTACCAGTGGTGGGGTAAACGAAGAATCGGTTAATCTTTTATCCAACCGTATCCAGGCTGAGATGGAAGAAATTTTTAATTTCCCTGATTTGAGAGATATCGCAAGAGCTGAATCCCGGCGAAATTTCAAATCTGCTGTGAGCCTAAGCTTGAGAGATTTGAGCCTGGAAGAGGAGGATCTTGGTAATTGGTGCGCCCTGATAGGATGGGGTATTACGCGTGATCTTGGGCGGCTGAGGGGAGAAGATGAAGCAGAAGAGAGAAGCCAAACCTGGTTCGATGAATGGTTGTTCGGGCGTATCCTGGCAAGTTCGCTGGTGGATCTTGGATTCAGCGAGTCTGAAGCAGGACATTCGATCAATTTAATAAGAATTTTAATCCGCCACCAATCCTGGCACCTGGAAAAGACTACGAAAAACCGGCGCGCCTACCAAATCCTTGAAGGTCTTTTAAAGGATGAATTTGTTCAAGGATTCCTACAGGTCAACCGCTATCAAGGGATTTTATGGTTCAACAAAGAAGCGTTTCAGAACCTGTCAGCCTGGTTGATAAGAATCGCGGTAGTAGATGAGATGGCTAATCAGGAACGAAATGAGGATGAAATCCACCAGCGAATTGCCGATCATTTCAGCGTAATTCGCAAGCTGCAAAGTGCAGAAACGAGATCAGATTACCAGTTGGAAAAGTTGCTGGACGCAGCAGGAAATTGAGGCTTCTGTTGGGGTTTGGATCAGGATATAGCCAAACGTTTTATCTAAGCTCAAACCAATAAATCTTTATCCGGTTCCCAATCGCGTGAAAGATGGTGATTGAATACTTGATCTGCCGTAAGGCCGGTCTGGGGACTGACGACGTGTCTAAGATCCGACTCAACTTGCGAAGAAAGATCGTCTCCTGTTGCCAGATGAGCCAATCGAACGGCCTGAGCTGCGTAAGCAATGACGTTCTTTGGTTCGATGCGATCAAAGTCCTCAAAAAACCAACCACATGAAGTAAAAATTCGTTGGCGTTCGCGCTGCGATTCCAACAGAAGGATGATTTGCTTGGTCTGCTCTTTGGATAGCGGATAGCTTGCCATCTCGCTAATCAAACTTTCTGCTTCAATTTCACCCAGCATAGCGTGAATATATTCCTGGCGTAGGACTCTCGGTTTAGGGACTAAAGGATATAGAGTTTCATAATACAAGCCATCGAGAGACGCGGCTAACCTATCAAGAGATTTTCGCAGATGGGATTTCCAGCGACCATCCAGGTGAGTACAGGCGCATTCACTCGACCAACGAAGGACTCCGTGATGACAAGACCAGGAGGTGCGCTCTCGAATGCGGATCATATTTGTGGGTTCGTGAGATTGCAACCACAGTGCGGGATATGTAGAGGTTAGGCCAGCTGAGGCACTGCTTCCATCAAGTAAATGAGCGAGGAACTGTTCGCGTGAGTGTTGGTGGTGCCCATAAAGTTCCCCATCTGAGGCTACTAAGATGAATTGGTCATTACCCTGAGAATCGTCATCGGTAAAAAAAAATGATGCGAGTTCACTATTCACAAAAGAAGCAGCATCAGCAGTCGCGTTTGGCTCAAAGCTGACTTTGGTGCTTAAATCCCTTTGATAAAAGAAGACGATGATACTCTTACCACCGGGGAGAATTACTTTATATGGTTCCCTTGGATCAAATCCGTCATCTTCAGCTTGCCAGGGAGCCAAGATGGTGAATTCAATGCCCATATTGGCCATCATGGTTAATGACTCGTTATCCACGGCAGTCTCCGGGAGCCACATACCTTGGGGTTGGTGCCCGAAGCGGTGAATAAAGTCTGTTATTCCCCAATATATTTGAATTGCTTTATCAGAGGAGGAAGCTAGTGGCAAGATCGTGTGATTATAGGCTTGCGCGATTGCATTTCCAACTCCGAATCGTTGACGGTTAACCTGATTTTGCTGGATGATTTGCTGGTATGTTTCTTGATCTTGTGATTGCAGCCATGGAAATAGTGTCGGACCAACATTGAAACTTATCCCACCAAAGTTCCCCAACTTTGCATTCGGCCGGTAGCACTCAGCAAGTATCTTTTCGTTCCAATTATTGTAAGGGGCTGCCCCAGGTTCATTTGGGATAAGGTTTGTTAACGGATCTTCGCGTGGGGGTTGGTAGAAGTGTCCATGAATGCTGAAAGCTTTAGTAGGCATATTTCAACGATTGAAACCTTATTCCTTAGAACGAAGATGTGATTATAACATCTAGTCCATTGGTGCTCATAAACATTGGAGCAATTAGATAGCACAATAATAATAACGGTTGAAGACTGTTGATATTACAAACAGCTTGGTTAGCGCTTGCTGAAAGAACCTCATTCAATATCTGCATTGATCATAGCTAGTTTGGATTTATTATCGAGTAAAATTATTTCAATCCCATCAGCTTAAGCTCAGGAAGGAGCGAAAATGAAAACGCGCGCAGTCATCATGGCTGGCGGAGAGGGATCCAGATTAGGCACCCTGACAGCCAAGCGGACGAAACCTGCAGTGCCATTCGCCGGCAAATATCGCATCATCGATTTCACGCTCTCAAATTGTATAAATTCGGAACTGTTCGATATTATGATCCTGGCTCAATATCGGCCACATTCCCTGATTGATCATATCGGCTCTGGAGGTCCTTGGGATTTAAATAGAGATTTTACCGGGGGAGTGCGCATTTATTCGCCATACAAAGCTCGTGGTTCATCTGATTGGTATCTTGGGACTGCCGATGCTGTACAGCAAAATTTCCGCTTTATTAAGGGCTCTGATCCAGATTTTGTGCTCGTGCTTTCTGGCGACCATATCTATGTGATGAATTATGATGCTCTGATCGCTTTCCATGTCGATCACCAGGCGGATGTCACCATTTGCACTATCCGGGTTCCGATGGAAGAAGCATCCCGCTTTGGAATTCTTGATGTGGATAAGAATTACCAGGTGACTAACTTCGAAGAAAAACCTAAAAAACCCAAATCTGATCTGGTAAACATGGGCGTTTATCTCTTCAACATCGAATTACTTGATAAAGTGTTGTGGGAGGATCGTGCACAGACTGAAAGTACCCATGATTTTGGTAAAGATATCATCCCGCGACTGATCGAAGATGGGGCGCGTGTTTCAGCATTTCCTTATTCGGGATACTGGGTAGATGTGGGGACTGTTGATTCTTATTGGAAGGCACACATGGATTTGTTAGCTGATCCAGCACCCATTGACTTGAATGATCGCTCCTGGGTGATTCACACCCGAACTGAGGAACGTCCACCCGTATATATTTCCTCTGGCGCACAAGTGGGCGACAGCATGATCACCGATGGTTGTGTCATCTCAGCTGGAGCAACGATAGAGCGCAGCATTTTATCCCCAGGCGTGAAAGTGATGCCTGGTGCAGTGGTGAAAGAGTCGGTCATCCTTACCGATGCCGTCATTGAACCAGGGGCAAGGGTTGAACGGTCGATTGTTGATAAACGAGTATATATCGGAAAGAATGCAGTCGTTGGGGGAATTGAGGAATCACCAGTTCCTAGAATTACGATGATTGGCAAAAACAGCCAATTACCTGAACGGCTTAGAGTTGAACCCGGGGCAGTGATAGGCACGGATGTGGTCTCCTCGGACCTGTCAACAAGTTTAATCCGCAGTGGGGATTTTATCCAAACTAAAAGGCTGGCATATGAAGTTTGAGCGTGCTTCAGGCATTCTCCTTCATCCAACCAGCCTACCAGGACACTTTGGGATCGGCGATCTAGGACCGCAAGCTCATCGCTGGGTAAATTTTCTTCGGAAGGCAGGTTGTGGATTATGGCAGGTTCTGCCTTTAGGTCCAACAGGATACGGTGATTCACCTTATCAAAGTTTCTCATCCTTTGCAGGAAATCCATACCTGATTAGCCCAGAGCTGCTCCTCGAGGATGGCCTGCTCCATTCCAACGATTTAGTTGAATCTCCCCAATTTCCTGTTGAACGAGTGGACTTTGGAAGTCTCATACCATGGAAGGTGGGTGTACTCGACAGGGCATTTATTCAATTCGAGCAATCTGATTCGAAAGAACTCAAGTCTGAATTTGAAGAATTTCGAACTGAGAATAGCTTTTGGCTGGAAAATTTTTGCCTGTTCATGGCGATCAAGGAAGCAAATGGAGGCGGACCCTGGGTAAACTGGCCAAAACCGCTTGCGGGGCGAGACCCGGTGGCAATAAGCGAGGCGAAAGAAGAATACTCCACCGCCATCCATCGCCAGGAATTCCGCCAGTTTATCTTCCACCGCCAATGGGCATCTCTTCGAGAGCATGCCAACCAGGAAAATATTCTCATCATCGGTGATATCCCAATATTTGTGGCGCATGATAGTGCAGAAGTTTGGGCACATCCTGAACTGTTCATCTTAGATAAAGATGGGAATCCGGAATATGTGGCTGGCGTGCCACCGGACTATTTCTCAAAGACCGGTCAGTTGTGGGGCAATCCTTTATACCGCTGGGATATTCATAAAGCTAATGGTTACCAATGGTGGCTGAACCGTCTATCTGCGGTATTAAAACTTGTTGATATTGTTCGGCTTGACCATTTCCGGGGATTTGCAGCTCATTGGGAGGTTCCATTTGGTGAAGAAACTGCAGTCAATGGTCGTTGGGTAGCTGGTCCAGGGGAAGATTTCTTCACCACAGTTGAAGAATCTCTGGGCGATCTGCCGATCATCGCGGAAGATTTGGGAGTAATCACACCCGATGTGGTCGCCATGCGCCAGCGATTCAACCTGCCTGGAATGCGAATCACTCAATTTGCGTTTACTGGTGATCCGAAGGAACTATTCCTCCCTCATAATCATGAAGTAAATACCGTGGTCTATACCGGTACCCACGATAACGATACATCTAAGGGTTGGTATGAAAGGGTTTCCGAGGATGAAAAAAGTTTCTACCGTCGTTATCTCGACAGGGACGGCAGGGAAGTTGCCTGGGATTTCATTCGCGCGACTTGGAGTTCGGTGGCCATGTTCGCTTTGGCCCCCATGCAAGATTTTCTTAATCTGGATAACAATGCACGCATGAATTACCCAGGTAATCCAAGTGGAAACTGGACCTGGCGAATGTCAGATTCGGCTATGATCGGGGGACTTCAAGAGCGGATTAGAGAACTAAATTTCCTTTACGATCGGGAAAATCTCCCAGATAATGATGTTGGCAATTCAACTTGATCTTTAAGAGAAGAAATTTGGAATATCAACAAAATCCTTCTGCAATGTGAGCGAAGGATTTGGTTAATCAATCCTAATTTGTTGACAGGGTCTACTCCTCGGTTTCCTCCTCAGTAGAACCACCTGGCTGCCAATCAGGCGCAGCTCTTTTAAGTTGTTTTGGAGATAACCTGTTTGCCCGGCGACAGTGCGGGCATTGAGCATTGTAATGGTTCAGCCCATCTTCATGAATAGTATCTAATGCAAAATAAATGGTCTCTTTGCTGATTGCAAATGGCCGGTGACAATTTGTACATCTGATCTGCATGCGTTACTCCTTTCTAATAGATTTAAGTATACAACATCACTCCAATTTGGAGTAGATTGAGGTGTCCGTTATAATTGGGGAATGACGAAATTTTATACGCAAACAGGTGATGATGGCTTTACTGGTCGTCTAGGAAAGGGACGTTTACCAAAAAACGATCCGCTGATCGAGGCGATTGGAACGATAGATGAGGCAACAGCTGCGCTGGGATTCGCACGATCTCAAACCAGTCAATCTGAATCAAAAAAGATAATTTTGGAAGTCCAGCGAGACCTCTACCATATCATGGCAGAGGTTTCTGCTACCGAGAAAACAGCTGACCAATTTCGGGTGATCGATGAGGCGCGGCTTGCCTGGTTGGAAGCTACTGTAGATAGGATCAGCAGCACAGTTGAGACACCCAAGGAGTTCATCCTGCCTGGAGATACCCTGGCGGGTGGGGCGATGTCGCTGGCTAGAACCATCGTCCGCAGGGCAGAACGCCGGGTAGCTGAATTATATTTCGCCAAAGCATTCAACAACTCGAACATACTGCCATATATGAATAGACTATCTTCTTTATGTTTCATCTTGGAGCTTAAGGAGAACCAAGCGGCTGGAATTACTCTAGCAAAAGAAGACCAATAATCGGCATCTAAAAATAAAAAAAATTGGGCTTGACTCAACTTCCATTGAAGAAGAGCAAGCCCGTTTTGTTTTCTAATTGAGGGGATTAATTTCCGGAATTTGCCAGTTCAGCTTCAACCACATCGGATATTTGCTGGAAGGATGGTACGAATCCGGGTGAAATGATCCGGCCGTTGACCATAACGGAAGGTGTACCAGTGACACCGGAGTTTCTGGCTAATTCTAGATCGGTGTTTATTTCAGCTTCATGAAGAGTTGCGTCAAAGCAAGCATTGAAGGCTGGCATATCTAATCCGATAGCTTCAGCAAAAGCAACCAATCTTTTGTCGCTGAATGCGCCTTGGTTTTCCCCGTTCCAATTGGCGAATAACATGTCATGATAATCCCAGAACCGATTTTCATCGCCAGCACACATACTTGCAGAGGCAGCCTGGTCTGATTCATTGCGCGGGGCGCGATCATCAAGGAATGGATTGTGCCGGAAAATGTAGTAAACATCACCGGTAGCGACATATGCATCCACAATTTGAGGTTCGATTTGTTCAGTAAATGATTTGCAGGCCGGGCATTGAAAATCTTCGAAAACCTCGATGGTTACTGATGCATTTGAATCCCCCATTGTCCGTCCATCTACCATGGGCCTCTCATGAGGGGTTGCAACAATAATATCACCGACAGGCAGTAATGAAGGGATAATTAGTAGAGCAGCTATTACAGCTGCAACACCAACGACACCCAGGACGATATATGTTCTTTGCTTCCTTTGTTTTTGCTTGCGTCGCTCTCTGACAGCCTCACGCTTTGAGACCGGTCCTTTCCTACTAGTTGACGATTTTTTACTCATCGAATCTCCTTGAATCACCTATTACAACACCCAGATTTTGCCATGTTCACCTGAGTTTGTCTAGGGAAATATGAACTATGATTAATAATCTTCTGAAACGTTCAA
>CALBUI010000101.1 GCA_937968125.1 uncultured Anaerolineales bacterium | reverse complement strand
GAGATTTATGTCCTGGATGAAGAGGTGCTATCCGCCTTTGAAAGAGGATCAGGCTTTGCCCATGGCTGGGGCGTCGCAGAAACCATCCAGCTTGGACGCAACCTGAGAAGAGAAGATTTGCCCCCTCGAATCTGGATTATTGGCGTTGAAGCCAATCAATTTGAAGTTGGGGAGCCGCTGAGCCCAGTGCTATCTGATAACCTGCCAGCTATTGCTTCAACCATCGACCAGCTCGTCAGCAAGTTGCTGCCATACACTGTTTAATCGAGACTGAATTCAAACAATCTTATCGTCGGTACTTGCGATCTGTCTCAGCAAGTCAGTTTGCCCGGTGTGATAAGTATCGTGGAAGTAAAAACCGTGTAAACGAACGCCAAGCGGTACTTGTCGCTCACCGACCTGAATAAGCTCAGCCAGCTGCTCATCCGTCAGGCGGGAAAACCCCGCATTAATCCGCTCCTGGTCTGGGGATAAGACCTCCAGCAGCCTATCCAATTTGATAACATCCTCACCATCACCCACGATTGGGTTCGATTCGGTCTTGTATCGGTCGAACTCTGCTTCAGTGAGCAAGTGCTCTTCGCCAACCAGACGCAGGACTCGGTCTCGACTTACTGCAATATGCCCGAGCACCCAATTCATGCAGTTAATATTGTAAGGCGTTTGAACCAGGCTGTCCGCGTGGCTCAAGCCCTCACATTGCATCTTCATTAAGCGGAAATTGAGCGCGAATCCCTCGGCTAACTGGTCTATGGTGATCATTCCGCTGCCTCTCATAGTAGAGTAAAATCCCTGAAATTTGTGTTTACCCTATGGAAATATTATACCCAGCCTCTATCGATTAATAATTTTCCAGTGTCCCAATTCCCCATAAGGATTGCTGGCGAACACCATTCTTGAAATGCAAGGAAATCATCCTTAAAAATTACACCATTGCAAGGTTTTTTCGTAACAAAATACGGGCAGGATCGTTTTTATATTTGTGAACGTTCTCTGGAACGGATCAACTTAGTGGAGGCCGATTGAATTCTTAATGATAGGGATAATGGGTGGGACGATGGAATCAACTGAATACTTTGTTTGGAAGAGACCGATTATTGACGAACCATTTAGAGTAGTACGCCGAGAAGTACATTCCCGAACGCACAAAGGCTATCCGATCACGTATGTCTTAAAATCAATTCCTTTTGCCTTTGAGTCCTGGGACAAAGCCCAATTCGTAGCTAATAAACTTAATTTAGAGATACTCCAAGGAAAAGTGCAGGATTGGCCTGAAGAGGATATACAGGCTATAGACTAACCCCAAAATAAAGACCCGGCCAAAGCCGGGTTTTTTTGATCGAATGAATCTATTCATTTGTCGGATGTGCTATGCACTTTCGAAGTGCGTAGCACATTTTCATATAAATTCCACTAGAAAAATCTAGTTGCTGTATAAGTCACACAGGGTGAATTTCATCTTTTTCTTATCTCTGGTCTATTTTCAAGATTGTACCTTCAACGAATAAGTTAGGCACTTCGATCCCCATCTGCTGGTAAAGCTCGCGCGGGACGCTGATATCAGCCAGGTATAGCTCACCTACATAGTCTTTTACCTCGCTGGTCATCAAGCCTATCTTGGGCAAAGCTAGTGTAAGCGTGCCTGCAGCCTTGATGCATGGATTGCCTGGAACGCCGGTGGTTGTATCTAAACCAGAAGGTGCGTCCAGCGCTAGGATTGGGGTGCTTGCATCATTTGTCTTTTCGATCAAACTAGCAACAGGCTCTCGAGGGTCACCACTCAAACCATAGCCGATCAGTGCATCGATGATCAAATCAGCTTCAGCAAGATCGGGATCCAGGTTGGTTTCCACCCCCATCTGGGTGAGAATATTCCACTGGTGAGCTGGCACTTCCTTCAAACGAGAGGTTTCAAATGCCAGTACCAGAACGACTTCAGCTCCCCAATTATGCAGGTGCCTCGCCGCCACCAGGCCCCCGCCGCCATTGTTGCCTGCTCCACACAGGCAGGCGATGGATTTCCCAGCCACCTGCCCGGCCAATTCACGTCGTGCTAATTCAGCCAGGTTACGCCCGGCATTTTCCATCATCTGGATCAAGTCAATCTGGTATTCTTCTATCATCAAGCGGTCCACTTCCACCATCTGCGAAGTGGTCAGGACCGGTATTTCCCCTGATATCTCCATCCGTTACTCCTGGTGCACTCGAACACCATGCCAAAAGGCCACATAACCAGTGATCTTCTCAGCTGCCGGTTGAGGCTCAGGATAATACCAGGCAGCATTTCGATTTGTCTTGCCTTCTACCTGGACATCATAATAGCTGGCAACTCCCTTCCAGCTGCAAACAGTATGATTATCATTTTCAACTAAGTACTCTTCGTGTATCGAACTCGGGGGAAAATAATGGTTCCCCTCAACAATGATTGTCTCATCGCTTTCTGCTAAAACAGTTCCATTCCAAGATGCTTTTACCACGGCATTCACTCCTCAATTAATTTGCTTCGATAAATAAAAACTAAGATCTTTACCCAATTTTTGACGTGAACACACCTAAGAATCTTACCTGAATTCGCTGCTCTGCATGCTTTCTAATTAGGATCAAAATTTCCATAATAATATCCACCGGGTTATAATATCCACATCATGGTTGACCGATCCAATGAGCAATGGCTTTCAGATTTGAAGTCTGATGGTACCGCAAAAGAAGATGCGCTGGCGGATTTACGGGCTGTCATCTCGAATGGATTACCTTACGCGCTCTCCAAATATTTGTCTCCTGATAATCCACAATTCAATTCACTAACTGAAGAGGTCGCCCAGGATACATTGCTGCGCGTGATGGATCATCTGGATACTTTTGAAGGTCGCAGCCGCTTCACCACCTGGGTTCAAAAAATCGCCGTTCGTATCGCTTTAACCGAACTGCGCCGCCGCCGGTGGCGAGACTTCTCACTGGATTCATTAGTAGAAGAAAATGAGGATGGCATCTCATTTCCCAGCTTGATGATCGACCCGGGTCCAGATCCGGACAATCTCACCCAGCGAAGTGACATGCTCCAACGGGTAGCTAGAATAATAAATGAAGAATTGACCGAGAAACAGCGCACGGCAATGGTCGCCACGGCAATAGAAGGCGTCCCATTAGAAGAGGTCGCCCGGCGGATGAATATGAAAAGGAATGCGCTTTACAAACTGCTGCATGATGCCCGCTTGCGGCTAAAGAAAAGGCTGGCAAATGAAAATTTGTCTACAGAAGACATCTGGGCTGTATTTGATCGTGGGTAAGGTTTGATCATCAATATGCGTCTAAAGAGAAGAAGAGGCAATTTATGAAGCTGCGAGAAGCGATTACTCGCCTTATGAAGAGAATGGGTCCAGAAAAAGAAGAGAATGATATGCAACAACTGCCAGCCGAATTTCAGAAGTTAATAGGAATGGTCGATAAGACGCAAGATATTGAATTATCCTGTGATGAAGTTTATCATTTGCTTGACCAGTACACAGAAGTTGTCGACCGGGGTGATAATGCCCAGAAATTGATGCCCCTGGTTGAGCATCACATAGATATCTGTCCCGATTGCCGGGAGGAATTCGAAGCCTTGCTGCGTGTCCTACAGGCAGCCCCGGCATAATAAGAAGAAAACTATTAACCCAAGAGAGATGGGCGAAGGCATATCCCATCTCTCTTTTTGATTAAACCAGCGCGGTGACTTGGCATCTAGAATGGAGATCCCTTAAGGTAACTGACCGCGCCTCGGAAAAGTAGAAATTATCGTCTCTGGTGAGTTCTCCAACTCGATTTAATTGCCAATAGATTAAGCTACATCCCCATTCTGTAATCCCCAATATTTGTGACCTATCCCTCCAGGCCTAATTTCGTTGAATTTAAGCCCCAATCATAGGTCTTGTAGCGAAATGTTACTCTCTCACCATTGTCTTTGAGCCAATCTTTTCGCTCCCCATCCGGAAGATATTTAATCAGGAAATCGAGGATGTCTTTCCGACCGCCAAAGTCTGCCTTATACCACTTGAATATGGCAGAGAGGTGCAGCTGACCGTTTTCTCCATCGAGCTGCACATCTTGATTGACAAAATTACGAGCTGCTAGATCAAGCTGCTCTTCAAGACGATCTGCAGTATATACCTGGATGGGCGGGCAGGACCGGCCAGCACAATTCAATGCAAAGTGGATCCTGACTTCAACCGGGTCGATGAGCCAAGCCAGCCTTGAATCTGTGGAGGTAAATTGTGGACCTGGCACCATTGGGTGACCGCGGTTGCCGCGCATGATGCCATGCTCGATATCATCACAGCTCATCCTTTTTCCACCAACATTGTAAGCAGTTTGCCGGAAAAAGGCTAACAAGCCTAAAGGATTTGAGCCAACGCTTTGCGTAACCCCTTCTGTAATCACTCCATCCATAACGAGCGCGTTGTATAAATTGATCCAAAATGCTAACCGCTCTTCATCTGAAGACAGCGATCCCGGATCGAAGAAACCCAAACGGGGCGAGCATTCCTGACGGTATTCCGCATAAATCGGACTCATTTTGAGCCGATCGTAATCCACGAAGTAACCCTGATCGTCCATTGCATCGATCCTGGCCATGTCTAAGTAACGTTTCAATTCCGCAGTTAACTCCAACCCTTCTTGATTAACTTCGGAATTGGACAGACCAATATCATTTAAGATGGCTATTGAATTTGTGCCAGTGATTAAATCGATAATAAATTCACGGGAATTAATCAGGCGATCTCTTTGAGGAGATCGCCTGATTCTCAATGACCTTTCAGTGGAGGGAGTTTCCTCCACCTCAGAGGTCACCAATTGGAAATTGCTCATTGAACCTGTCCATTACCGTTCTCAGGTATCC
>CALBUI010000100.1 GCA_937968125.1 uncultured Anaerolineales bacterium | reverse complement strand
GCGCGGTACCGTCTTGAGATAAGCGATCACGGCATTTAAATCATCCTCGCTGAAGTGGATGAAAGAATCGGCGGGCATTACAACTAATTGACGCCCTCCTGAACCAATCCCATGCCGGATGGCGAGCACCAGTTCCTCGTCCGTGCGCCTCTCCCCCAAACCGGTGATGTTGGCGGCATAAATCATTCCGATGGCAGGGTCAGCGATAAATGGTGTCCCGCTCAAATCATCGGCATGACATGACGCGCAGGCAGCCTTGACCAGGTGTTCACCCCGGGCTAAGGAAGCTTCGTCATTGTGTAAGGTCATCGCCAGTGGGGTTACCTGGCGAGTTTTATTCAATCGAGCTCCCCCCATGAAGTAAAGGAGCACGGCGGCCGCGATCACCACCGCGACCAGCACACCAATTCCTATCCCAACCCATTTTAGAATTTTACGCATATCCATTCTCCTCTGTCATATTGTGAAATGTAATATACAGATTTTAGAGAAAATTTGTCCTATTGTCATGGGGTAGTTGTCCCTTTCCCCCGGGAAATTGGTGTCCTGCTTGATCTATTTGATTCACCAGATTTCCCCAACCATTTCATAACTTTTTCACAACCTCTTGGGATACTAAGGATGAAGATGTATGAAGACGAGCTCAATTTTTTACCCAAAGGAGGTAAATAATGTATCGCAGAGGTATTGTGGCAAGATTATTTCTGACTGTCATCCTGGTAGCTGTATTGGTGGCAGGAGGCGCGCTTCTATTCCGTTCAGGATGGGCCCAGGGTTACCAGGCGGGTTCATTGCTGTCTAGCGGCGAGGTCGCTGAGGCGCTGCTCATAGTGCCCCAGTTCAGAGGCCAGCTGTATGGGCCGTACATGCCCGGATTCGGCTTTCCGTTTTTCGGATTGTGCTTGAGTATTGGGTTTATCTTTTTGATCATGTTCCTGATCGGCGGCATTTTTAAACCCTGGGGCAGAAGGCGTTGGGCTGGACACCACTATGGCAAATGGGGCTATGGCAGGAACTGGGAAGAAATGCACCGGAAATGGCATGACCAGGAAGAGGGTGAACCGGAAGATAGATCGAGCGATCCACCGAACGAAATCTAATTGCCAGGTGTGACGCACTCCTGTCCTGAGTGAAACGAAGGATCTCAAGTGCGTCGCACCTTTTCTGCATAGCAATTTCGGTTACACTTAGCCTGATGAATGAACTGATCCTGGTGGTGGACGACGAAGCAGAGATCGTGAAGCTGGCCCGAGATTATCTGGAACAGGCCAGCTTCCGGGTTTTAAGCGCCGCGGATGGGATCGCTGCCCTGGCGACGGCGCGCAGCGAGGTGCCAGACTTGGTGGTGCTTGACCTGACGCTGCCGGGCATGGATGGCCTGGATGTGTGCAGAACCCTGCGCCAGGAATCGGATGTGCCCATCATCATGCTCACCGCCCGGGTGGAGGAAACCGATCGCTTGATCGGGTTGGAGCTGGGGGCCGATGATTACATCACCAAGCCCTTCTCGCCGCGCGAATTGGTAGCCCGCGTACGGGCGGTTCTTCGCAGGACCAAGGGCGAGGTTAGGGAGCCAGGCATCCTGCGGGTGGCTGACCTGGAAATTCACCTGGAGGGACACCGACTCACCCGGGGCGGGGAACCAGTTGCGCTTTCACGAATTGAGTTCAACCTGCTGGTGACTCTGGCACAGCACCCTGGGCTGACCTACACTCGCGCTCAGCTGCTGGAACGAATCCACGGCTATGCCTATGACGGCTACGACCGCAGCATTGATGCCCATATCAAAAACCTGCGCCGCAAGCTGGAGCCAAATCCATCTGAACCGCTGTACGTGCTGACCGTCTATGGCGTGGGTTACAAGTTTAATGAGCTGGCTTGAATGCTAAACTACATGAGGTGCGCAATTTGAAGTATCGCAGGCGAATCAATCGCCGACACTGGCAAAACTGGGGAGAGCGCCGCTTCCGTCCCGACTGGCACGCCAAACGGCGGGTCTTGTTCTTCCGCTTTATGGGTATTATGGCCGCGGCCGTTATTTTTTTCCTGCTGGGCATGGCCGGGCTGGCATACATCCTGACCAGCCTGTTTGGCGGGGATGCCCAGGCGACAGCGCTGGTGTGGGTTCTCGGCTGTGGGATGGCATTGGGATTCCCAATTTTGGTGGGAATAATTGCCTGGCGGTCCTTCCGCAGCGTGGTAAACCCATTGGCCCAGGTGATGACCGCTGCGGACGAAGTCGCCGAAGGGGATTTCAGCGTGCGGGTGCCGGAGCGTGGTTCCGGTGAGTTCGGCCGCTTGACGCGCTCCTTCAACCGCATGGTGAGCGAGCTGGAACTTGCTGACCAGCAGCGGCGCAACCTTACCGCAGATGTGGCTCACGAGCTGCGCACACCCCTGCACATCATCCAGGGCAACCTGGAAGGCATCGCCGATGGTGTGTACGCGGCTGATGAGGAGCAAATTGATCGCTTATTGGGAGAAACCCGCCAGCTCTCTCGACTGGTAGAAGACCTGCGCACGCTGTCCCTGGCGGAGGCCGGTCAGCTGCCGATGAAGATGGAGCAGGTCGAAGTAGGTGAGCTGCTGGCGGATGTAGCCACCAGCTTCAGCGGCCAGGCTGAAACTGCAGGGGTGGATTTACAGTCTTCAATTCTCGGGGAGGGTCTCCTCATCCAGGGCGATGCTGGGCGGCTGGATCAGGTATTAAGCAACCTGGTTGCTAATGCCCTCGATCACACACCTCGAGGAGGTCAGATCCGCATCAGCGCTGCACCGGGCCAGGACGGCGTACAGATCAAGGTTGCTGATAACGGGCGCGGAATCGCTGAGGAAGATGTACCCTTCATTTTTGACCGTTTCTGGCGGGGGGAGGGGGCGCGCCAGGCGAGCAGCGGTTTGGGCTTAGCGATCGCCCAACAGCTGGTTCAGGCGCATGGTGGGCAGATCGGGGTGGAGAGCCGGCTGAATGAGGGCACTACCTTTACGATTAACTTGCCGCGGTGATTTAAGGGAAGCAATTTACCCATATTTGGGGTACTTGCCCCCATACAAATTCTTAGCTGGAAAATTAAGGGGGAGATCGACACTGATGTTGACAGATTCCACTTCCAATTTATGACTTCTGACAGCTTACATATTCTTTGCTGCTTGTGCTAGATTTTCCATCTTGGCAATTGCAATATGTCTCGGCAGCATACCCAGACCACAATCTGGCGCCGCTATCAACCTTTGCTTGTCGATATGTCCAAGCACTTCCTCCAAACGCACCCTGATTACATTTTCTGTCTCAACCCGGCTTTGCGCAATGGCTATTAAGCCGAGAACGATGGTTGACTGCTTAAATTTTTCAAAAAGGTTTAAATCGTTGTGGCGGTGAGCATCTTCAATGGAAATAAACTGGATGCTTGAGCTGTCGACCGCCTCTGCGACTTCATGATAGGCGCTCGGATCTGCCTTTGGATAATCTTCATTATCAAGTTTATCAGGATAACCACAACACATATGCATGCACTGGTTAACGCGTTTTGGAACTTCGAAAAAGCATCTTTCCAGGTTTTCTATTCCAAAAGATACTGCCTTTTGGGGGTATCTGGCAAAAACAGGCTCATCTATTTGAATCCAGTTACAACCCGCGCTGGCAAGAGCTTTTATCTCATAATTTAATGCTTCAGCCAGGTCTTTACCCAGTTTCTTTTCGTCCCCATAATAGTTATCGTACATAGAATCTGCAATCGTCATCGGTCCTGGGAGAGTTATCTTTACCGGCTGACGAGTTGCAGACTGGGCGATCTTATAGTCACGAGTTAAAAAGTGATTTCTTTCTGCTTCAATTTTTTTATAAATCGTAGGCACTTTCCCTATCCAGGTGCCTGCCCGCATGGATTTTTGAGTGAGTCTTTCAAAGTCAATACCCTCTAGATGTCGACAATGGTAGTTAATATAATGTTCGCGTCTTACTTCTCCGTCTGTTGGGATATCTATTCCTGCCCGAACTTGTTCCCTGACAACCTCATTTACCCCTTCATTTAACAGACTTTCTATGCTTTGATCCTTTTCCTTTAAATACTCGTTGTATTCTGAGACCACTTCCTCTGAAAGAGTGGAATCAGTCTTGAACCAATCCGGCGTTGGAACATAATCCGGTTTTGGGTATGAGCCTATCGTAGTGGTTAGAATTTTGTGATCTTGCGTCATATCTGGTGAATACTACAATATGTTTTTCACTTAGCTGCCAGTCTGTTTAATGAAATCGGCGTGAATATCAAGTAACTCTCTGCAAGAAAATTCTACCCTGTATTTTTGAGTTACAATATCCTAATTGTCGTAATTGGTAGTGATGAAATCCGCATACCAGATTTTGTCTAAACCCTTGTCCCTCCTGGAATGGATCAATGCCAGAGGGATGAAAAATCCTTATATCAGTGCTCATCCATAAATAATCATCGTTTCAAATTGGACCAATGGGAATATGTAGGGCGTTTATTTTCTATTAGTAGCTGGATTTTGCCCATGCCAAGCAAATCAGCAGTCGAGGAAAGGTGGTATCAAATGCTTACGGAGGGGGATGCTGGAATCCGTCGCTTCCGTCATCTCCTGGGTTTGCTGCCTTCAAGTCCCCGCTGCAAGATTTGTAATGCACCCTTCAAGGGAGTGGGTGGAACGCTGATGCACATGTTGGGCAGGGACCAGTCCAGATATAATCCCCGTTACTGCGAATCATGCGAACAATTTGATAATCCAGGCGGCGCGGAAGTGATTTTGACCATGCTCTTCGCAGATGTGCGCGGTTCAACGATGCTCGCTGAAGAGATGAGCCCGCTCGATTTCAGCCAGCTGATGAACCGATTTTATACAGTGGCGACTGACGCCCTGGTCAGGACAGATGCTATGGTCGATCGCCTAATAGGGGATGAAGTGATCGGTCTATACATACCGGGGATGGCGGGTCAAGAGCATGCGCGTAAGGCGATCAAAGCTGCGCAGAGTTTGCTCCAACGAACCGGCCACCGTGATAACCAGGGTCCGTGGATACCAGTTGGCATCGGAGTCCATACCGGCATGGCCTTCGTCGGCGTGGTTGGAGGCGGGGATGATAGCCCTACCGATTTCACTGCATTAGGAGATAACGTAAATATCGCTGCACGGCTTGCCTCAGAATCTCGCCCGGGTGAGATTTTTATCAGTGATGCGGCGTATGCTGCCGCTGGCCAGGACCTTGGAAATCTCGAGCAGCGACAGCTCGAGTTGAAAGGAAAACGTAAATCGACAGGAGTTCTTGTGTTGCGAATTTAAATAGCTGAATTTCTTGTATGGGATATTCGAAACCTAGAGCTTGCATAATTAGATAATCTTTATACGTAGAATTTGATTGGAAACTGTTTACAAATTGGTAAGCCCACCATCAAGATCCTAACCATATTGTGGACGATTTTTGAATGTATAATGGACCAGGATGGGGATATGGGTTAGTACTATCTGATAATTGGCTGATCCTGCTCCAGTTTTGCTCTCCCTTTTAAGGGAAAAATGAAATAGCAAATTTGCCTGATTAACTATCATGATTTTTAAGGAAGGGTTATATATGCCGATATATATGGATCGACATCAAGGTGAGAACCTCACCCCCGAACAGGTCGCTGAAGCCCATGCGGCCGACATGAAACTTCAGCACGAATATGGCTGTAGATTTTTAACTTATTGGTTTGATGACGAGCGAGATTCCGTATTCTGCCTGGTGGATGCCCCCGACAAGAGCGCGGTTCGGAAAGTGCATGAAGCGGCGCATGGATTTGGGAACAATGAGATCATGGAAGTCGATCTGGATATCGTGCAGGCATTTTTAGGCAGGGTAGAAGATCCTTCTTCGAATACAGATGAGCCGATTTCCGATTCCCCATTTCGGGCGGTCATGTTCACCGATCTTGAGGGTTCTACAGAGATGATCAGCCTCTATGGAGATGACAAGTCGATGGAGTTGCTGCGCGTCCATAATGCGCTAACGCGTGATGCGCTGCGCGCTCATGCAGGAAAGGAGATTAAACACACCGGGGATGGCTTCATGACCTCCTTTACTTCTGCAGTCAGTTCCGTAGAATGTGCCATCGATATCCAAAGGGCGATGATCGCACACAATGAAGAAAATCCAGCCGCGCTCATGAACTTGCGTATTGGGATTTGTGCCGGAGAACCTGTTCGCAACGACAAGCAGCTGTACGGTGCTGCGGTTAATCTGGCTGCCCGGCTCTGCGCCCACGCGGAGCCTACCAGCATTCTCGTCGCACAGGTTGTCAAAGACCTGTGTGTAGGAAAAAACATTACCTTCATCGATCGCGGAGAAGCCGAGGTGAAGGGATTTGAAGAGTCTATTCCAATGTACGAAGTTGCTTTTGGGGGATAGCTGCGAGATTCCTAAGAGCCTATTGGCTGTCTGAAGGTAATCGAAGCAATTCATAAGAGAAACAATTTCAATGTTTGGATGTGGTTGAGCACGTCTAACTTGTCTGCTTTTTAGGAGATGAATACCCAGGTGGATGTAGCTGTCTCGCTGGATAAAATTTCAAAACTTTCCGAGGTTGATCTTTCAGCGGTGCGGGAAATGTTTAAGGCTGTGTATCCACCAGAGGAAATTGGAGACTGGCC
>CALBUI010000099.1 GCA_937968125.1 uncultured Anaerolineales bacterium | reverse complement strand
CGTAAGAATGCAATTGAGAACCATCTAATTTTCTCATAACCATTGTGTTTCTATATATCTGAAAACGACAGTCAAATTGGTCCTGGTTTTTTGCATCCATATCCGATGTAGTTCGTTATGGACATCATCTTACTTAGCATGACTCACGGATTATGGGACTGTCGTAACTGGCATTCCCTTTTTACTAGCCTGAACTCAGCTCCACTGATGGAAAGAACCACAGGATGCAAGTGGCACGCAAGCTTGCACCCTGCTCCCAGATGCCCGACCTATACCCCTAGGGTACCGGCTTTCGGGATTGGCTATTCAATTGTTATTGCTCTCCATGCTCACTTTCGATGTCAACCAACATCATTTATAACCACGTATCCACCGGACGGGGGTGATTTTATCGTCATTAAGTTGGTAGACTTGCATCTATTGAGGAGCATAGATATCACACGCCTTTCTTGCGAAGAGGGCGCGTTTTTACTTGAGTAAGAAGTAAATATACTATATAATGATATTAGCAAACAAGAACACCATAAGTCAAAGGTTCATGATTTGGTTCGGGGAGTAATATAACTCCAATCATCGCCCTCCTACCATATGATAGGAGGGTTATTTTTCGTGTAGTGGGAATGCGCACATAATCTAATTTTATGATTATTTCAGAATAATATACACTTGTTTGGTATTGGTAATGTCTACACAACGGACAATACCAATATTATGGCAATAAGTTGCCTGTCTAATGTGTCAACGCTGAAGGTATATGGAATCCAATTCAGCTTGGCAGAGGTGGGAACAGCCGGATAAAACGGTTATGCCGAACGATTCATGCTCATCATCAAGGAAGAGGAGGTGGACCTATCCGAATATCTTGACTTTTGGGATGCGAATCAACAGATCCGACGCTTTATCAAAGCCGTGTAAATGACCAAGCGCATCCATTCGGTTCTTGGATACCTGACACCAGTGGAATATGAGGACGCCTGGTGGCAGCCCCAATTATTCGAGGCTTCCTACTTAAAATACCTCAAAAGATGTCCTGCTTTATGGGGCTACTACAATCATTCCCGTTCATGGAGGAGAAATGAATACAATTAAGGAAAAGAAGTTATCTCTAAGTTTAGTTATTGTGTTATTGTTTGGCGCACTACTTCCCCAGAGTGTGTTTGCTGGACAAGATAAAGTCAGCGTTTGCCACTTGAACATCCTTGGCGAATACGATCTCATTGAAATTGCTGATCCAGCACTGGATGCCCATCTGGCACATGGTGACGTTGTGGTCGGAGACGGCTTTGATGAAAGCTGTACCCCCATCGTCCACGTGTTGGTTCCTTCAGAAGAGCTGATCCCGTTGCTGGACTTGTCTACTGAGCCTTTTGAAGCGGACACCGGTATCGAAGTGATTTATGAATATTATTTCGATCCCGCAGAGATTTACGAGCTGGCGAACGAGGGCAACTTGCCTGATATGGCGCTTCTCATTAATCCGAATGTAGCAAACGACCTGGCTGCGCAAGGCCACACCGTCAATCTTCTTGAGTGGTTCACGAAAAGCTACCTCCGGAGGCAATATCATCAAGACCTGTTGAATATGCTCACCGTCGATAACATGATGAGCGGTTTCTGGTACATGACGAATATTAAGGACCTGGTCTGGTATCAGCCCGATTCCTTTGCGTCTGAAGGTTATGCGATTCCTCAGACCTTCAACGAGCTGATTAGCCTTTCAGACGCTATGGTAGCTGGTGGTTTCAATCCCTGGTGCATGTATATGGAGAGTGGTTTTGCTACCGGCTGGATGGCTACCGATTGGATCGAACACCTCCTGCTGCGCGCAGAGGGGCCGGCTGTTTATGATGATTGGGTCAGTCACGTTGTACTTTTTACCGACCCAAGGATCGAGACGGCTTTTGAGAGGTTTCAGGCCATTTTAGATAGCCCCGGTTATGTATTCGACCGGGCGAACGTGCTGAATGTCGGTTTTAACTTTAATGTTTTCCCCTTGGGGGAGGGGGATTGCCTGCTCCACGTCCAGGGCGATTTCTTCAAATTTTTTATCGATGAGTTTGGGCTCAATCGGGACGCATTCGACGTATTCCATTTTCCTCCCATCGACCCGGCGAGCGAGAAACCGGTCATTATGGCGGGAAATGTTTTCACTGCTTTCCACGATCGACCTGAAGTCCAGGCTTTGGCGGCTTTTCTAACAACCGGTGAATCGGCGCGGCCTCTGATTGAGGCGGGTTATATCGCGCCCCACAAAGATGCCAGTATGGATTGGTATCCCTCTGATTTAGATCGCGATATAGCAGAGATTTTTCATAGTGGCGATGTCTACCGGCAAGACGCCTCAGATCTGATGCCCCCCGAAGTGGGCGCCGGATCCTTCTGGGCTGGCATGCGCGAGATCATCGATGGTGTGAAGACCATTCCCCAAGTCCTTTTGGAAATCGACGCTTCATGGCCACAATGAGAGAACATCCAACAGGATAGCGATCGCCTAGTAGGCTCGGGTGGATAGCTCATGTAAGGGTATTAGGTATAGAAGTTAGACCCAAAACCTGCCCCTGGGATGGCAATAAATTATGGGGCTGTCTATGATGGCAGCCCCTTTACTTTTGTGGTCACATTGGCAAAAGGATAAAATCCGTAAATCCAATATTACTGATACCCAGAGAGAAAATGCATCAGAGATTGGCAATTTATTATGTTGACCCACTCTTTTGATGTCGGCCAAAACCATATTTAACCACGTGTCCACCCCACGGGGTGATTTTCTCGTTATGACGGTGTAGGTCTTGCTTTTATTGAGGATAAACTTTTCACAACTATCTTGCGAAGAGCATGGTTTCTGCTTGTGAAAGGAGGAACTATGCTATATACTGATATTGGCTTACAAGTACATTTCGTCTCAACAATGGCAAAGGGAGTAACTAGCCCCGTTCATCGCCCTCCTATCATATAGTAGGAGGGCATTTTGTGTGTAATGGTTATATGTACAAAAGCAATTATCGTGATTTTCTAGGGAGGATACGCATAAAGTAAATTGCTTATCAACCCATTAGACCACCTTAAGAGCAAGTACAGGCAAGAACGAGCATAAAATAGAAGACGATCTTTTTCCAGCCCAGAAGTCTCAGCATGACTAGAGTCAGTTTGTTGCTAGGGAAGGTGACGTGACTTGCCGCTGGGTTTCCCTTTCTTGGCATTATATAGATACAAAATTATCATTATCGATAAATAGTGATCAGTGCGGTAGCCGTGGGTAAAAAAATCGCTGAACCTGAGAACGAGAGCGTACTGAGATTAATATTGGCTCTGGAAATGAGTACGTATTGCATACATGTGTGCCTCTGCGCGGGCTACTGTTCTAACCTAAATACTCAAAGGAGGAGTAACCATGAACCATAGACAGATTCAAGTCACGCTTGTTATTCTACTCATGCTTGCCTTGCTTGTAACTGCGTGCGTATCAGCCGAAACGCCGATCGCCACTTTGCAGACTACGAGTCCTACGATCCCGACCCACACCCCCGTTCCTCCCACCCTTACGCCGGAGACGTTGTTGCAACCTGGATGGACCTCTTACACGGCCGCGAAATATGTTCGCGATATGACATTCGATCACGAGGGTAACCTTTGGACAGCAGGTCTTCGCGGAGTCGTCAAGTTGAACCCAATTGACAACACGTACGTCCAGTACACGACAGATGATGGACTCGCGTCCTCTTACCTCGAGTCCATTGCCGTGGCATCCGACGGGGTGCTATGGTTCGGCGGTTTTGGCGTCTCCCGATTCGACGGCCAGACCTGGACCAACTACACTGAGGACGACGGCTTGGTAGACAACCGCGTCGCGTCCATTGCAGCAACCCTCGACGGTATTCTCTGGTTCGGTACAAACGAACATGACGGAGGCGTCTCCCAGTTTGACGGCGAAACTTGGACCACCTACTCCATGGACGACGGCCAAGCGGGTAAATTGGTTTTAGACATCGCCGTAGCCCCTGATGGCGCGCTGTGGTTCGGAACCCGTCACAGTGGAATCTCGCGGTTCGACGGCGTGACGTGGACCACATATACGAAAGATGATGGTCTAGCAAATAATTGGACTATCGCCGTCGCCGTAGCGGCCGATGGCGTGCTGTGGGCTGGCACATTGGAGCAAGGTGTCTCCCGCTTCGATGGCTCGAATTGGATCACCTATACTGTAGAAGACGGCCTTGCAAACAATACTGTCCAGGCAATCGCCGTGGACCTCGAAGGTGGGGTATGGTTTGGTACGCCCAATGGTGTCTCTTACTTCAAAGACGAGACCTGGACTACTTACACTGAAGACGATGGCTTGGTGAAAAATGATGTCCAGTCCATAGTTGTGGCTCCAGACGGCGCGGTTTGGTTCGGAACTGAAGGTCGGGGCGTCTCCCGATTCTTACCGCCAGATTAATCCTTAGGAGACTTGTGGACGGAGGTTTAGTCTTCTTTAGTATACATTCCATGGCTGCAATTCACCCAAATTTTCACCTTCATTTCCAGGGAAGGTAAGGGTGAATGTGGACTGACTTGGTAGTTAACGCCCCAGTCAATAAGAGGAAGCAGAAGCTTCTGCTAAGGCGCGCATATTAGATGGCTTTTCATACTGTGCCAAGGAGGGAATTTCAGTTTCACGATCACCTGCATAGCAAAGTTCCAAAAATTTTTAGGAGTGTCGATTTCTCAGCGCCGTATCCCCATCTAAGACTATGCCGCTATTTCTTATGTTATTCGTTGTTTATTGAATAAGCATCACATTCAAGACCGAGAGCGGCTTAACATCTCGCCAGGCTGTGTGAAAAGTCGGAAAAAAGATAGTCAGTGGGAGGAAAACACCAGAATACGCCTTATAACAAGGGTCAGTTCCCGTAAAATCGGGCTGAGGGCGCAAAAAATGGGGCGTTGGCCCGTTGACATGGGAAAAATCGGCTTTTCACACAGTCTCGCGCCGCACCCCATCGCTATTCTTCTGCGCTTCATTGCGGCAGGTGAGCTTGATCGTTAGATTGCAATTGAGAATCATCTAACCTAGCATGACACATAGATATTGGGATTGTTAGTTTTGGCAGCCCCTTTACCTCTATATCCATTTTGACTCAAAGCTAGAACCTACACTCACCATTCCTGATCGGTACCACATGGGTACAGGTGTTCGGGATTAGGTATTCAATTGTAAAGACCCCCGTGTTCACTTTTGGTGCTAGCTAGCATATATATAACCACGTGTCCACCGGACGGGGGGAATCCATCTGAGTGTATCGGATTTATATTGCGCTGTAAGATCATATTCTATATACTTGTATTGGCTTTCAAGATCACCGCCAACCACGTTCTATGCATTGGTGTAGGAAGGGTATCTATTCTGTAATAAGCCAGATATTTGATTCGGATAATATTGATTTCATTGATATAGAACATTAAGAGGTTGGCGTATCAACCAGCTATGCGACATCGACCGAGAGCAACACACCCAATCTTGTTATGAGACACGTAGAATGAAGGATTCTGACAGAGCGAAAGGTCTTGCGGATAAGACA
>CALBUI010000098.1 GCA_937968125.1 uncultured Anaerolineales bacterium | reverse complement strand
ACGTGGAGAATATTCCATGCCGCTTAATGCAACCGGGCAGGCTTCCTCGCAGCGACCACAGCGAACGCAAGCGTCGAAGGAGAGCAGCTGTTGGGGAGTAAATTCAGAAACCTTTCCCACTCCCAGGATCTCGGCTTCTTCGATGTCATCAATTTTTTCCAGGACGCTGGATTTGCGCTGAGGTTTGAAGAAGATGTTGAGGGGGGTGTAGATCAGGTGGCGCAGCTTGGTGAAGGGAATACTGGCTACCAACACCAATCCCAGTAAAACGTGAGTAATTACCAGGCTGCGATGGAAACCAGCCGCGGCTTCCGGAGTCATTCCTGCTGATCGCATCAAATTCGCTACCCAACTACCAACTGGTGACCAGGCTGCCCAGGGCGGGGAGGTGGAGACGAATCTGGTCGCCTCGATAGTAAAACCAACTAACGGAATCAGGGCCAGCATGATTAAGGCGTAATAATCATCCCAACTTGTCTCCTGAGTTTTTGGTCGCAGCACCAGGCGGCGGAAGGTAGCCATTGCCACGCCGATCAGTATTGCCACCCCAGCTAAATCCATCACCAATTCGAAGATGATGTATCCAGTTCCACGGGGGATAGGCAATTCCAGGAGGGGGATAAAGAGCGGCATTTGGGTCAAGTTGATGAATGTACCTAGCACTTGAATGGTGACCCCACCGAAGATTAAAACATGCATCAAACCGGGATAAGCACGATCCCAGATTCGCACCTGGAGCACCGCGTTGACGAACAAATCCCACAGGCGGGAAAAGAACTGCTTCACTGAGGGCGTGATATTGGTTATCCAGTCAGATATTCGGGAGTTGCCGGAAATTGAGTTGGTTGTCATGCGGCGCCTCCGATGAATATTTCCCCATCGACGATTTCAACATGGATAGGATCCAGGGGTTGTGGCGGTGGACCGGTGATCACCTCTCCTGTGTGGGGGTGGAAAAATCCATCATGGCAGGGGCAGACAATTTCATAGCGCTGGAGATCCCATTTCACGACGCAGGCAAAATGAGTGCAGACAGCAGAATAGGCCTTTATTCCTTCTGAGGTATTGATCACAATGGCTGGATAGCGCCCGAAGCGGACGGTTTTACTTTCGCCCTCTCCCAACTCGCTTTCAGGACCAACTAAAACCGGATCGGAGGGAGTTTCTTCCAGGTTCGCAGGGTAAAAATAAGCCACGATTGGACCAAGGACGACAGCCAGGCCAGTGACTGCCAGGAAGCTCTTACCAAATTTAAGAAAGTCACGACGTGATAAATCAGCCATGGTTAGCTCACCTCTCCCCAAATGGTCATGGCCATCAAGATGACCATAAATACAACCACGCCAATCGCTCGCCGGCTGTATGATTTCCTCGAAGTGTCCGGTTTGCGATCGATGAAGGGCCAGAATGTGATCACCAGGACGGCCAAAATCGGGAGAACTGCCCCAGCGGTCTTGGAAATGTATTTGAGCAGCTGGTATAAACCCAGGAAATACCACTCTGGCTTTACATGGGCGGGCGTGTTCATTGGATCGGCAGGATCTCCTAAACCCACCGGAGCGAACAGACCGATCAGACCGACAACGAGAGCCAGGACAGATACACCGATGACGACCTTGGCTTCGAGGCTGACATGATCTGGATAGAAGGGCACACTGGTTTCTGTAGACTGCGGATCGATTTCTGCCATGTTTATTCCCTAAAATTCATCGTAGAGATTTAAATGGGAACCATTTATAAGGGTTTAGCAACTCCCTGGCGGCGCACGATCAAGAAATGGGCGCCCATCGAGACAATGGTGACTAAAGGCAATATGAGAATGTGCAGTGCATAAAAGCGGGTCAGTGTCTCGGCCGCGACATCCCAACCCACTCGGGCAAAGACCAAGATCAGGTCACCAATTACGGGGATGGCTGCGCCGATCTCGGTGGCAACCGTGGTCGCCCAAAAAGCACGCTGATCCCAGGGGAGCAGATATCCGGTGAGGCCAAATCCCAGGGTAAGTAAAAGGAGCAGAACGCCGCTGACCCAATTGAATTCACGTGGCTTCTTATATGCTCCCATGATGAAGACCCGAATCATGTGAGCGGTACACATCAGGATCATCCCGTTTGCTGACCAGTGATGCACCATCCGGATTGCGGATCCAAAATTGACTTGTGTCTCGATAAACTGTATACTGGCAAAGGCGGCTTCGGGAGTGGGCTTGTAGTAGAAGGCGAGCATGATCCCGGTTATTCCCTGCACCGCGAATAGGAAAGCGGTGATACCACCAAGGCAATACCACCAGCGTTGGGCGAACTTAGGTACTGGTTTACTTAAGAATTTCGATAGCGGTTCAGCGATCTCATAGCGGCTGTCGATCCAGTCTGCGGCCCGGGTGGTGATCGGCACCCATGGTGACCGGTTTACCCAAACGCTGGAGCTGCGATAGATTCCAAAGGCAAACAATAAGCCAGCCCCACCAAAGAACACCCATCGCACTAACGGCGTCCATAATCCCTTATCCTCACCGGTGATATGGCAGTGCAAGCAGGGATCCTGCTCTGGAGGGGGGAGGCTGGCTGCGGTTAGATTGGACGGAAAAATCCGGTGCGTGGTTGCTGAGAATAGAGCCTTTGCCTGGTTCCAGTCAGTTGAAGGTGATTGATTGTCTTCGGCAGCGGTTGTGGTGCCAGCTTGAGTCGTTCCAGTTGTGCTGAAGAATAAGGTGATCAGCAGCAGTATGACCCCCAAAAAGGCGATCAAGTGTGAGCGACGAAAGGAGATTTTCATAAGCTCCCTCTACCAGCAGGTGAATGTAGAATCCAACAAAGATTGACTCCCTAATAGCATACAGGTTAAGAGCATTCAAGGAAACTGGTCAATACCTGAATTACCTCCCTTTTTAACCTGAAAAAAGACCAAAATAGGCCTTAAGACATTAATTTAGAATTGGGGTGAATCACCTAATAACTGATAACCCCCAAGTATCTAATATCGAGTATCAATTATCAAATATCAATGATCTTCTTTTGGATGGCGTACTTAATCAATTCCCCCCGGTCGTGCAAATCCAACTTGTTCATTAAATTAGTTCGGTGTGATTGGATGGTTTTGACCGATAAGTTTAAGATCTCAGCGATCTCTTTATTCGTATAGCCTTCCGCGATCAGCTGCAAGACTTCTCTTTCACGTGAAGTTAATCCGTCGGAATTATCTACCGGCTGGATTTCACCCCAGCGCAGGTAATCTTCGATCACCAGGCGGGTAATGGCAGGAGAGAGGACAGCTTCCCCTTCGTTTACCGCCCGGATAGCGCCCAAAAGATCACGGGCGGCAGCATCTTTCAATACATACCCGAGCGCCCCAGCAGCCAGGACCTGGCGAATATATTCCTCGTTCTCATGCATGGTCAGAATGAGCACTTTTACCCTAGGAAAATCCCTTTGAATCTGGCGGGTGGCTTCTAATCCGTTCAGCAAGGGCATAGCAATGTCCATCACCACCACATCCGGCTGGAGCTTGGCAACCAGCCTGACGGTGGTTTGCCCATCTTCGGCTTCTCCGATCACGACCATATCATCCTGACCATCTATTAATGCCCGGATGCCATCACGTAGGATGGTGTGGTCATCAGCCAGGAGCACCCTAATCTTTGCCATCTCAAACCTCTCCCGGAGGATTGCAGGGCACGGTGATCGCAATTTTAGTCCCGCTGCCTGGTTCAGAGATCACCTCTGTAGATCCCCCGATCAGTTCCGCTCGTTCCTGCATCCCCAACAAACCAATATGATGCAGTTGCAGAGCCTGATCCTTGACTGTACTGGGATCGAATCCCCGACCATCATCGGCTACTTCAACCAGGATTTGATCGTCTACCTGGGAAAAATTGATCCCCACATTTTCGGCCTTAGAATGCCTGAGAATGTTGTTGATCGCCTCCTGAGCGATGCGGAAGAGGGTGGAATTCAATTGCGGAGGGAGGGATTCCATCTCTCCATTTGCATTGATCTCAACCAAAATGCCTGCTTTTTCAAGGTTTGTGCGGGCATACCAGCGTATGGCTGGTATGAGACCGAGATCGTCAAGGATGGAGGGGCGCAGCCCGTATACAATCTGGCGTAGATTTGATAAGGAATTTTGAGCTAACAGGCGGGTCTCCACAATTTTTTCTAAGAGGATTTTCTCATCCCTGGGAAGCTGTGCTTCTAAACTTTCCAGGTTGATGATAAGGAGGGAGAGGGATTGCCCAGTATCATCATGCAGGGTTAGTGCAATTTGCTGGCGCTCCTCTTCGAGAGCATTAATGGAATGCTCCGAGAGGGCATGCAGCTCCTGGTTGCGATCGTTTAATTGCCTGACCAGAGTATCTAGCGCCGCGGCCAGCTGGTTGATATCCGGATCGGTCGGTTGGAGATAATAGGGATCAATATAGGTTTGACCTTCCTGGACCCGATCCACGACGGAGCTTAAGTCTGTAAGCGGTCGCAGCGCGTTTTTAATTATCCAGAAATTAACCAATACAGCCAGCGTGGTACCAATTGCCAGGAAGAACAAGATCAGCCACCAGTCAGCAGCCTGATCCGCAAGCAGCCGCGTGACATATGTTCCACCGACAGCACCAATGGCGATCACGAACGCGTTGCCAATCGTGATCCGATATAGAATTGGGGTTTTTCTGATAGCCTGCTGGAAATTGGAAAGGGTGCCCACAATCGTAGGGGAATTAGAACTCTTCCGATGAATCACGCAGTCTCAAGATCAGGTGTGCGACATCCCGCAGCTCGCCATCTGGAAGAATAAAGTAATTGTCGAGGATGCACTTGCGGACAAATCCTAGATTTTGAAAAGCCCGGATCACAGTTGCTTGCTCATTGATAATTTGAGCTTCAACCATGTAAATGTTGCGTCGTTTAGCCATATCGATCAAGGCCTGGATCATCCTGGATCCAACTCCGCGCCGGCGAACTTCTTTATCCAGGTAAATTCGCACCTCAGCCCGGTGTCGTCCTGGTCCAGAGAAGAAATGAAGGGTAGCACTGCCGACCAGGTGTTCATTGATCACGGCGACCAAAGGCAGGACGCGATCGTAATCCAGGTTTTCTACCCAGCTCGCCACTAACTCAGAATCGGTCACATTGTGGCGCATATAGCGCAGATCTTCAGGTGAGACATTTTGAAAAAGTTCAATTAGTTCCTGGCGATCTTCCACTGTTAGCGGCCGCAGAAGGACTCTACCACCATCTGATAATGTAATGAGCTGCCTGAAGACGATATCCTCTTTAGTGACCATGGTGGCTCTCCTCGTATATTTCCGATCAATATCCTACACGTATTATGGATTATTTCCGAATAGCAATATAGTGGCAAATGTCCTTATCAGCATAGGATGGTTGGCATATGCTGGTTATTTTCAGGAAATTTGTGATTGCAGCAGCCTTAAAAGCGACTTGCGAGCGAGTAAATCGGTGCTAACCATGCCTAAAACAGCGTTTTTCGACACAACTGGCATCGCAGATATCTCATGGTGCTCAAGCTTGCGGATCACATCCAATATTCCATCCTGTGGGTTGGCAGCTATCACTTCTTGGGTCATGACCTCTTTAAGAGGCAGGTTGTCTGGTGAACCAATTGAAGTTGCCCTGGTGATATCCCAACCGGTGACCACTCCAACCAGTTCTGATTTAGTATTGACAACGGCCAGAATTGGGCTGTTGGATTGGATGAGCGCCGAAGCAGCTTGTTTTACCGTGCTTTCTATGGGGATAGTGGGGATAGTCTCCATGATTTCATAAGCTTTGCGATCGCTTTCCCGAGCTGCAATTCGCCTGACACTGATCTGCTCAGCTGCTTCGCTTGGTAGCATATCTGCATCTGAGATTAGCAACTCGATCAGCTCGTGAATGTTTCGCCGCATGACTTCATCCCGGTGAGCTTCGGCTGCCAAGCGGCGTTGCTCAGCCAATTCACTTAATTCGGAGGCATGTTCCTCTAACCAGGTTTCTACAGCAGGCGCATCGCCCAGCATTTCATTTGGAACCCGCAATTTCGAGGGGGTCTTGATCAGCTGCTCCTGTGCAGCGAAGATTACCCCACCTGAATTGACCAGGTAGTCCGTGGCGATCAAGACACCTTGCCTGCGGTAAACAGCTCGCTCCATACGAGTTCGCGCTGCTTTTCGGTCTGGATCTGGTGAGTATGTGTTTGCTCCCTCGATAATCACATACCAGCGGCCGATCTGGTCGACCAGCATACTTGGTTGGGTGTCTGGATCAGTATCAAGGTAGTTGGCAATCGGCGCGGCAGGGATGAAGCAAAAGGCCGATTCACGTAGCAAATCGTTTGGCGAATTGGAGTATTTGATCTCCGGAGTACCCCGACTGTCCTCGGATATTGATTCTTGAAAGTACCGGCGTGTGACTAGTCCACACTCTTGCCATAAGTCAAACAGCTTGTCGACTGGTAATCCACCCCGGCTGTAAAGGTAACCATTTTCATCACTGATGCCAGTCACCTGGGAGCCAGGTAGCCATGAACAGGTGAAACGAGCTGCATGAGCGCCAACGGCTCCACAACCCTGGATCAATATGGTTAATTCTTCTGGGTTGGGAACCACAAGATTCTCAAATTGAGCCAACGTGCGCAATCGCGGCATCTCTTTCAGCAGCTCATCCAGGGCAATGATTACACCGCCAGCCGCGGCGCCCAGCTCATCGATGCGATTGCCGCCCATCTCCAACGGCTTGGAGACAGCGTTATCCAGCCCGGATTCGACCGCGATGGTCTTCATGTCATCATCATTGGTACCGACATCTGGGCCAGGCAAGTATACATCCCGGTAACGGTAAAGCAGGTGAGCGAACCCACGCACGATAGCTTTGTGTTCATCCCCTGATAAGTCGTATTCAGCGACGATGCCAGATTTGCCACCGCCATACGGTAAATCAGCGGCCGCGTTCTTTAAGGTCATTCCGCGGGCTAGATTGTGGATGGCGGCAGGAGTCACATCAGGCAGCATGCGGATTCCGCCCATGGAGGGCTGACCCATAGC
>CALBUI010000097.1 GCA_937968125.1 uncultured Anaerolineales bacterium | reverse complement strand
ATTCACACGATCCAAATGGTAGATGTCGCCACCGGCTGGTGCGAGATCGCTGCTGTGATGGGACGCAGTTACCGGGTGATGCAGAATGGTTTTGCCTTTATGTTGTCTCGTTTGCCCATACCTGTGGTCGAAATTCATCCCGACAACGGAAGTGAGTTTTTCAACCAGCATCTGCTCCGCTTCTGGAAACATGCGATGAGCAATGCAGAAATAACTCGCAGCCGCCCATATCAGAAGAACGATAACCGCTTTATCGAAGAGAACAACCACAGTCTAATCCGGGCTTACGTCGGTCATGACCGTTTCGACACCCAGGATCAGGTCAAGACTTTGCGGATACTCTATGAGCATCTGTGGCTTTTCCATAATTTCTTCCAACCCGTGATGCGCTTACAAGAAAAAATCTATCTCAATGAATTTCAATATCAGCGCAAATATGACCAGGCAAAGACCCCTCTCGACCGCTTGAAAGATAAAAACATCCTCAATAAGAATTTGATGGAACGATTGGATGATTTGCGTGCTCGCACCAATCCCCTGAACTTGCGTGACCAGATTGATCTTCAGATCGCTAACTTGCTCTCTCTTCCTGTTTTGGACAAGTCCGAGACCGTGAATATCTTTGAAACTTTGATCCAGGAGGCGGACATTTCAGTAACATTATCATATGACCTATCGATCACCTTTCGGTAACATTATCTTTTGACTTGACACTGAGTTTTTATAAAATTTCTTGTAATCTGATTGCAGGTATGGTCTAGGGGGTAGGAGTGGACGTAGGAGAAGGCTGGGGGGTGGCTCTCTGATCGACAAGTTCGCAGATGGCGATGTTCTCATCGACGATTTGATTGAAGGTGGGATCTTCAGGGTAGGCGGTGCGGACTTCGCTCAGCACCTGGAGCGCTTCTGGGCAGAAGTTCTGGTTTGGGCGGCTGAGGGCTGAGAGCACCGAACCATATTGGGCATAGTAAAAAGCAACCGTCCCAGAAGTCAGCGGCATACCCTCGACCGAGACGCCTTCTCCGAGCAGTTCCTGGGCGACTTGATTTTCTTCTGCCGTGCAGCCTCGTACCGCGCATTTTAATACTGGTTGAGCTCCCTCGAAATTGCGAGCCTTGGTATAGATTATGCCCAACTGGCCATAGGTGTTTGGATTGTAGGGGTTGATGGTGATCGCTTTTTCAGCATTCAGTGCAGCGATGAAAAATTCTCCATCTCGCGAGTAAGTCTTGGCAATTTCGACGTACGGGACGGGATCTTGAACTCCGAGCTGTTCATTGATCATGACCGCTTTTTCAAATTCCTCCAGCGCGCGATTATGAACTTCTAAACTACGAAAATTGCGCCCGATAAAGATGTAAAGGAAGGTCAAATTGGGATGGATCTTGACCGCTTCGCGGTATTTCTCAATTGCCAGGCGGTATTGTCCAAGTGATTCGAGTACATAGCCATAAACTCGTTGGACATCCATTGATTCTGGTTGGAGGGCAATAGCCTGTTTGATGGTTTCCTCGGCCTGGGCCCATTTCTGCTGGTCAACCAGGATTTCAGCCAGGAAAGCCAGTGCTAATGCATTTTCATTGTCCAGCTGCAGAGCCCTGATGGCGGCAGCCTCGGCATCGTTGAGCGCAGACTGGCTCTCCTCTGGTGGGACAAGGGGATTCGAGGCATACCAATCAAATACAAATGAACGTACCGCTTGAGCCTCAGAATTATCTGGGTCGATTAAGGTAGCCTGTTCGATGGACTCGCGCGCCTGGGTCAGGCGTTCATAACGATCCTCGTTCGTGCTGAGCAAGCTGGATGAATAAGTTTGGATGCGGGCCAATTCTGCCCAGGCTCTGGCATTATTTGGTTCGATCGCCACTGCTTGCTCGTAGGCTGCGATCGCGCCTCCCAATGATCCGGCTTTGAATTGGGCTTCGCCTTCCATGATGAATGAATTGGCAGTCCGTGTGGGGGTTGGGGTGGGTCGGAAAAGCGGCTGGACATCGCCGCGATCGATTCCCATCAGAATCCAGATGCCACCCATGATCAGGCCAAGTAAGATGATTACTCGGTATGGGTTAATGCTGCGTTTCTCAGGTCGGAAATGGGGTTTATCTCCGGTCAGGTGGCGGTCCATTTTATTATCTATTAAGGGGCTTCGCCTTCCTCAGTTTCTACTACCTCTTCCGGAGGGGTTTCTCCAATGCTTTGCTGGCAGACGATCAATCCTTGCTCCGCGTTATAGACATTGATCTCGTCTTCAGGCACCCCGCTGCGAATTGCCTGGAAGATGGCGACAGCCTCATCGCATTGTTGAGTTTTAGCCAGCGCCAGCCCATAAATGGCGTAAAACTCAGCCACTATACCATAGTTAAGCGGCAACCCTGTAACTGCGACACCGTTTTCCAGGCTGCCGCCCCGGATTGCTAAACCCAAGGATTGAATTGCCTCGCTCATCTGGTTGTTCTTATAATACATCACCCCTAGATTTCCATGCAGCTTGGCATCTTCTGAATTTGTTTTTACCGCCTGATCGGCGTACTGTACCGATTGGCTGAAGTCACCTACGGTTGCATAAGTACGTGAAATCTCGTAGGGGGGAATGGGATCGGTTGGGTTCAGTGCATATGCCTGCAGGTAAGATTGTACGGCCTGGTCATACTCGTTGAGCAGATAATAGTTATAGCCCAATGCTAAATGCAAGTCGGCAATTTTATCATTAATCGCCAGCGCAGCATTGTATTCCTGGATCGCCTCGTTGAAGTTGCCGGTGTTCCACAGCACATACCCGCGGGCACGCCTGGCTTCCATTAAGTTCGGATTGAGAGTAAGCGCGGTCCGGGATTCCTCGGCGGCTTTATCGATGGCATTGATATCCCCTTGACCCGAAATCGCTTTGTCCATCAAGATCTCAGCATAGATGGCATGCGATAGGGCATTTTCTGGATCGAGATCAAGCGCAGCCTTGATGGCGGCCTCAGCCTGTGTGTAATCTCCCATAAAATCTAATGACCAGGCTTTGAGCGAGTGGGCCAGTGGATTGTTGTTATTCAGGATGAGTGCTCTTTCGGCGTTTTCCAGGGCATCTTCATATTGCGCGGTATAAATTTGTGCCCTGGCGGTTGAAAGATAAACTGATGGGTTATCTGGATTTACCTGGATAGCATCACCGTATGCAATAATAGCCTGTGAGTATTTTGCCTCTTCGAATAAGGCATCGGCATTGCTAATAAAAGATTCTGGATCGCGAGTCGGCGTTGGCGTCGGAATGAACAAAGGCGGCATGGCTGGAACCACAACCTGGTTCACATAAAGCGCGGCCCCAATTAATATTAATAACAGGATGACTCGCCACGGGTTGGGGCGCCGACGGCGTTTCTTCTTCATGTTCCACTTACTGCCTTTCAAGTACATGCCAACATCTTACCATTCTGCGAGAAGTGAAGTCAAGTTTGCTTAGATCTTGCTAATCTCTTGCCTTGGGGCTAGAATGGAATGATGAGGTTCGATGTTTTCACCCTGTTTCCCCAGGTTTTTCAGCCCTATTTAGAGACCAGTATCCTTCACCGGGCGATCCAACGTGAGCTGGTGGAGATTAACTTGCACAATATTCGCGATTGGGCAACCGACCGCCATCACGTCACGGATGATGTGCCCTATGGTGGTGGTGGGGGGATGGTCATGAAACCTGAGCCGATATTTGCGGCAATTGAAGGCGTTTTGGGACCTGAACCAGATTGTCCCGTAATCCTGCTCACTCCGCAAGGTCGCTTACTAGATCAGTCCATCGCTTACGAATTGAGCCAACGGCCTCAGCTGGCATTGCTCAGTGGGCGCTATGAGGGGGTTGACGAGCGTGTCCGCCAGCACCTGGTGAGCGATGAAATATCTATTGGCGATTATGTGCTCAGTGGAGGTGAACTGCCATCTCTTGTGCTAATCGATGCCATTGTGCGTTTGCTGCCAGGCGCCCTGGGTGATCCAAAAGGTGCGCAGGATGACTCTCATGCTTCTGGTTTGCTCGAATACCCGCACTATACCCGCCCAGCGGAGTTTCGAGGATGGGGAGTGCCTGAAGTACTTGCCTCTGGAGACCACGCAAAAGTCGCTCGTTGGCGTCGGGAGCAAGCTCTGCTGCGCACCTACCTGCGCCGTCCCGACCTGCTGGCGAATGCGGATTTAACCGCTGAGGACCAGCTGTTCTTGGAAAAGATAGCTCGGGATGAGACCCTCAAAACACCACCGACCGATCAAGAGGAGTGATGGGGACAAATACTGAAGTCCCAATCATTTGGCAAGACGAGCACATCCTGGTGATAAATAAGCCGGCTGGCTTGTTATCATTACCGGATGGTTTTGATCCCTCCAAGGATCATTTGAAGAGTGTATTGTCTCCTCAATATGGTCCATTGTGGATTGTTCACAGGCTGGATCGCTTTACCAGTGGGGTGATGATCCTGGCTCGCAATAAAGCAGCCCACAAGCATCTGAACACCCAGTTCCAGGAACGCCAGGTAAAAAAAGTCTATCGGGCATTGATCGAAGGTGATCCCAATTGGGATTCCGTGCGCATCGATCAGCCATTAAGCGCCAACCGGGGGCGCCGCAACAGAACCGTGGTTGACCTCGAGGATGGAAAGCCTGCTGTGACCCGGGTTGATGTGCTTGAGAGATTCGGTAAGTTCACGCTGGTCGAGGCGGCACCAGAGACAGGACGGCGGCACCAGATCAGGGCTCATCTCGCCAGCCTGGGGTACCCGATTGCCGGTGACAAATTATATGGTGGGGGAAAGATCCTTCAAGGTGAAGACGCTGCTCACAATCGTACAGAGGGCGGGATTGCTGACCAGCCGCGGTTAGAGCGGCCTGCCTTGCATGCCAGAGTGCTTGAGCTAAGACATCCATCCACGAACAAGTGGATCGTGTATGAGGCTTTACACCCAAGTGATCTACAACTCGCGCTTGACAACTTAAGCGCCCAATCAGTTTGAAAACCCGGGAAATATCGCGCCATCTGTTAACGGTTTGTTAGAAGTGGGCGCTTAAATGGGTGCTCGCTTGACGATCATAATGCGACGTGGTATCATGAATTAAGCACTTTTTAGCACTCTCATTGCGAGAGTGCTAAAATATAGGATAAATTGTGAATCTTACTGAACGACAGAAGCTGATTCTCGCCCTGGTAATTCGAGATTACATTGACAATGCCCAGCCGGTGGGGTCAAAAACGATGGTGGATAAGTACGGGCTCACTTTCAGCCCAGCGACAGTCCGCAATGAGATGGTGGCTTTAACTGAAGTTGCCTTTTTACGCCAGCCGCATACCTCTGCTGGTCGCGTGCCGACAGAGGAAGGATACCGATATTTCGTGCGCCAGCTAATGGGGCAGACTGATCTCGCCCCTCAGACCAAGCGCATGATCTCCCACCAGTTTTACCAAGCTGGTCATGATATCGATCACTGGCTGCGCCTGGCAGCTTCAATCCTGGCCCACCAATCTCAGGCAGCTTCGCTGGTCACTTCCCCAAATCCGGAAAGAGCTAGGTTTAAACATATTGAGCTGATCTCAACCCTTGGTCGCCAGGTGTTGATGGTGTTAGTTCTGGCAGCTGGTGAAGTTCGCCAGCAAATGCTGGCTCTGGCCGAGCCGGTTTCCCAAGAAATATTGAGCGCCAGTGCCGCACAGTTGAACGCGGTCTGCGAGGGCATGAGCGCGTCCGGAATCGCAGCCCTGGTGCCAAAGATGGAAGCCTTGGAGCAGGATGTGCTCAACCTGATTGTTGCGGAAATGGAGCTCTCCAGCGCGGTTCTGGGTGGAGAAGTATATCGGGATGGTATTACCAACGTGCTAGCAGAGCCCGAATTTGCTGAAGTTGGACTGGCGCGCAGGGCCTTGAGAGTGTTTGAAGAGCGGAATTTCCTGCAGGACTTACTGACCAGCACTATCTTGACCACCAATGTCGGTGGTG
>CALBUI010000096.1 GCA_937968125.1 uncultured Anaerolineales bacterium | reverse complement strand
CAGAAAAATGGTCGAAGTCCCTTGATGATTATGCCATATTTGGGATTTGGGTCAGTTGAGTTCATAGAATTGAAAGGTCGGGTGATCGAGGATAGCGGCATCAAGCCATCGAGAGAAACGGACCGGATTTGGAACAACCTGTTGAATATGTACCGCAGGTTTGAAAGTGACGAAGTACCTTTTGCCCAAGTTGCAGCCCGTTTTCAAGGTGTTGAGCGGATCATCGAGGCTGATGAGGAAGGATTTTTTGAAGTCCACCTTCGTCTCGATCAACCGGTTGATGCGGAGCAGAAATGGCAGCTGGTTGAGCTCGAATTGCTGGAACCAGGTGCCCTTGGTGAGCGGAAGGTTCGAGCTGATGGCAGGGTGCTGATCATTTCACCGCAGGCTGAGTATGGTGTGATCAGTGATATCGATGATACGGTAGTCCACACCGGTGTAACCAGTCCATTAAGAATGGCGCGCACAGTCCTATTGAAAAATGCTCGCACGCGCTCGCCACTTAAAGGTGTAGCGAATTTTTATAAAAATCTGCGGCTGGGCAGGAAAGGGAACGGTGTAAATCCGCTGTTTTATGTGTCCAGCAGCCCCTGGAATATGTACGATCTCTTTCAGGAATTTTTCCAGATTCGAAACATCCCAGTTGGACCTATCTTTTTGCGAAATTGGGGTTTTGAACGGCAGTCGATGTTAGCTGTCAATAATCGTCTATATAAGCTAAATGCGATTTGTAATATCCTGGAAAAGCTGCCAGACCTGAAATTTATCTTGATTGGGGATAGTGGTGAGAAAGATGCGGAGATCTATACCGAAATTATTCAAAACTACCCGGGACGAATTCTGGCCGCATATATCAGGAGCGTAAGACCGGATCAACAGAGGGAAAACGAGATTCAGAAATTGGCTGAAGAGGCTGGCAAATCAGGCAGCGTCCTGGTGTATTCAA
Source organism: uncultured Anaerolineales bacterium (assembly GCA_937968125.1). Classification (GTDB taxonomy): domain Bacteria; phylum Chloroflexota; class Anaerolineae; order Anaerolineales; family UBA4823; genus PFL25. The sequence goes on along the minus strand of CALBUI010000096.1, from coordinate 2,453 downwards.
AAGATACCCGGGCGATGGAAGAACACGCATTTCAGCAGGGGTGGATTAGATCAACCTCGACTGCGCAGCCAGTCGAGTAGCTGATAGGGCTCCCAGGCATTGATCACATGTTTAGCCTCAGCCCAACCCCGCCGGGCAGTGGCGATCCCAAAATGCATTAAATCCAATTCTCCTGGTGAGTGGGCATCCGTATTGATGCTCAGAGGTATGCCCAACTCAATTGCCTGGCGAGCATGGATATCATTCAAGTCCAGTCGTTCGGGGTGGGCGCTGATCTCCATCGCCACACCACTAACTGAAGCAGCTGCGAACACCGCTTCCATATCGAGATCCGCACCTTCACGGTCGGGGATCAACCTCCCAGTGGGATGCCCGATCACATCCACATGCGGATTTTGAATGGCGTTGAGCAGTCTCTGGGTGATCTGTTCCCCTGGTTGGCGCAGGCTGACATGCAGGGAGGCAAAGACGATATCAAGTTCTGCGAGCACTTCGTCAGGATAATCTAACGTCCCATCGGCTTTTATCTCAACTTCGGAGCCCTGCAGGATCAGGATTGAATCGCCGAGCTCTTTTTGGGCGCGGTCGATCTCGGCCCGCTGCTCCTTAAAATCCTCAATGGTTACCCCCTGAGTGATGCCCAGAGACGGAGAATGGTCAGTGACGGCCAGGATCTTGTAGCCTCGCTCCCGGGCGGCGATGGCCATCTCTTTGATGGATACTTTGCCATCACTCCAGGTGGAATGGGTGTGCAGTTCGGCCTGGATGTCGCTGAGTTCTATAAAATCTGGCAGCTCCCCTGCCAGAGCGGCCTGCACTTCTCCCCGGTCTTCGCGAGCTTCCGGGGGGATATAGGGGATCCCCAGCACTTCATAGACCTCTTCTTCCGAAGCGCACAAAATCTCGGTTTCGTCCTCCCGGGCAAAGCCATGCTCCGAAAGGGAGAGCTCCTTTTTTTGTGAAAGCTCGCGCAGGCGCACGTTGTGATCTTTTGAACCAGTAGCATACTGCAAGGCAGTGCCGAAACGTTCGGGGGGATGTACCCACAGCTGGGCCCGCAGGCCATTGTTAAATTCCACGCTGGACTTCGTTTTACCACTCCCGATCACCTGCAATACCTCAGGCAAGTTGGTAAAGGCTTCCATCACGGGTGCGGAATCTTTTGCAGCCACCAGCAAATCCAAGTCGCCCACAGTCTCCTTCATGCGGCGTAAACTGCCGCCAGCCACAGCGCGCTCCACTCCGGGGATTTCCTTGAGCTTAGTGAGAAGCTCATCGGCTGCCGGCCAAGCTTTCCAGAGAGGAGTGCGTGTCGTCCGACGGGAAAGTGCTTCTATCCCCGCGAGAATTTTCGCTTCTGATTTTTGACCCATTCCGGGAAGGTTTTGTAATTCGCCTGAGCGGGCGGCAGCTTCAAGACCAGCCAGATCGGTAATGCCCAATTCCTTCCAAAATAAAGCCACTTTCTTTGGTCCCAGGTCAGGCACCTCCAGCAGCTCGGCCAGGCTGGGAGGCACTTCTGCGGATAATTTGTCCAGGAATTCCAGGTGACCTGTCCTATACAGCTCATTGATTTTTTCTGAGATTGCTTTCCCAATCCCAGGGATATCAGTCAGCTTGCCCTCCTGCCATACTGAGTATACGTTACCCCCGTAATCTCGCAGGCTGTCAGAAGCTTTGCGATAGGCCAGGATTTTGTAGATCACCTCGCCTTTGATCTCCAGCAGGTTGGCGATGGTCTCAAAAATATCGGCCAGTTCTTGATTGGTGAATTGGTGATCAGTCATAGGATAAGTAGGATACCATAATCCATAAGGGTAACATTTGTTCAAGTTATGATGATTAGATAATATAAATCAATTGTTCATCTCTCGATAATTCCCTTACAATCATAGGAATGAATCAGCTTTTGCAACCCAATAATTATCGAGAATTGAACATCGGAAAAGTCTAAATGACCCATCACTTTGAAACTGATACGAACGATAAAATTAACTTGCGCTTAAGGGAGATTGAGGATGAAGAGAATGTCAAAATTCTCTATGCCTGTGAATCAGGCAGCCGGGCCTGGGGATTTCCTTCAGCTGATAGTGATTACGATGTGAGATTTCTATATTTGCATCCTGTGGAATGGTATTTATCTATCAGAAAAAAGCGCGATGTGATTGAAAGACCTATTGACGATAGCCTTGATCTTAGCGGCTGGGATTTTCAGAAGGCGCTTCTATTATTCCGAAAATCAAATCCACCTTTAATGGAGTGGCTGGGTTCACCAATCATCTATCTTGAAGAATATTCCCTTGCCGCCCAAATGCGTTCCTTAGCAGGAGAGTATTATTCTCCAGTTGCAAGCACCTACCATTATCTCCATATGGCCCAAGGTAATAACAGAGAATACCTGCAAGGTGATAATGTGTGGCTGAAAAAATACTTCTATGTTTTGCGACCAATTC
>CALBUI010000095.1 GCA_937968125.1 uncultured Anaerolineales bacterium | reverse complement strand
TCTCAACGAAGCCCGCCGCATGGGGCTCAAACTTCAAGCGCCGCATGTGAATTATGCTCATCGCCAGTTTAGTGTTTCTTATATCGAAGGTGAACCGATTCTGTTCATGGGTCTCGACCAGGTGCGTGAGCTGACCCGCCGTACTCAGAAGAGAATTTTAGCGGAAAGTCCTTTCAATTCCCTGAACGATTTCCTGACCCGGGTTGATCCTCGCAATCAAGAAGCCGAGAATTTAATCCGGGTGGGTGCGTTTGATGGGATCGGTAAAATCCCGCGCCTGCTGGAGACGATTAAAGGAGGCGGCTGGCAGGGTGGGCAGCTGTCCCTATTCTCGCTGGAATCTGGGGATACTTCCGGGGAAGATTGGGGGCTGGAGGAGAAAGTGGTCGCCCAGGAACAGCTGCTCGGGGTCAGCGTGGTCGCTCACCGTCTGGAGCTGTACAGCGACCAGATCCAGGCCGCGGGAGCGCTGACAACAGCTGCAGCTGCGAAACGAGTTGGCGAGCGGGTGCGGGTGGCTGGAATCCAATTTATGCGCCAACGGAGGCGCGCCAAGAGCGGCGCATATATTCACTATTTAGACCTGGAGGATTTGGAAGATATGCTGCTGGTCGTGATCCCGGATGAGGTCTATCGACGCCACAGAAAAGTTTTTTCCCGGGTGCACCCGTTTATCGTCGAGGGGGAGGTCAGCCTGGAAGGCCGCTTCAACGAACCTGCTATCCATGCTGAGCGGGTATGGCGTATTGAATAATTATTATAGGATAAATTATCTGTTGGACGCGGATGAACACGGATAAACACAGATCATTTTTATTGGTATTAAACCCGGGCTTTCTTCTCTAAGCGCGCCTGGATTTTTTCACTCTCTAACTCACGGATCGCGTCAGAGGCAATCCAACGGGCAGATTTGGCATCTATCTCTTTAATCTCGTATGCGACCTCGATGGCTGCCTGGTTGAGAGCCAGGTTGCGTTTGCCGATATTGCGCAGCGCCCAGTTAACTGCCTTTTTGACGAAATTGCGATCATCAGTCGCCCCGGGCTTAATCACCGGGAAATACTTGATAAAGTCTTCATCACTGGCCGCCTTATCATGCCAGGCCAGGCAGGCGATCAGCGCATAAGCGGTCCGCTTGACGAATTCCTCCTCCCGCCCGGACCAATCGAATATCTTTTTCTCCGCCAGGGGTGATTTCTCAAACAAGTTCATGCACACCTGGTCGCAAACATCCCAAGAATTGATATCCACCACCCAGGACTCCATTTCCTGCTCGGTCAATTTATCTGGTTCAGCAATCATCCCTGCTACGATCATCCCTTCCGGCACACCAGTTTCCCACAAGTCCAGTGCCAGCTGATGATCTTTCCCGATCCCTTTGGCGATCTTGCGCATGTCAGGCACCGACACACCCATCCTTTTCTCACCCACGATGGCGAACCTGGCCATGCCATCCACTTGATCGGGTTTCGCTTTCGATTCGAGCTGCGCCATGACTTCTTCTACAGTGGGCATCAAATTCTCCTGATCTTATCTGTAAGGGCGAAGCAAACAAGTGGACCTAGTTAAATCTGGAATTAGGAATTTGCTTCGCCCCTACCATGATTGTTTAATGTTTGGATAATCAGCTAACCAAAGACAAGGCTGCGTTGATATCCTCGGCGATCATCCTTTGTTTGCTCTTCTCAATGCCGACACTTGGACCCACCTGGAGATAGGAAGGAAAAGCGCGCATACCCCGGAAATAGTACTCGCCCCCTCGAATTTTGTAGGTTGATCCGGCAGGGATCACCCTCGGTTCGCCTGCACTCCTGGCGATGTAGTTGATGGCCTTGATGGCTGCATCCCCCATCAGCATGACGACCCTGGCATTGGGAAATCGAGAAATCTCCTCCTCGAGAATATTCGAGCATTCTTTGATTGTAGCGGCTTTGATTCCATAGCCTGTCTTGCCGCACTTAACTGCGTTGGTCAGGTAAACACCCATACCAAGGATCTGGTTGAATGAAGAGACCGCAACTCCAGCCTCATTAAAAGCTGCGAGGGTCGTCCGCTCGAAACTCGACTCGCTGCCAGCATAAAAATAATCTCTGTGGTCAGCTGGAGCTGCTTCGGAGACCATCAACAGCTTTACCTTCGCTGGATCGAGATCAATCTCCGGGATCACATAATGGTCTACATTGACATCCTGGCAAGGGAATTCTGTACAGGCAATGCATTCATTCACTTTCATATGTGAATCTCTCCAAATATTCTGGGCGGGATTCCATACCCGCCAATGGTTCCTATATATAAATTATATATGAATCCCCCGGTCAACCAGCCTTCTGACACACAGCAGAATAGATTTCCCGCATGGTCCTGCTGGGTCTTGTTCCCAACAAACGCGAATCAACGAAACCGAACTCTTGAGTTAGTTCTTCCCATTCTTCAAATGGAATTGGGTGAGGAACCCAGGTATTGCCCTGCTGAAGATTGTATTCCACCAGGATTAAGTACCCGCTCGGAGATAAATAATCATAGACCAACTTGAGGACAGATTTTTTATCTCGCTGAAAATGCAGGGAATTCGCCATTAAAAGGCCATCGAGGCAAGGCAGCTCCAGGTGTTGCGTGAAATCTGCTTTCCAGTAATGCATTAAAGGCTGCAAATCTCCAAAACGCCTCTCAATAGCTCGTTTTTGTTCATTTAATACTCCGGCATTCTGGTCGATTGAGTAAATAATCCCAGACGGACCAACGAGTTCAGCCAGCGCCAGGGTAAAAGCACCCCGTCCTGACCCCAATTCTGCCCAAGTGCCCCCTGGCTCAAGGATAGCTTCCCTGATCAGGTTCAAATGATCCACATGGTTCATATCATTGAATTGTAGCCCAGCCTGGTTCACCCTGGCAAACGAAATGAGAGAATTTTGGAAGGAATTGATTAAAAAAAGAGCCGGACGTGAGGGGGGCACGCCCGGCAATCTAAGGAGGGCCACCGGCACTATC
>CALBUI010000094.1 GCA_937968125.1 uncultured Anaerolineales bacterium | reverse complement strand
CCATATCCATTGGTCAGTAAACAATCCGGGAGAGATGTAAGTACCCTTTTTACATGAGAAGGGGAGAGGACATCGCCACCAGTCAGAAGATGCTTGATTGATGAGAGACTCTCTAATCGCTCATCGACAATTTGGTGAAATAATCCTGCTGTAAGCCATAAGGTAGAGATATTTTGCTGTTCAATGATCTTGCTCAATTCTGGCAAAGATGGCTTAGCGGCAGGGTAAATGACCAGCTGTCCTCCATTTAATAATGGTCCCCAGAGTTCAAGCGTAGAAGCATCGAAAGAGATCGGCGCCAGCAGGAGGAATACCTGATCCTCATCCAATTCAATGTAGTTGGTATCTTTGACGAGGCGGACCACATTGCGATGGGTGATGCTCACCCCTTTGGGCTGGCCGGTAGATCCTGAGGTGTACATCACATAAGCTAATGATTCAGCGTTCGTTTGAGGTGAAGGATTATGCGCAGAATTTTCCGCAATATCAGCTAGATTTTCATCCAGATAAATAACACTCGTTTGCTGATCCAGAGCTGTTGGAATAAGGGATTGCCGGGTGATCAAGACGGGCGCTTTGGTATCAGCCAACATAAATTTCAAACGTTTCTCCGGGTATTCAGGATCAAGAGGCACGTAGGCGCCGCCAGCCTTCAGAATACCCAGGATGCTGATCACCATATCAAGCGAACGCTCCAGGCATAATCCAACACAAACCTCTGGACCGACACCCAGTGATCGCAAGTAGTGGGCTATTCGATTGGCCTGCTGGTTCAATTCCTGATAGGTTAGCTGTTGTTGATCAAAAATAAGGGCGGTTGCATTGGGTGTTTTTTCTGTTTGCGCTTCAAAAAGATGGTTGATGGTCGCATTCCTGGGGTAGTTTGTCTGCGTGTCATTCCATTCCACCAGAAGCTGATGTTTCTCATTTTCAGTCAGGATTGGCAGCCTGGAAATTGGGGCATTGGGTTGATCGATGATTGCTTTTAACAAAGTCTCTAAGTGACCGATCATCCTGCTTATGGTGGATGATTCGAACAAGCCTGAGTTGTACTCGATGAATCCCTCCAGGTTTTCACCGTTATCATCAATCTTCAATGTCAATTCAGGCAGATTGACCCCGACATGGTCTTGATTTTGGAATCTCGTTGAGTCAGATGATTCCAGATCCTCATTGTGTACGGGCTGATAAATGAACATGACTTGAGGCAAAGCGAGTCCATTTTGATCTAGCTCCGGCATCTGATCTTTGACTAGGTTTTTATTTTCTTCTGCAGCCCAAAATACTCCTTGTTCCCGGGCCAGCATTTCGCGAAAGCTGGGTTGACCCGATAAATCTGTGCGCAAGATTAGGTTATTGATGAAGAAATCGATTGGATTCTTTTCACGGTATTGATTTTCCTGGGTAATTGGCGAGCCAAGCATGATATCTGTCTGACCCGTGTAGCGGTAAAGTAAGACTTTAAATGCCGTCAGGAGCAATATTGATAAAGGAAAATCTTCCTTCTTACTTAGGTTTTTGAGATCTTCGAAGAGGTATGGCGAAATGGTGAAGGGATAGATAGCTCGTCGGTCGCTTTCCACTGCTGACCTGACACGATCCGTGGGCAGTCTTAAACGAATGGATGCATCCTGAATTATTTGTTTCCAATAAAATGATAAGTTGTCTACCGTCATTATTCCAGATTCTCCCAATTACTGAGAACAGCGATCGTTCTCAGTATCTGCAAAAAAACATTCATAAATGGCGTTAGCGTAGTACTCATGTCCGACAGGAGTAAAGTGACCCTGTCCGTTTGAATAATGGAGGCTTCTGATAGCCTCAACGTTCAATTTGTCCGTGGACATATAATGTCCCATAGGTAGCAAAGGGATCCCCTCTGACTGAGCTATTTCGATCAATATCCGCTCCGGTTGGAAAAGGTCATAACCACCCATTTGCGGCTCCCAATTGTCGCCCTGGAACTGATCGAAGAAAGCTTCCGGAAAGACAGGTATGGTGACTACCCGGAAGGTAATGTCATTTTTGATGGCAAATTCTTGAGCGGTGGCTAACAAGCTGTTTACAATGGCAATGGAGTCCTGTTTCTCTTGATCATCATCCAACTTGAAAATGAAATTATTCCCGTACGAAATGCTTTGCTGCTCGGTTGATTTGATGCCGGCGTGTCCAGGTTCGTTGATCGCATAAGTGCTGGTGACTGACCCTCTCAATCTGGGGAAATCTATTTCACTATCTGCTGGGGGAGAGCTAGAAGAGGCTTGAGCAGCGTTTCTCCAGCTGCTAAACAACCCGTCGATCACCCTGGGCGTCAGGTAATTACCGCGCAAGATCTCCACGGGCTGAAACGATAAATAGCTGCGCATAAAATAGTGGGTTAAATCGTGGCGGAGTTTGGCACTACCTGGGTGAACATCGACGCTACCTGTCTCATCAACTGTGTAAATTATCGGATTGATTGCCGTTTCGGGACTCTGAAAATCATTGCCCAAATGTAACAGTACGATAATTTCATCAACGGAAATTATTCCTGGATCCAGGAGAAGCTCGGAAAGGAATTCCTCGTAAAGGTAAGGACTCGGTCCAAAGCCAGGAAGCCCAATTGAAATTACTTCAGCTGAGATCCCTGTTTCTACCTGACCCTGGTTTATCAATTCCGGAAGGAGGGCGGTAAATTGGTCTTCAGGAGACACTTGGAGCGCCTGGACATTGCTTCCACCCAGGATCAGGATTCTGTGGCTTTCATCCTCCAGCTCAGAATCAGGATAATACCAGCCATAGCGGTTGGCATATCCGTTTCTATAGCCCTCCGCGTTGTGGTAAACACGTTCATATGGAGTGTAGTCTCCGCCTATGGTGTGAACACCGGGAAGGAAGCCCAAATATGCCACCAGCTGGATAAGCACCTCGACGGCCACAAGGGCGATTAAAAGGTACCCAATCAGTCTCCGCCACCTCTGCTTACCGTTACTTTCGTCCCAATTGGTGAATAGAATTATGAACCCGGTCAGCAAAACGAGACCAAGGGCAGCCACCTGTAATCCTGGCAAGCGCGACCACCTATCCCATTCGAAGATAATCCATAGAGCGATTCCAAGCCCAGCCAGGATAGGGAGGGCTAACCAAACGTGGTTCTGGATGTACCTAACTCCATCTGCAACCCTGGAAAGGATCTTGGAGTTAAAGAACAGCAAAAACCAGATGACGATGGTGCTGGCATAGAGAATGATAAGAATAAAAAAGGGAAGGGAATATAGTCCAAAAACATCGGGATCGGCGCTGGTATGGCCGATCAGATCGATAAAACCGACTGCCCAGAAAAGGAAGCCAATCACCACCAGGAGTAAACGACCTGGATTCTTAAATTTTAACTCTGTGCCGTCAACATTTTCGACAACCATATGATCCTATTCCCAAGCAATTCTTATAATTAGTCGTATTACAGTCCAATAATCAAAAATATCCCGACGCCGGCGATCACTGCACCAGAGATCCGAAGCACATTTGCTCCTCGAGGTGTGCTGATTGCTGCCTGGCCAACCAATGCCCCTATCAGATGCAAACAGGCCGTGGCCACCAGGAAACCAAAAACGTAAGCGAAAACATCAAGCATGGTCTCAGATATGGCAGGCAGCTCTGTTCCATGGGCATGACCATGGAACAAAGCAAATATGCCAACAAAGACCATCGCCAGCCATACCGGAATCTTCTTGGGGACAAACAGTGCTATGCCAAGAATGACAACTGACAGGGCAATGCCGTATTCTACAAAAGGTAGAGGAACTCCAGCAATACCCAGAATGCCACCAACTGCCATCACGGTAACGAAAGTCGCCGGGACAGTCCAGATGGCGCGGCCGCCCATTTGGGCGCTGAGCAGCCCGACAGTAACCATTGCTAACAGGTGGTCGATACCAAGGATGGGATGCAGGAGGCCGGCAAAAATTCCGCCATCATAGCCGGTATGAAGGAGGGGTATTATGGATAAGATTGTTATGTGAAATTGTGAAATTATCATCGTTTTACTCTGGTTTGACTTTCCCAGAAAGGAAATATACAAATGAGGTGAGTGGATAGACTTGCATGAGTCCTTTCCCTAACTGCTTAACAGGGGGATTTTTATACATTTGCTGATCTAGTACCTCAAAGTGATCCACCCCTGAAGGATCAAAATCTATTCTACAGACAGTAATTACTATGTTTTGTTGATTCGATAATTTGCTGATCGATCTACAGAAAATCGCAAGCCTGCTGTAGAACAGAAAAACCTATAAAGTGCAGAAGGAATAGTAAATATTCAGGTCCAGGAATTATGTACTTCCTCCATTCTCCTTACCTGAATTCTCCCACCTTGCACTTCAAAGATGAGTTGTTGAGTTGAAGATTAAAACGAATTATGCATACCTTTGTTACACAGAGTGGTAATTTGGTTGGGGATATATTTTTTGCATGGGGAAATTTCTTTAAGCAAAAATTAGATATCAAGGAGATGTAAGTTAGGTATAACTTAAGTTTCCTATGACAAGAAGGAGCCCAACAGAACATATTTCGATGATTTTTCCTTACAATCGAAGCTCTCGATTAGATTATTTCCTAATGTACATGTTTGCAGCTCGCCTTTCCTTCTTCATGTTCCGGTGCAACTCCGGTGATACCATGAAAGCGTCCCAGCCTCAATGCTAAACTAGAAGTAATCAGACAACTAGTTTTTCAAGAGGAGGAACGCTATGTATCCATTCTACCTTGGAATCGACCTCCATCTTAAACGCACCTATGTGGTGTTGATGGACACTGAGGGGGAAGTGATCGATGAGCGGCGTCTACTAAACGCGGAAATGGCAGGCTATCTTGAAGAGCATGTACCCCAAGAGACCTATGCGGTGCTGGAAGCCACCCGAAATTGGCCATTCATGTA
>CALBUI010000093.1 GCA_937968125.1 uncultured Anaerolineales bacterium | reverse complement strand
AAAATGACTACCACCAATCCAATCAAGCCAACAACAGCCAATGGAAGCAAGTTTCTTTTGTTTAAACCCTTTGGAGTCTCGAAAGATGACCACTTGACTATTACAATATAGACGATCAGGGCTGGGATAAGCAGCAGGCTGAACATCCTTTCTTGGAATGCGATCCCGAAAAATATGATTCCCATGATAATGTACGAGAGACGATCTTTCTCAAAACCATAATAAAAGGCGAACATCGCTATAAAGTAAAATAGCATCAATGAGGTGTAAAACCTGGAACTCTGCGACCAAAAAAGATGCCATGGGGAAATTGCAATAAGCAAGACTGCAATCAAGCCCGTTTTCGCTTCAAACATTGCTTTAATTGGAAAGTAAACTATAGGTATCGTAATAATACCGATCACAGCAGGAACGAGGCGAGAACTCCATTCGCTCACCCCGAAGTTAATAAGGGCAATATTGGTAAGGACATAGGTAAACCCGATTTGCCCTCTCATTAATAACTCTCCGAGGGGGGTTTGTGCTCGATTGATAGTTGCTATCTCATCGATCCAAAAACTCCATTCCCCTAATTTGAAGAATCGGATGCATAGTGCAACAACGGTAATCAATATCAACAATGATATTTCCAATATTCGATTCTCTTCAACATTTAATGATTTGATTTTTTTACTTCTCATTAATCACTTTCTGAAATACTTATTCGAAATAATCATCCGAGAATGCAGATTATCATCAATTCATTTTAGAGGTATCACGTTATTGAATTGGGAATTTATATCCCCCGTGTGCACAGTTTGAAAAATTTTTGAACACGTATCAGTGAAGAACGATACAGAAACTGGTTATCTTATCAAGAATGGAGTCATTCCAATGAATTAGGTAAACTTTTTTTATTATCGTTTGTTGAGGTTCCTTTTTTATCGATTATAAGAAACGCCATCGCAACCAGCAGCACAAAAACTAATTCAGTAACAAGTGTATTTATGTGGACAGAGTTCAGCAATCCCTCTGACCACCGAACTCCATAAAACAAATTCACTGGAGCCTCATACCGGGTCAATGATATGGGCCAAAACAGCATCACGCCTCTCCCCCCAAAAGTGAAGTAATCCATCAATACATGCAGTGAATATCCCAAAAAACCAATTGCAAACCAGATCCAGAAGCCAGATTTTACGATCAAACGGATGGCGATCGCTAGAAAAGTTGCCACCAGAACAGCCACAAATAATGAGTGCGTTGCATTATTGTGATACTTCGCAAAATCCCCCATCAAGATCCCAGCGATAGAATCTATATCCGGTAATATGGAAACTCCAATGGCAATGATCAAAGCCAATGGCAGCGCCAGATAAACCCGGTTGAAATCCTTCGGTACCCGGTTTCTGAATATCCGGTAGATGATATACCCAAGTGTTGTATGAACTATCGGCGACGGCAAAATAAACTCACTAATAAGAATTGAAAAACTACCAAAATTCTAATAATCTAATATCAAATATCCAATATCAAATATCCAATATCTAATATCCCTGATTGCCAACATCAATTCACGAACTCCCTCGATCTAATTAGCAAAACCCAATCTTCACCGCTGGGTGCGGACAAAGTATTCATCTCTCCCCCCTCGGTTCGTCCCGCCGGGATTGTCCCGCCTGTTCGAGGGTCGAACCAGACTGCACTTCCATCTCCTTCCATATCCGTCAAGTCAATCGCCAACGATCCTCCAGTTGGGAAGTACACCACGTAAACTTCCCCTGGCTTACCAAAACAATAACCACCCTCTGGTTGGAGGAGTTCATTACATGGAGCCATCGAGTCGAATGGCAGCTTCTCGATAAATTCTCGAGCGCGCCCCATATCAGAAAAAAAGGGCTCAAATTCCAGGTATCCTGAGTTCAAATTTGTGAACAATTCAATATTCGCCCCACCCAAATAAACCGACCAGACGATCCTTCTCGCTAGGTTTACTTCATGCGAATCAAGCTGACCGGTTTCATCAAATGAAATTGGGATTGTTTTATCCTCAGCCTCTGATAGACCGAACCAGTACACTGCCTGCTCATTCTGGGGCGCAGATTCTGTCTGAAAGCTGGTCAAATCGATGTTCTCATCACCCAAAAAGGGCTGCCATTGGCTTGTCCTCCCCGCATGGTGTACTGTGATGGGATGGTCATACGGATCCAAATCACGCAGCATCTTGGCATATTGCTTGATCTCATCCGGCGAATAATTCTCATTGAATTCTTCGGAAATGTTCCAGATAATTCCCTGGTGATGTGCAAACCTGGCGACCATCTCCCGGTAATACACCTGCCTGTCAAAGCCCGTCCAGGCGCTGTCATCTTCTAGCACGAGATGAAGCACGATCCCCTTATCTTGGAGATAATCAAATAATCCTTCCCACTCTTGAAGCTTGCCAATATCAAAATGCTTAGTATTGCGCTTTGCCTCTTCCAGGGTTGAACCAGGCCAGGGCCACACATTCTTCCCATCCCCATCAATATTGTGCAGGACCAAATAAATAGAGTTTACCTTGTGCTCAGCCAGGAAATCGATCGCCGCCTCTTTACTTGCAAATCCTGCGTTTACTCCAGGGGCCAGGAAATCCTCGGGTTCGTTGACGCCACCTTTCAACCAGGCAGTTCCATCCGAGAAAGACAGGTAATGTTGCCCGGTATAGGTCAAGCGACCCAGACATCCGAAATTGGTATTCTCTCCGGTCCGATCATCTTCACACTGCGGTGCAGCTACGACCTCGAACACTCCTGAATGACCGTTGAGGAGTTCTTGGGAACTGCTCGTACGGTACCTCCATTCTCCAAGACTGTCTGGGGAAAAGCGAACCAGCCAGATATTTCCATCCATTCCTCCCTGGCCATCCCCCTGGTAGAAGCCAGGAACAATAATTTGATTTTCAGCTGGATCGAAAAAAGTTACCGCGAAATCTACCTGAAAGGGATTGTTGTCAACACTCAATCCGGAAGATGAAGGTCCTTTGAAAGGTATTTCAACCTCTGACCAGAGCGTAAATGTGCCTAATTTTTCTCCACTGGTTGATAATTTTTTCTCAGCGAGATCAGAACTGGATTCACTGGTTTCCTGTATCAGTGTAGCTGTATCAATTGGTTTATCTTCGATTTTTGTATTCGATCCAATTTCCAGCGCGTCATCAGGCTCGTTCCACGGCCTGAAAAAGAGGATTGCTGCTGTGCCGATAACCAAACAGACCAGGATCACCAGCCATTTGCGTGGTAAGTTGAACGAACCCAATCGAAATCAAGCCTCTTGTTAGTATGGGTGACCCGGTCAGTTTAGTGAAGAATTAGTATATCCATCAGCCCAGTTGTTTGGTGGTTAACTCGCTGATCTTTACCCCTCTTAGAGCGAAGATTATTCCACCTATCACAGCCTGGGTAAGAACTAATATGAAGGATAGTAATGAAAAGGCAATCGCCTCAGAAGCTGTGACTCCGATACCCGCCAGGAGGAAAACAAAAATGCCTTCTCGAAGCCCGATACCATTGATAGAAAATGGGGCGATCAGGACAGTTAATGCAATGGGAACTATGATGAAATAATAAATAATGGAAACATCCAGGTTAAGGGATAGCGAAATCAGATAATGGAAAAACACAACATTGATCTGTAATAATAGGGATATTCCGAATGCTGACCAAAGTATTTTGGTATCCCCCTTCATCTCCTGGATTGACCGGTATACTTTTCTTACTTGATCAGCGATGCGCTTTAATCTCACTCTCTGTAGAGTATCTGCAAAAAACTTGACCAGTGAGTTATTGAGCACCACGACCAATCCCACCAAACATATTAGTCCCACAATTAGAACTGGTATAACGTAAAAACTGACCTCCTCACCCATCATCACCGCAATTGGTACCGCTAAAACTGCTAGAGCAACTAGAGCCAAAACACCAATAAATCTATCCATGAATACGGTCGTCACGGATTTAGCGGTCTCCTTGCTTTCAACCGCGGTGTCATACGCCCGGATCGCATCTCCCCCGATTGTGGTTGGGAGAAAACTGTTGAAAAATTGCCCCACAAATAATGAGGCGATCAAAGTTTTCAAGGGGATCTTAATTTTTTGAGCCAATAAAAGTATTTGCCAGCGGTAACCTGAAATTAATTTTCCCAGGAAAAGAGTCAACAGGGCTAAGAAAAGATAAATTGGATCTGCCGAAATTAGCGAGTAAAAAATAGCTGTATATTCGGTTTGCGAGAGCAAATAAGCGATCAGGGCTACGGAAACCAGTGCTTTGAGGATTAATTGTATTCTTCCTTTCATTGTCGATTTCAATCACCCAGATCTAGCGCTCTCGTTTGACTTCTGCCGGCACTCCAGATGCAATAGATTTAGCCGGGATATCCTGAGTGACCACCGCTCCCGCCCCAATTATGCTTTTTCGTCCGATATGAACCCCATCCAGGACGATCACCCCGGCACCAATCCAGGCGAATTCATCCACGATTATTCCCTCCGTAGTCAGCCTTTGAGTTGATGGTAATCTCTCTGAATTGGAATAATCGTAACTGCCCCCTGAAAAATGGCAGTTCGACCCCACATCAATATTCGATCCGAAAGTGATTTTCCCCTTATCGGCGACAATGATTTTCACCGTGCTGCCGATATTCACATGTGGACCAATCTCAATATCCCCATTTTTACAAACCAATGAAGTAAATCGACCAATGGTGACATAATCGCCAATCCTGATTCCCGAATTCGATTCCCCCTTTGCATCCAGGAGACATTCGTCATCGAAAATCACGTTATCCCCAATACTGATTTTGTGCGGATGCCTTAATGTCAGATTTCTGCCGAAGATCACGTTCTTCCCAACCTGGTTGAACAATGGTCGGTAAAAGAGCTTACGGCAGACAAGCCCAAGCGCGCCTGGGATCAAACTGAAGAACAGGATTACGAACTCAAAATACAGCACCTTCAACCAACCCTGGTCTCCAATCACCATCCGGCGGTATTTATCTAGATTGGATTCTTTTTTAAACAGGCTTTGGTGTAAACCAGGCCCGCTCTCATGATCAATTTCTGACATTTCTTGCGAATTCTCAGAGTACATCTAATTGTCTATCGTGTTGATCAATTCTATCCTAGGTACCCGTTCTCGAGATACCAGTCGTTTGTGCGCTCAATTCCAGTGTGCAGATCGATTTGAGGGTTGTAACCAAGCTCATCTTTCGCTTTGGTGATATCAAAGGCACGATTTTGCCGGAACCAATCCACTCGTCGTCGGAAGAGAGGTGGATTACTTTTGAGGGGCAAATAGACAGCCTCAGTGAGGGCCGCAGCAACCCAAAGCGGAGTGAATGGCAGGTGAATAATATCCACATCAATATTCAGCGCCGACCCAATTTCTGTCACCAAATCATTCAACTGGTAATAATCATCATCAGCAATTAGATATGTCTGCCCGATTGCTTCTTCTTTTTCGGCCGATAGCTCAAAAGCATCGATCAAATTATCTATGTAGAGAGGGTGATAGGTTGCCTTTCCATCTCCAAACATCAAGAACCTTCCTGCCGAAACGCGCTTAATCAACATCAACCAGCGTTCCGGGTCTTCCGGCCCGTAAATCGCTGCTGGGCGCAGGATCGATATCTTCATCCCCCGTTCGATAAATTCATGGGCGACTTTTTCGCCCTCATATTTCGTCAGCTGGTAATAATCAGCCGGAGTGATCGGAGCGTCTTCAGCTGCAGGAGGGTTTTCAACATCCCCATGCACCCCACAGGTACTGCAGTAAACAAATCGATTGACTTTATTCTTCTCAGAAGCTTCTAAGAGATAGCGTGTTCCATTTACATTCACGTCCCAATAAAAAGCTTTAGGGACATTTATCTCGCGAAATGCTGCCGCGAGATGGTGCACAGTGTCGCAGCCAGAAACCAATTCTTCAATCAATTTCTTGTCAGTAATTGAACCGATATTGATCTCTGCACCCAGGCCAACCAGATCATCATAGACAATACCTTTCTTATTGTCCAGGACGACAACTTCATGCCCCTTCGAAATTAATCGTCGGACCAAATGAGCCCCGGTGAACCCGGTACCCCCTGTTACCAGGATGCGCTGTTTACTGTTTGCTTGAACCATATTTGCTAGGGTGATTTTTGAAATTTCTTAACTTGGGCGCTGGCAATGAGCATGTATCCGCTCCTGAAGAACAGCAAGGCATCCAGCATTGAAAATAGACGGATGAACGGATAAAGCAGGGAATAAAACCTGAACATGGATGCCGATCTTTCAATATCTTGATCGGTAACAATCATCCCTTTCTGCGAATTTCCGTTTTTATCTTTCTTGATGACTGAAACCATACCTACTATGGCGACATCAATTAATTCTGAGAAAAATTTCGAATAGGTTTTGGATTTAATCAGCAGGAATTCATCACCTAACAGCTTCTCTAAACCATTTAATGTATAGCCAGGGCGCAAATGGCCATGTTTTTCATCTGTTTGACCGAGTGCATTCCTAATTTTCCGCAGAAAACCATCTTTAATATTTGGTACATTGATTACTATGAGGCCGCCTGGTTTCAATATCCGGTACAGTTCTGCTATGAAGTGCTCATCATTGGGGATGTGTTCCAAAAAGTCAACAATGGCAATCCGATCGAATTCATTGGATCGGAATGGGGTGCTCTCCCCATCGATTTGATAAACATCAGTTTGGACAAGGTGCTTTATGGCTTCAACACTTGAAGCATCCAAATCTGCGCTTGCCCATCTCCCACCATTCCTCCTCAGCATGTAGCTGATCACACCATTGTCACCCCCTATGTCTAAACAATGTAATCTCTTCGTCGGCCCCAAGAATCTAGTAACCTGCTTAAACTTCTTCTGCTTGAGAACAGATCTATTGAAGAGTTTGATCGCCCACTCGTTCTCTGGGTTGGCCATATTCCTCAGTGTGGAACTCGGAAAATGCTTTTCGTATATCAGCAACTTCTTCATCAATTCTGCTTTGGCTCCAACCCATTTCCTTCCCCATAATTTCTGCAGCAAATTCAATGTGAGTATCGCCAGGGTGACCAGCAGAACCTAATTCAGTCCGGCGCAAGATCACATCTCCCAGCTTTTGAGCCATTTCGTGGTTGACAGTATATCTGATTTGGGCTGCCAACAAGGTGAGGTTCTCGTCCTGACCATCATAATTGGAGGCGGAATCTTTCAGGTTCTTTCTGACTTCCGGATAGACTGATCCAAAGTTGAAAATCAGGTCCCTGATTTGTTTTT
>CALBUI010000092.1 GCA_937968125.1 uncultured Anaerolineales bacterium | reverse complement strand
CGTGCATACGGGGCTGGATAATTATATCCAATCACCGTTGTCTCGGAGGTGGTCAGCGTCTCGACAGAGTTTGCAGCTGCCGAAAAATCTATTCCAGGTGGTGAGCTGGCGATCACACCTGGTGGTCCATCTGGTCTGGATAATTCGAGGCTTACGGCTGTCTCATCAGCATTTATCTCCAAGGGGTAGGGTTGGGCAGCCAGCATGTCTTCCTTCGTCCAAATGGTGGCCGTTGAACCCTCTGTAAGGGATGAAACACTTCGAGACGAAACAAAGTTTTGCCCTATTTCATCATTTTCCGTTTGTGATTGGCTGGGTTGTGAAGCAATCCCACGCTCTCCAATCAACCCCAATACAATCACAAGGAGCAAAATCAGGCCAATTATTGCGCTGGTGATTCTAATCAGGTTGCGGTTCATTAAGTCTCCTAAGAATTACTTAAAGACATTAGTCTGTGTGTTTTTTAGTGTGCAGGAACGCAGTCAATTTATCAGTTTGCCGATCATCACATAACAACCAACGAATTTCAATAAAAAGATGCCCTAGATTATACAATCATATTGGATTAATTGAGTTTTCAGAGTTAACAGGATAACAATTTCGGAAATAATGTCACTTAAATTTCGCAATTCAGTTGTCAGACAATTGACAGGTCACAAGTTCTTTGTTAAACTAAAGTTTGTCTGACAACTGGTTTCATTCTGATCAAGATATTCCTGTTAGGAAGATTACCTTGTTCACCCTTCTGGTTAAGAATACCTCTATATTAGTGACCATGGACGACCAGCGTCGGGAGCTCCCCGGCGGTGGTCTTTTTTATTCGCCAATTAAACTGATCTAAATGATAAAGTGGTTATTAAGTTGAAAACAGCATAAAATGTCTACAGAAAAGATTACTAAACGAACTCAAACCCTGGTTGACGTCGCCATGGGGCGGACGCCAGCTGACCTGGTAATCCGAAACGGTCGCTGGGTAAGCGTTCAATCTGGTGAGATCATCCCATCCACTGATATCGCCATAAAATCCGAACGGATTGCCTATGTCGGTCCGGATGCCAGTCACACGATAAGCGATGAGACGCAGGTAATCGATGCGGCAGGGAAGTACCTGGTACCTGGTCTGCTCGATGCCCACATGCATGTCGAATCGGGTATGGTTACCGTGACTGAATTTGTACGTGCAGTAATCCCCAGTGGGACAACTGGCGTGTTTATTGACCCGCATGAAATCGCCAATGTATTTGGATTGCGGGGAGTGAAATTGATGGTTGATGAGGCGGCAGAGCAGCCGATCCACATTTGGGTGCAGATGCCCTCCTGTGTACCATCAGCCCCTGGCCTGGAAACACCTGGAGCCAGCATCGGTCCAGAAGACGTAGCAGAAGCGATGAGCTGGAAGGGTATCATCGGGCTGGGGGAAATGATGAATTTTCCTGGCATTTTTATGAGTGACGAAAATATGCACGCCGAGATGGCAGAAACCAGAAAGGCCGGAAAAGTCATTGGTGGGCATTATGCCTCTCCGGATTTAGGGTTGCCTTTTCATGCCTATGCTGCGGGTGGGCCAGAAGATGACCATGAAGGCCTCTTGATGGAAGATGCCATGGCCCGGGTTCGCCAGGGGATGAAAGCCATGCTGCGTGACGGTTCTGCCTGGAAAGATGTCGATAATCAAATCAAAGCGGTCACCGAGATGGGACTGGACCCACGGCATTTCGTCCTTTGT
Organism: uncultured Anaerolineales bacterium; assembly: GCA_937968125.1. Lineage (GTDB taxonomy): Bacteria > Chloroflexota > Anaerolineae > Anaerolineales > UBA4823 > PFL25. The sequence continues at coordinate 21,222 of CALBUI010000092.1, read as the reverse complement.
ACGGATGATTCTCATGCTGAGACGTTGGTAACTGAAGGGCATATGGATCGTGTCGTAAGACAGGCGATAATTCAGGGATTAGCACCGATTACCGCTATCCAAATGGCCACCATCAACACTGCAGAGCATTTCGGGCTTGGCACGGAGATTGGAATGATCGCCCCGGGAAGATATGCGGATGTCCTGCTGATCAACAATTTGAATGAAATGGATATCCAGAAAGTTGTCGCTCGAGGGAAATTAGTCGCCGAGGATGGACAAGTCCAGATCGATATCCCAGCATATGAATACCCGGATTGGGTGAAATCTTCGGTTCACCTGGGTCGATCTCTGAAAGCAGAAGATTTCCGCTTGACTTATTCAGGTAATAATGAGTCCCAACCTGAAATTGTTTCGGCAAATATTATCGGGGTGATAGAGAATCAGGCAACAACCCGTCACCTGAAATTGGAACTTCCCCTGGAATCAGGAGAGATTAAGGTTGACATTTCCAAGGATGTTGCCAAGATCGCTTTAGTTGAACGTCACCAGGCGACCGGGGGTGTACAGGTTGGTTTGGTGAATGGGTTTGGCTTCGACGTCCCATGTGCGGTTGGAACCACTGTAGCGCATGACAGCCATCACCTGATTGTGGTTGGGACTGATGAAGGAGACATGGCCAAAGCTGTCGAAATCCTGGCTGAAATGGGTGGTGGACAGGTCGTAGTCAGAGATGGTCAGGTAATCGGTCAGGTCAGTCTGCCTATCGCTGGGTTGATGTCCAATGAGCGAGCGGAAGTTGTCGCCGAACAGGCTGCCTCTATTCTCGAAGGTTTTCGGGCTTGTGGTTGCGAGTTGAACAATCCCAATATGCAGCTCAGCTTACTGGCATTGGTAGTGATCCCTGAGTTGAGAATCTCGGATTTGGGACTGGTGGATGTGACAAAGTTCGAATTCATCCCAGTCATAGATGGATAACGATGACCCAAAATAAGGATAATTATGGCGAATTCAACACCTAATCAACATTCACTTTCGCATAGGCTGCATGAAGATCTGGCGCAGTTGATTGCCGATACGAAACCAGGGGATCGTTTACCTACGGAGCCCGAGCTCGCCAAGCAGTTAGGTGTGTCGCGGGCAACTTTAAGAGAAGCGATGAGGACCTTTGAAACCCAGGGTTTGCTGCTTCGTCGACAAGGCGTGGGCACGTTCGTGGTGCGACCTACTCAGGTTTTGGAAACCGGCCTCGAAGTGCTTGAATCAATTGATACGCTGGCAAAACGGACGGGACTTCCAGTCTCCTCGGGAAAAATTGATCTAGAGGTTCGTGCTGCAAACGATGAAGAATGTACGGTATTGGGACTAGAAATGGGGTGCCAAATTGTGTCAATATCGAGAGTCATCATGGCGGAATCTCGCCCGGTTGCTTATCTGGTAGATATCCTTCCGAAAGATGTTCTGTCTCCAGAAGATGTCAAGGATGAATTTAGCGGCTCGGTCTTGGACCTTCTACTCGAGAAGGGCGATCCCCAATTGGTAAACTCTCACTGCGAGATCGCTGCAGTTGCGGCAAATTCAAAAGTTGCCCGAGCGCTTCAAATCCAACGGGGAGACGCGATTCTAAAAATGTCCTCCCGGTTGTTCTCTTTGGACGGCAAGATTGTTGACAGCTCGTCCAGTTATTTCTTACCTGGTTATTTCCGCTTCCATGTCGTTAGGGAATTGACGTCGAATTAGACGACGTTTTTCAATCAAAGTTTGGAGTTCAAAAACATTGAAATCCAACAAATAATATTCAATTAAGGAGATTTTGAAATGCGAAGTTTCTCGGGACGAGATATTCTTTCTCTCAAAGAATTTGGGAGGGAGGAATATTTCAGAATATTTGAAGTCGGTGATCGCTTGGCTCCCTTTGCCAGAGATCGCCAGAATGCCGACCTGCTGGCTCATAAGACATTGGTGACTGCTTTCTACCAGCCAAGTACCCGCACGCGACTAGCCCATGAAGCTGCCATGCACCGGTTGGGCGGTCATGTTCTTGGCTTCTCGGATGCTAAGATGACCAGGGCTGGAGATTTTTACCAGGAGTCGATCAAGGATACAGTGAGGATGCTGGAATTTTATGGTGATGCGATTGTCATGCGCCATTTCCAGCAAGGAGCGCCCCACGAAGCTGCCAAATGGGCCAGCATTCCTGTCATTAATGCCGGTGATGGGTGGGGAGAACATCCAACCCAGGTTCTGACCGATCTGTACACCATTAAACACGAGCTGGGTCGTCTGGATGGATTGAAATTCTTGCTCATCGGTGATATGCGCATGCGCACCATGCACAGCATCTCCTATGCGATGTCGCAGTTTGACATCGATGCCTATTACGTCTCCCCACCGGATATGAGCCTTACCGATGATTTCAAAGAAGAGATTAATGCATTAAATTTGAACTTCAAAGAGATCGAACATGTTGAAGAGGCAATTGCTGATGTCGATGTAATATATATGGAGCCCGTCGTGCAGCCAGATTACACCAAATCCCGCGATGAGCGTACGGGTGATGTTGGCATGACACCAGCAAACTATAAAGTGACCAAAGATTTGCTGCGAAAAGCAAAACAAGATGCCATTATTCTGCACTCACTGCCTCGAATGGATGAACTGCCCGCAGATGTAGATGATACCCGCCACGCTCGTTATTGGATCGAAGCTTATAATGGCGTGGTTGTGCGTATGGCGCTATTGGCTTTGATTATGGGAGCAATGGAATAGAGGAGAGCGAGATGCAAACTGATTTACGCGGCCGAGATTTAATCGGCGATTTGGATTTTAGCAAAGAAGAAGTCGAAACCGTGATGGATGTGGCCTTCGATTTAAAACGAAAACGCGCTTTGGGTGAATCCCATGCTTATCTGCGCGATAAGGTCCTGGCAATGCTGTTCTTCTTTTCAAGTACGCGCACCAGGGGTTCGTTTGAAGCCGGGATGGCCCAGCTGGGTGGTCATGCTGCCTTTATCGAATCAAAAACCACCCAAATTTCTCACGGTGATACTGAAAAGGAAATTGGTGAAATCTTCGGGCGCTATTTTGATGGCATTGCCATCCGCCACGTTGATTGGGGTGTCGGAAACAGATACCAGAACCTCGTGGCCGAAGCTTCCCGGGAACCGGTGCTCAATATGCAGTGTGAAATCTACCACCCATTTCAAATCCTGGCAGATTTGATGACGATCATTGAAAAGAAAGGCCGCGATTTGCGCCGTAAAAAAATGGTCGTCTCTTGGGCATATGCTGCTTCGTACCAGAAGCCAATGTCTGTACCGCAAAGTCTGGTGTTGCAAATGCCTCGCTTTGGCATGGATGTCGTGCTGGCTCACCCCCCTGAGTTCGAACTCATGCCAGAAGTCATGGACCAGGCTCGCGAACAAGCCAAGAAGTACGGCGGTGGATTTGAAGTGGTTGACGATATGGAAGCTGCCTTCAAGGATGCAGACATTGTTTATGCGAAGTCTTGGGGAGCGATGGTCCACACCCAGGATGCTGATGAAGGTTCCCAGATTATCAAGAAATACGAGCACTGGATCACTGATCAACGCAAGATGTCCTTGGCAAAACCGGATGCGATTTATATGCACCCGCTGCCTGCAGATCGCAATGTTGAAGTCACAGATGAGGTGATGGATGGCCCCAACTCGGTCGTTTTCGATGAGGCTGAGAACCGTATGCATGCACAGAAAGCCGTAATGGCTTTAACAATGAGGTGAGTTGATGACAGATCGAAAAATCGCAGTTGTCGCCATTGGCGGCAACTCACTTATCAAGGATAAACAGCACCAGACTGTTGGCGATCAATATGAGGCCGCTAAAGAAACCGCCCAACATATTGCCGGGATGATTGAGTCAGATTGGGATGTCGTCATCGGGCATGGTAACGGTCCTCAGGTAGGATTCATCCTGCGTCGATCCGAGATCGCCCATAAAGTAGAAGGGATGCATGAACTGCCTTTGGATGTATGTGGGGCTGATTCTCAGGGAGCGATTGGATATGCTTTGCAGCAAAACCTGCAAAATGAGCTTCACCAGCGTGGGGTGACCAAGCCGGTCAGCACGGTCATCACCCAAGTGCTCGTTGATAAGAACGATCCTGCCTTTAAGAGTCCTTCAAAGCCGATCGGGAGTTTCATGGAGCAGGCCGAAGCGCAGAGCAGGGCTGAGAACATGGGCTGGGACGTAGTTGAAGATGCTGGACGTGGCTGGCGGCGGGTTGTCGCTTCGCCGCATCCAGTTGAAGTGGTTGAGTTCGCATCGATCAAAGCCCTCGTTGAAACTGGCGCGGTTGTGATCGCAGTAGGAGGGGGAGGTATCCCGGTGATCGATATTGGCGATCGCCAATTTCAAGGTACCGCAGCGGTAATTGATAAAGATTTTGCCAGCAGCCTGCTGGCGCAACTACTGGATGCAGATTTACTGCTGATCTCGACCGCGGTCGAAAAAGTCGCCTTGAATTTTGGCAAACCAAATCAAGAGTGGATCGATCGCATGACAGTATCCGAAGTAAAGCAGTACCTGGCTGAAGGAACTCACTTCGCCAAAGGATCGATGGAGCCTAAGATGAAGGCAATCGTCTGGTTCCTGGAATCTGGCGGAAAACAGGCGATCGTCACAGATCCGAAAAATATTGGCCGGGCTCTAAAAGGGGAAACAGGCACATTAATTGAGCCATAAAAACAGCAAACTTAGGATAATAAGGACATAAGTCATATAATAAATAGTATTTATAAATAGATGAAACGGGTACAATAAGGAAAGCGAGCTGAGACCAGTATAGAAAACAAAAAAATATGCGCATTGAATTGCGAGACATACGCAAGTATTTTGGTCCAGTAAAAGCAAATGACGGCATCAGCCTAGTCCTAGAAGGGGGACGGATCTACGGACTCTTAGGCGAGAATGGCGCTGGTAAAAGCACGTTAATGAAGATCCTCTCCGGATACCAGCCGCCAGACTCGGGGGATATCCTTTTCGATGACCAGGTCCAAGATTTTTCATCGCCTGCAGACGCGCTTGGTAAAGGGGTTGGTATGCTTTACCAGGATCCGTTGGATGTTCCCGCTTTCACCGTAAATGATAATTATTTGCTCGGGCGCGAAGGTCGGATGGTCCTCGATTATCAAACTGCCAGCCAAGAGCTGCAGGAGATGACCTCCCGTTTCAGCTTTGAACTCGATTTAAAATCCAACATTGAGGATCTTTCACTGGGTGAACGCCAGCAGTTGGAACTCGCCCGTCTGTTGGTTGGTGGAGCCCAAGTCTTGATTCTTGATGAACCGACAACCGGTATCAGTGCAGAGCAAAAAGAGGTGCTCTTCGATTCGATCCGCAAACTGGCATGGGAGGAGGGGAAAACTGTAATTCTGGTCTCTCACAAACTGTCTGAAGTCCAGGAGTTGTGTGGGGAAGCGATGGTTCTGCAGCGTGGGAGGCTGGTTGGTAAAACAGAACTACCTTGCCCTAATGAGAAGTTAGTCGAGATGATGTTTGGGCAGGTCCCAGAGCGAGGCGAAAGACCAGAATTCGAACTCGGTCAACCTGCCCTCCAGTTGGTCGATTTGCATGTCCCGACTTACCGGTTGTCAATAAAGGAAGTAAATCTCACCTTGAAGCAAGGGGAGGTATTTGGTTTGGCTGGTTTGGAGGGCAGTGGGCAGCGGATTCTCCTGCAAGCCTGCGCTGGTCTTTTACATCCTGACCATGGAAGAATTCTCCTCGGTGGGCAAGATGTGACCGGTCATCCATATCATCGTATGCAGGACGAAGGAGTTGGCTACGCAGCTGCAGGCCGTTTAGAGGAAGGTCTCATTGCAGGCCTGACCTTAGCGGAGCATGTCGAGCTCGCCAAACCAAAACATCGCTTCTTTATCGATCGGAATAAGCTTACCCAGACAACAGATTCAAAGATCGAGCAGTTCCAAATCGTAGGCAGACCGGACTCAACGGCAGATGAGCTCTCAGGTGGAAATCAGCAGCGGCTGTTGTTTGCCCTGTTAAGGGAGAAATTAAAACTGATCCTGCTCGAGCACCCCACCAGGGGATTGGACGTGAGATCCTCCAACTGGATCTGGGATCAGCTCTATCAACGCCGTGAAGATGGGACTACCATCTTGTTTATGTCAGCTGATTTAGATGAAATATTCGATCGGAGCGACCGGATAGCGGTCTTTTCTGGTGGTGTCATGTCGCGGGTGCTGGAGACCAAGAATACCAGCGTGGATGAAATTGGTCATTTGATCGGAGGGCAGGCATGAACGCCAGCCGGTGGATCCGCTGGGTCTGGCCTGCAGTTCCTATCGCAGGTGCGTTGGTCGTCACCTCGCTGCTCCTGTTCTTATTCGGCGCAGCGCCGCTGGAAGCTTTCCAGGCGATGTATGATGGCGCTTTTGGAGACCAGACGAAAACGCTCAGCGTGTTGGCTTTCTGGGTGCCTTTGCTGCTCGCCGGAACCGGTCTATTGGTTACTTTCAAGGCTGGATTGTGGAATATTGGCATTGAGGGACAAATTGTGTTGGGCGCCATCGCTGCTTCCTGGGTCGCCCTGCGGTTGGAAGCGCCCCCGGCAGTGTTGATCACAGCCGAAATCCTGGCAGCGATGTTAGCAGGAGGACTTTGGGCAGCCCTATCGGCAGTTTTAAAAACCAGGGGAAACGTTCACGAAATTTTCAGCGGCCTGGCGCTGAATTTTCTTGCCATAATCCTAACTAATTATCTAATATCAGGTCCCTGGCAGCCTCCAGAGGGGGGTACCTTCAGAGGTACGGCTCCATTCCAGCCAGGTGCGCTATTACCGTTATATGGGGATTCACGCTTTAGCCCATTATCCTTAGTCCTGGCAGCCGTCGCCTTCATACTGGTGGTGATTGCCTTGCGGGGCACCTTCTGGGGATTGAAACTCAAGGCCATTGGACAAAATCTGCGTTCTGCCTTTTTGCTGGGTGTTTCCAGTGAAAGGGAAATGATCTTAGCCATGATGTTTTGCGGAGCTCTGGCTGGTTTAGGAGGCGCTGTCCGCACATTAAGCTGGTTTGATAGTTTACGCCAGAGCATTTCTGGCGGGATTGGATTTATGGCCATCCTGGTGGTGATGCTGGCCAATTACCGCATGTTCCTGGTGCCACCCATCGCGTTGTTTTTCTCCGCTGTGCTCAGCGGGAGTATCACGCTTCAGTTGCGAACCCAATTGCACTCTTCTTTAGGTGGCATATTAACCGAGCTGATGGTTCTGTTCGTCTTGTTGTTTGGAGATTGGAAGAAGCTCGGCATCTTCCGCAAGAAGGATGATGATGGATAGCAGCCCTCTCATCTTGATACTTGCTTCGATCGTGCTCGCTTCCACACCGCTGATCATCGCTGTGTGTGGTGAGATCCTGACTGAACGCTCGGGGATCGTGAACCTCTCGCTAGATGGAACCATGCTGATGTCTGCCATGACCGGGTTTGTCATCGCCTTTGAGACGGATAACGTTTGGATGGGTTTTCTGGCAGCTGCGGGAGTCGGTGCGTTTTTTGCTTTTATTGTCGCTTTTGGTAGCATTCGCCTGCGTCAAAGTCAATTTGCGATCGGGTTTGTACTAACCCTCTTGGGCGATGACCTGAGTGCATTCTTAGGTCAAAACTACACCCGCATCCCTGGGCCAGTGGTCAATCACTACGCTATTCCAATTTTGAAAGATATTCCAATTGTTGGACCTATCCTCTTCAACCAGAACGCTATTGTTTATTTTGCTTATATCCTTGTTTTTGTGACCTGGTTCTGGATGTTCCGCACCCAACCCGGTTTGCGTCTGCGCAGCGCGGGCGATCGCCCAGAGGCTGGTTTTGCACGTGGTGTGGGCATCAATTTCCAGCGGTACCTGTACACCATACTTGGCGGAGCGCTGGTCGGAATCGCTGGCGCTTCGTATTCGTTAAATATCAAGATTGGCTGGTCAGAAGGTCTCACCCGAGGATTTGGCTGGATCGCACTTGCCATCGTCATATTTGGCGGCTGGTCGCCTATCCGCGGCATGTTTGGCGCTTTATTGTTTGGAGCGACAAAAGCTTTGGCAACCTACCTGCAGCGAACGTTCCCGGAGGTATCTGTGGTGGCATTTAATGCTATCCCCTGGGTGCTGATGATCCTGGTTCTGCTGCTGGTGGGCAGCGATTTCACAGAGAGAGTGCTGACGATAGCACCAAAATCATTGAGGCGCCCGTTGCAGCGTTTGCTTAAAATTAGCCCCCCGCAAGCGCTTGGCTCGACATTCGTCGAGGATTAATCATCTAGACCATGCAAGCTTTCTTTATAAGACATCCAAAAGTCTGGCGTGCATTTGACATTCTGCTGCCGTTTCTGGCGACTTTGGCAGCCCTGGGTGTCGGGGCCGTGATGCTGATGGCCTTTGATGCCAACCCAGTTGTAGCTTATGGTGCGCTTCTAGAAGGCGCCTTTGGCAGTACGAATGCTATCGCAGATACACTGGTCAAAGCCACACCCCTGCTCCTGGTAGCGTTAGGGATTTGTATCGCTTTCCGGGGTGGGGTGATCAATATTGGTGGGGAGGGCCAGCTGGTCCTGGGCGCCTTAGCCTCAACATTAGTTGGCTTGACCTTTCCGGACATGCCTGGATACCTGATCATCCCGCTGGCATTGTTCGTGGGTTTTCTGGCTGGCGGGTTTTGGGGAGCCATCCCGGGCTTTCTCAAGGCCTATTTCAATGTAAACGAAATTTTAAGCACTATCATGATGAATGCCATCGCGGTTCAGGGTATGAATTACTTGTTGAAAGAACCGATGATTGACCCGGTGCAGCTGGAAGCGGCCTCACGCATTCCTCAGACAGCTCGTTTGAGCGCAGCTTTTGACCTGCCGCGTTTGGTTCCCACCAGATTACACCTTGGCACTGCGTTGGCGATCATCGCCGCGATCCTGGTGTTCATATTCTTATGGCGCACCGTTGTTGGCTACCGGATTCGGGCGGTTGGTATGAATGCCAGTGCGTCTCGTTACGCGGGCATCAATGTACCCAGGAATATCGTCTTGGCGTTGGCGCTCAGTGGAGCCTTCTGTGGATTAGCAGGTGCGATCCAGGTTTTCGGTCTGCACCATAGAATGTTCACGGATGGATCGGCAACTGGATTTACTGGGAGTGCTGGTTTCAACGGCATTGTGGTGGCTTTGTTTGGCCAGCTGCATCCTTTGGGCGCGATTCCAGCTTCCTTTTTATTTGGTGCGCTCATCGTCGGAGCGAATAAGCTGCAGCGAGTCATGCAAGTACCCGCTTCGTTTATCATCGCATTGAATGGGTTGGTAGTCGTTTTTGTAGTCAGTGCTGACTATTGGCGTCGGCGCATGGCCCGGCGGCGGGAGGCGGAAGTTGTCAGCGAAGAGCTGATTTCATCTGAAGCGGAGGTGCCAACTTGATAGCCGAGCTCTTTACGACAACGGTATTAGTGGGCATCCTCGCATCTGGTATCCGGCTTGCCACGCCTTATTTATATGCTTCCCTCGGTGAGACCTTTGGACAAAAAAGTGGTGTGTTGAACTTGGGTGTGGAAGGTATCATGCTGTTAGGTGCTTTTGCAGCTTTTTACGCTACATTCGTCACTGAAAACATTTGGTTGGGTTTACTGGCAGCCATCATTGTCGGGGGGATCATGGGTTTGGCAGTCGCCGTCATCAATGTAACCTTAAAGGCTGAGCAGGGCATCAGCGGTATTGGGGTATTCTTATTTGGTCTGGGTATGAGCGAATTGCTGTTTCAGAAGACCCTGGGTACGGTTGAAACAGTCAGCGGTTTTTCTTCGATTTATATTCCATTTTTGAGTGACATACCATACATCGGTGAAATATTCTTTCAACAGAACTTGCTCGTTTATGTCGCTTATATAATGGTGCCGGTTTCATGGTTCGTACTTGGCAAGACCACCCTGGGATTGAAAATCCGTGCTGTTGGGGAAAATCCGGAAGCTGCGGACACACTTGGTGTGAGTGTCAACGGCGTTCGCTATATCACCCAAATCTTTGGCGGTATCATGTCGGGCATCGCGGGCGCCTCATTGTCGATCGCTTTATTGAACGTATTTCAGCAGAATTTGACCAGCGGGTTAGGTTTTATCGCTGTGGCGCTGGTCTATTTTGGCGGTTGGCGCCCATTTGGCGTCCTGGTTGGTTCGCTGATTTTCAGCATGGTCAACGCCTTACAGTTATGGGTGCAAGTGCTTAATATACCGATACCTGCAGATATCGCCGTGATGATGCCCTATGTGCTCACTATCCTGGCCCTGGTCATCGCAGTCCAGCGAGTGCGCCCACCTTCAGCATTGACCAAACCCTATGAACGAGGTGGGTGATTATTCTCTATATGAACAACAAAATCCCAGAACTGATCTACGAGGAGGTGATGTTTATAGGATATATCAGACAAATCGTGAAACAGTACTTCAAAAGTCCCAGATGGGAAATTGAAAATATATAAGGAAGGAGAAAAATGAACAAGAATATTATATGGTTAAGTTTAGTGATGCTGATTGTCTTATTAATCAGTGCCTGCGGTGGTGCAACCCCAACGGAAGCACCTGCGGAAGAGGTTGTTGAAACCGAGGCGCCAGCAGAACCAGATGAACCACCACCTGCAGCTGAAGGACCCTTCCGGGTTGCGGTGGTGATGCCCAGCCCGATCAACGACCTGGCATTCAGCCAAAGTATCTATGATGCATTGGCCGCTATCGAGAGTGAAATGGGCGCGGACAATTTCGAGTTCGACTTCTCGGAAGGCATGTTTGTCGTGGACGATGCCGCTGCTGCTCTGCGTGACTATGCCAGCGAGGGATACAACCTCGTCATCGCGCATGGTTCGCAGTATGGTGGCTCACTCCAGGAAATTGCACCTGACTTCCCTGAGACCAGCTTTGCCTGGGGCACTACGGTCGATACATTCACTGAGCAGGGCATCAATAACGTGTATGCCTACGAAGCTCGTTCGGAACAGGGTGGCTACGTGAACGGCGTGATCGCTGCCTCTTTATCTGAGAGCGGGGTTCTCGGCGTTGTTGGTCCCATCGAAACCGGCGATGCGAAACTGTATGTCGATGGCTTTGTGGCTGGCGCTCAAGCGACCAAATCAGACGTCGATGTGAATGTCAACTATATCGGCTCATTCAGTGACGTGGCCCTGGCATCTGCAGCAGCAGAGACGCACGTCCAGGCTGGCGCAGATCAACTCACCGGTACTGCCCAGATGGTGGTTGGCGCAATCGGCGTCGCGGAAGAGAGCGGTGTTGGCTGGTTCGGGACGCAGGCTAATCAATCCAGCCTGGCCCCGGATGTCGTGGTTGCCAACCAGGTTTACGATTGGACCGTTGTGCTCGATGAGATCATCAGCAACGTCAAAGCAGGCACCATGGGCGGTGAAGCCTTCGAACTTACGTTTGCGAACGGCGGACTGCTGATGGAATATAACCCGGACTTCGATTTACCTGCTGATGTCAAGGCATTAGCGGATGAGACGGTCGCAGGGTTTGTTGACGGCTCGATCATGGTGGGAGATGCACCTCCACCACCGCCGGCAGAAGAAGCAGAACCAGTCACCTTCGGTATGATCCTCGTTGGTCCCAAGAATGATCGCGGTTGGAGCCAGGCGCACAATGAGGGTGGGGTCTTTGTCGAGGAACATCTTGATGGCGCACGCATGATCGTCTTTGAATCCTTGAATCCTGGCGACAAGCCGGAAGCCACGCTGGAAGGCGTGGTTGACGACATGGTGGCGGAAGGCGCAACTTTAATCTTCACCACCTCGGATGAATTCGAAGAGGACACTTTGGGTGCAGCCGAAAAGTACCCAGATGTGACCTTCATCAATATCTCCGGAGATGATGCTTGGGAAGAAGGAGAAGACTTTAAAGCGCCTTCTAATTTAGGAAATATTATGGGCAAGATGGAAGATATGAAGGCCATTGCTGGCTGTGCCGCTGCTCTGCAGACGGAAACCGGCAAGCTCGGCTACGTCGGCCCACTGATCAACCATGAAACCAAGCGCCTGGCGGCTTCTGCTTATCTGGGAGCTCGCTACTGTTACGATGAGTTCCGTGGGTTAAATCCCGATGATCTTGAATTCACCGTGACCTGGATCGGATTTTGGTTCAACATCCCTGGCGTAACCCTTGATCCGACCGAAGTAACCAACAACTTCTTGGATTCGGGTGCCGATGTGATCCTAAGTGGTATTGATACCACCGAGGGCATAGATGTCACAGGCCAGCGTGCTGCCCAAGGGGCTGCTGTTTGGTCCGTACCTTATGACTTTGAAGGGGCCTGCGACAACGCTCCGGATATCTGCCTTGGTGTTCCCTATTTCAACTGGGGTCCTGCTTACCTGGAGACAGTTACCAGTGTCGGCAATGGAACCTGGGCGCAATCCTGGGATTGGAATCCACCTTACTGGCCCGATCTGACTGACAATACCCAAACGGCTGTCGGCTGGATCAATGGCCCTGGTATGCCTGCTGAAAGTCAGGCGAGCCTGGATGAGTATATCGCCAGCCTGGCTTCTGAAGATGTGAAAGTGTGGACTGGACCGATCTTCCTTCAGGATGGTTCGGAGTATGTGGCTGATGGCAGTGTTGCAACCGATCAACAGATCTGGTATTTGGAGCAGCTTCTGCAGGGCATGATAGGTCCAAGCGAGTAATTGGTATAGCAAAATTCGATCTTGAATTTATGGATCGAAAATCATAAGACCTGTCAACAGATATGCGGGGGCATTGCCCCCGCATATCTGCACAGGAGAGTATTTTCCGGATTCAATTTATGGTTGAAAACTCAGAATTCTTGCCATCAGGGAAACCGAAGATCTCCACTATGGAGATGCGCGGCATCGTGAAACGATTCCCCGGTGTTCTGGCTAACGATCAGGTTGATTTCGATGTCCAATCCGGAGAGATGCACGCTTTATTGGGAGAGAATGGCGCCGGGAAGTCCACCCTGATGCGTGTGCTCTATGGACTTTACCAACCTGAGGAAGGAGAGATCTTAATCGACGGGACTCCTGTGAAGATCGAGTCCCCGCATGACGCCATTGAAGCCGGGATCGGCATGATTCACCAGCACTTTATGCTCGTGCCAACTTTGACAGTAGCTGAAAACGTGGCTTTAGGTTTGCCATCTACTCGCGGTGCTCTCACCGACCTGGATAATGTCTCAGCCAGAGTTCTTGAATTAGCAGAGCTGTATGGCTTGCAAGTTGATCCAGATGCATATGTCTGGCAGCTGGCGGTAGGGCAGCAGCAGCGGGTAGAAATTATCAAGGCGCTTTATCGAGGCGCCGCATTATTAATCTTAGACGAACCTACCGCAGTACTCACTCCCCAGGAAGTAAATGAATTATTTGTAACCCTCAGACAGATGATGGTGGATGGTCATGCGCTAATCTTTATCTCGCACAAGCTGCAGGAGGTTATGGATATCTGTTCCCGGGTGACTGTATTGCGGGACGGTCGTGTGGTTGGACAGGAACCAATTGATCAGGTCACCAAGGGCACCCTGGCACAGATGATGGTTGGCCGGGAGCTGCAGGCTAAACCTGAGAAAGAAGAGACCGAGCAAGAGAATGTTCGTTTAGCGCTGAGAGATGTGTGGGCGGATAACGACCTGGGTACACCAGGATTGCATGGGGTCAGCTTTGATCTGCGTGCAGGCGAAATTTTAGGAGTGGCAGGTGTGTCTGGAAATGGTCAACGAGAACTGGCCCAGGCGATAAATGGATTACGAGATATCACCAAAGGATCTGTGAAGGCTGGCGAAAGAGACCTCACCGGCGCGTCTCCTGCGGAGATTATTGAGCAAGGAGTGTCTTACGTCCCAGAAGAACGGATGGAAGATGGCATGATCAAAGAATTCACCGTAGCGGAAAACCTGATCTTGCGTGAAGTAAATAAGCCGCCATTCTCTAGGGGAGGCTTTCTAAACTTCCGGGCGATCTCGCGCCAATCGGAAGATTTAATCAAACAATTCAACGTGAAGACCCCCTCCAAAGATACACCAGTTAAGAATCTTTCCGGGGGAAACATCCAGAAATTGCTCCTGGCACGGGAACTTTCCCGTAAGCCAAAAGTAATCGTGGCGGCACAGCCAACTCGTGGGCTGGATATTGGCGCTACAGAATATGTCCACCAGGTGCTGACAGATCAGAGGGCAGAAGGCACGGCGATATTGCTGATCTCCGAAGATCTGGATGAGATCCTGGCCTTGTCGGACAGAATCATAGTGATATATGAGGGGGAGATCATGGGCGAAGTGGATGCTGGAGAGGCAGATCCTGAGCAATTGGGACTTTTGATGGCTGGCGTCCGATCACAAACAGGAGAGTAAGAGGAGTGACGATCAAATTTCTAGGCTACCGGTGTTCACTGTGCGCAGCGGAATACCAGCCCGATGAAGCAATCTACACCTGCCGCCATGATGGTGGCAATTTAGATATTATTTATGATTATGATGCCCTGCAAAGGGAATTATCACCTGAGGCGATCCTCAGCTCTCAGGAAAGTTCTCTCTGGCGCTACCTGCCGCTTTTACCAGTAAACGAGATCCACGCTGCGGGAACACCCATGGGTGCAGTCGGTTGGACACCCCTCTTCTCACCACCTGAACTACGTGATCAATTAGGAATTGAAAATCTATGGATCAAAGACGAAAGTCGCAACCCGACAGCTTCCTTTAAGGATAGGGCTAGTGCCATCGTGGTCGCCCAGGCTCAAGAGACCGGGGTGGAAATCGTTGTCACGGCTTCTACGGGGAATGCTGGGGCTGCTCTGGCGGGCATGGCTGCTGCCGCAGGACAGAAAGCAGTTATTTTTGCACCTAAAGACGCGCCGCCCGCGAAAATCGCCCAGCTATTAATTTATGATGCCCAGGTTTTGCTGGTAGATGGCAACTATGATCAGGCATTTGATTTGTCAATTTCCGCCTCAAATGAATTTGGATGGTACTGTCGGAATACAGGCTACAATCCATTTTCATTGGAAGGTAAAAAGACAGCTACCTTTGAAATTTGGGAGAACTTGATGCGCCTCAAATCCTTCGAGACTCCTTTGGCAGTGTTTGTGTCTGTTGGAGATGGAAATATCATCTCTGGTTTACACAAGGGCTTTAAAGATCTCCAGGCATTGGGTTGGCTGGAATATATGCCGCGTATCTTTGGTGTCCAAGCAGAAGGCTCCGCGGCTATAGCAAATGCATTTAAAGCTGGAGGAGAAGAAATTATCCCTGTTGCTGCAGATACTTTGGCCGACAGCATTTCGGTTGATTTGCCTAGAGATGGGGTGCGGGCAGTGCGCGCTGCTTCACAAACCGGTGGCGCCTACTTAACTGTAGGGGATGATGATATCCTCACAGCGATTGCAGATCTCGGTCGAGTAGGAATATTTGCAGAACCTGCTGGTGCGACCGCCTATGCTGGCCTCAAGGAAGCCCTCAAACTGGGCATGATTGGAAGCAATGATCCAGTCGTCGTACTTAATACAGGGAGTGGCTTAAAGGATGTTAAGGCTGCGATGCAAGCAGTCTCTCCGGCCGAGATCATTGAGCCAAGTCTGACCGCTCTCGAGCAGGTCCTACAACGAATCGGCTAATATAGTTTGTCAATTAGACTGCATTTCCTGCAATGAAGTTATTATGCCCAAACCTGTTTATTCAATCATAGCCCCAATATTTAACGAGTCCGGGAATATCCAGGAACTATACCGCCGGTTATACGAGGTTCTGGATCAAACTGGAGAAGCTTGGGAATTGATCATGATTGATGACGGATCAACCGATGATTCGGCGTCCTTGATCCGTCAATACGCAGAAGAAGACTCTCGGGTAAGACCGGTCATCTTCGCCCGCAATTTTGGGCACCAGATCGCAGTAACTGCAGGCTTGGACTACAGCCGGGGGGATGCAGTCGTGATCATAGATTCTGATTTACAGGATCCACCTGAAGTTATTTTGGATTTAATCTCAAAATGGAAAGAGGGTTTTCAGGTCGTATACGCAGTCCGCTCAGAGCGCGAGGGCGAGAGCTGGTTCAAGTTATTCACTGCCTCCTTATTCTACCGGTTGATCTCAAACATCACTGATGTGAATATCCCCTTAGATGCAGGTGATTTTCGCCTGTTGGATCGCCAGGTAGTGAATGTGCTCAACCAGATGCGTGAGAAACACCGTTTTCTGCGAGGGATGTCCTCGTGGGTTGGATTTCGTCAAACAGGTGTCCCCTATCGGCGGGTAGCCCGGCAAGTGGGAGAGACTAAATACCCATTTAGAAAGATGTTTCGCCTGGCGATCAACGCAGTAACGAGTTTTTCTTATTTTCCCCTCCAATTAGCCACATATATTGGTTTTATCGCTGCGGGATTGAGCATTCTGGCTATCCCAGCGGTGATCGCAATCCGTTTATGGGGAACTGAGACACCTCTACTAGGCCAGGCGACAACCTTGATCGCAGTACTTTTTTTGGGAGGTGTGCAGCTCATCTCGCTGGGAATTCTCGGGGAGTACATTGGTCGCCTATATGATGAAGCTAAAGGAAGACCTCTGTATATCGTGCTCGAACACCCTGATGAAGACGACAGCGAAATTTAATGCTTTAAACAAAATTTAATAGAGGAAAAAGATGATTGATTTAACAATAGAGCAGGAATCACGTGAGCGAGGTATTAAACGGGCGCAGGAACAGAAGATCATTATCCCAACCTTTGCCCAAATGAAAGACCCCAGCTTGGTACCGGAGTCGATTAAAAAGTCCCTTGCTGATATCGGATTATGGGATCTTACACCGGAAAATCTATTCAGAATTACGTGGAAAAATGAACCGATACCCAATGGCGGTGGATTCGACGGTGTCAATTTTATCGAATTCCCGTCAAGCCTGACAGGGACAGAGGCTCGCATTATCGCCTTGGTGGGCAAATGGTTCCCCACCGGAGCGCATAAGGTTGGAGCTGCATTTGGATGTCTGGCCCCGCGCCTGGTTACCGGTCAATTTGATCCGACAACTCAAAAAGCAGTCTGGCCATCAACGGGTAATTATTGTCGCGGTGGGGCTTACGATTCGGCTTTGCTTTCATGCCAATCCATCGCCATTTTACCCGAAGGCATGAGTCAGGAACGATTTGATTGGTTGGCCGAAATCGCTGGGGAGGTCATTGCCACGCCTGGCAGTGAATCGAATGTCAAAGAAATATTTGATAAGTGTTGGGAATTACGAGAATCTGGTGAGGATCTGATGATCTTCAATCAGTTTGATGAGTTCGGTAATTATCTCTGGCATTATGAAGTGACTGGTCACGCCATGGAGGAAGTCCTAAACCAGGTGATGGGATCGAAAGATACTTACCGCGGAATGGCTTCCGCGACTGGCTCAGCAGGAACCATAGCCAGTGGGGACTACATGAAGCAGGTATTCCCGACGAGTAAAATCGTTGCCAGTGAGGCGCTCCAATGTCCTACTTTGCTAGAAAATGGGTTTGGTTCTCATCGCATCGAAGGCATTGGTGACAAACACGTGCCCTGGGTGCATAATACGAAGAACACTGACCTGGTGGTGGCTATAGATGATAATGCAGTTGTGAACCTGTCGCGATTGTTCAATGAGCCTGCCGGGCGTGAATATCTGGTTTCTCAAGGGGTGCCGGAGAATTTCACCAACCAGCTCGATTTACTTGGATTTTCCGGGATATCAAACATGCTCTCGGCGGTCAAATTTGCCAAGTACTACGAATTGGGGAAAAATGATGTTGTTCTCACTGTGTTAACCGACTCGATGGAGCTGTATGGCAGCCGACTGGAGGAGATGCGAGCAGAATTCGGGGCTTACAATGAGTTGAATGCGGCTGCGGATTTTGCCAGGTATATGCAAGGCGTGACTACTGACAATATGATCGAGCTGAGTTATGTTGAGCGCCGCAGGATTCATAATTTAAAGTATTTCACCTGGGTCGAACAACAAGGGAAGACTTACGAGGAAATCATGGCCCAATGGTATGATCCCGACTACTGGACCAGTGTTCAATCTCAAGTAGGAGAAATCGATTCATTAATCGATGAATACAATGCAAAGGTTGGCTTGATTTAAAATCACTGCCCCCCTGGTTACGCTGTTCCAGCGTCGTAACCAGGATCAGTCCGGATTTGGCTTCGAACTTATGACCTCTTTCCGGTAGGATTCTCATCCAGCATTCGAATGAGTACATTGCTGACATCCGGTTCACTCGTTCTGGTCGCGGTGATGACCGATCCACGCGACCTGGAGATCGCGCGCTTGTTTGGGTGGTACCGAATTCCGTTGAGAACTGCACCCAAAGTGATAGCAGTTGATTACCTGGCGTTCTACCAAACGAAGGCTTTTAATGACCAGAAATGGCGCATCGAATTCATCGCACAGGTTCGGGGACATGAATTAGCCACCAGAGGTGAACTGCTCAGGGAAGATCCAAACCATCCCAGGTCGAACGAAGAGTATTTTAAAGTCCAAATAGGCCCGCTTGAGCAACTGCCCAATCCAATTCTAGCGGACAAATGGCGCAGGATAACCTTCCTCTATACCACTGGAGAATATCTCCTGGGTGCTGAAACAATCAATGATCTGGTGGTTCACTCTGAAGAGCGACAAATCCTTTGGAAAGCGCTTCGAGAAAGGTTAGTTCAAAAGCAGACTTACAGCACAGCGGAAAGCCAGAATATTGAGCTTGACGACGATGTGCTGTCTTTACTGCTGGGGATCAAAGAGCTAAGTGAGAATCCGTGAATGCTTACCTACAAATTCTTTCCTGAGAGTCGCCTATGCAAATAATAATTAAGTCTGGGACATTGATCACCGCCTCAGAAACCTTCCAGGCCGATATTTTAATTGAAGGGGAAAAAATTGTCTCCATTTGTGAAGATATCGATTCCCCTGGTTCGAAAATTATTAATGCGGATGGAAAATTGATCACCCCCGGTGGCATCGATCCTCACGTCCATTTAGATCTGCCCATGTTCGATACTGTCTCTTCAGATGATCATTACACAGGTCATAAGGCGGCAGCATTTGGAGGAACGACTACCGTGATGGATTTCGTACCCCAGGATTTTGACACCTTGCAGGAAGCCGTTGACGCGTGGCATGAAAAAGCAGACCCAAAGGCAGCCATCGATTTTGGTTTCCACATGAATATCACCCGACTTGATGAGCAGGTCGAGGACGAGATACCTGCGCTGCTTGATATGGGAATCACAACCCTTAAGGTATTTACAGCTTACAATGGTCGCCTTCGGCTGCAAGATGGGGAGATTTTCCGGGTACTGAGGATAGCCAGGGAAAATGGGATGTTGACCATGCTGCATGCTGAGAATGGTGACGTGATTGATATTCTCACTGCTGAGGCGCTTGCTGCTGGGCATACTACTCCGGAATGGCATGCCCGCACCAGGCCAGGACGGGGTGGTGTGGAAGCCACTTTTCGTGGTGCAGCTCTTGCGGAACAAGCAAATTCAGCCCTTTATGTAGTGCATGTCAACCAAAGAGGAGAAGTGGATCAACTGCGCTTCGCTCGCCAACGAGGTGTTGATGTCTTCGGGGAGACCTGTCCTCCCTATTTATTCTTCACCGCTGAGCATTTGAGCCGTCCGGATGGGTCAAAGTGGATCTGCTCTCCACCAATGCGGTCACCAGATGATAATCTAGGATTATGGGAAGCACTGGCCGATGGTTCACTGCAAACAATTGGTACGGACCACTGCCCATTCTTCTATGATGGAACACAGCCTATTGAATATGAAGGCGAGCAAGTCGCAATTCCAGGTAAAGAACTTGGGGAAAAAGATTTCACGAAGATACCCAATGGCGTACCGGGGGTTGGTGACAGGTTACCGATCTTATGGACATATGGCGTTGGAGCCGGTCGGATAACGCCAAACCAATTTGTTGCCCTCACCAGCACAAACGCGGCTAAGATTTTTGGATTGTATCCTCAGAAAGGCGCCTTGCTGCCTGGCTCGGACGCTGACATTGTCATCTGGGATCCCGATCGGGAATTGACTTATGGTCGTGCATACGCTCACCATCGCACAGATTACAACCTTTACGAGGACTGGCAGCTGGTTGGCTATCCTGAAAAGGTTTATCTGCGTGGTGAGCTGCTTGTTGATGGTGAGTCTTGGCTCGGGTCTCGTGGAGGGGGGCGATTTTTACACAGAGAGCCGAATGCGATTATGATATAGTTATCGTTCTCACGCCCAATTTTTAGTTGGTAACAATCAAAAGCATGTTTGTTTTCATTTCGATCGCGCTACTATCCCTAACTGCCTTGGTCATGTTAGTCCTTCGGCTGACACGAAAAGATTTTGGATATCACTGGTTGATCGCCTCTGGTGGGGCATTTGTTGCCTGGGTGATTGTCATCCTGGCTGGCATCAACCTTCCCAATCAGCTCCAATTAAGTTCCTGGGATCTAAGGACCGCGTATCCGAATTCAATTTCCTTTTCCGCAGACCAGCTTTCCTGGTCTTTTGCATTAGTTTTAGGGACTTTGATTTTTGCGACCTTAATAACAGATGTAGTGCGTGCCTACGATTTGGACTGGTCAAATTGGGCAAGCAGCCTGCTCATCACTGCGATTGGTTTGATCGGCATATTGTCGGAAAACTTGTTTACTTTCATTATGGCCTGGACTGCTTTTGATGTGATTACTGCGATCATTCTCTTAATGCAGCTGCCATCTGGGAGATCGCGTCGACAGGCTGTGTATGTCTTCTTTGTGCATCTCTTGGGGACTGGAAGCTTGCTAATTGCAGGAGTAATATCAATCAATGATAATAATAGCTTCCTGCTTGAGCGTGCCTCTCCGAATGCAATGATCTTCATAGTGCTCACCGCAGGATTTCGCTTATTTTCAATCCCTCCTGATTCCCCTCTTCAAGATGATCCAGTAAAAAGGCGGAGTCTAGGGACGGTGATGAGCCTGGTTTCAGCAGCCATCGTCATCGTATTCCTGGTGCGGGTTGCTGTTGCATTTGAAGGCTTTGATTTGATAACCAACCCATGGAGCCTGTTATTCGGCTTAGTCGGGCTGGTAGCCCTGCTCTCTGCGGCCGCCTGGTTGATTGCGAAGGATGAATTGGACGGCCGTCATGCCTGGATTTCCGCCATGGGCGCCTTTGTTCTTGCAGCTGCACTTCATTCTCAGCCGGAAGCC
>CALBUI010000091.1 GCA_937968125.1 uncultured Anaerolineales bacterium | reverse complement strand
GGGAGCGACGGGGAGTGAGGGGTCAGGTGTCGGAGCTGACTTCACTTCTTCTGTCTCGACTGGTTCTGCTTCACCGCCGTAACCAATTTCTGGATTGGTTTCTGTCAGTTCAGCACTCTCGGAGACTAAGATCGCTTCGGGTTGGATTTCTTCGACAAGGGCGGGTTCAATCTGAAGATCCAAATCTTCTGATACTGCAGGAAGATTCTCGATAGGTGAATCTTCCACCTCGTTGGTTATCGGTTCTTCTTGGGAAGATTTTGTTGCAGATTGAGGGATTTCTGGGGAACTACACCCTAAGAAAATTATTGATCCAATTACTATAATAGCAATAAGGATTATTTTATTACCGGTACGAAAAGGCACGTAATACTCCTGAAAAGTTGCATGTTGCATGAAAAAAGAAAGGGATTATCTCCCTTTCAGATAAGGCCAAGACATTATATAATATGGGTATAAGAGCAGTATTAACATTCTTTTCCCTGGGAAAATTGCAGTCAAAAGTACCCCCAGGATTAGGAGTAAATTTTAGTCATTAGTCGTATTGCCAGAGCATAGAAATATATTTAGAATAAGCCACAAGACCTGATATCGGGTTATAAATAAGTCGGTGTTATCCCGAAGAGAAAATTAATCACATCTAGAAGGAGACTTAATATGTACGTGCGCACAGATATAAAGTCAGGGGCTGCTTGCTATACTGTTCAGTCCGGAGACAGTTTGAGCACGATTTCGCAGCAGTTTTACGGGTCCCAGTCCGCTGAAGGTGTTGGGAAGATTTATTATTCCAACATGGAAACCATCGGCTCAAATCCCAACGTGATCTATCCCGGCCAGAAGCTGTACATCCCTGATTAAATAATAAGATCTTTTTAAGTCAGTAAATGGTATAAATGCTATTCGTCCTGGGTGGAGAACCCATCTAGGACGATGTGCAATTAAGAATAAAAATCGCGTCCAGTTCACAACTGGACGCGATTTCTGTAATTTAGAGTAAAAGCTCAACCCGCGGGAACGGGTTCAGCAATTTCAGGTAGATTAACAACCACAGGAACCTCATCTCTACCCTCGGGTTGATTGCCGTTCGATGGGGTGTTCTGCTTAGTTTTTTCAGCTTCTTTTTGAGCTTGCTTTGCCTTCCGGTAAGCGTTGCTGTATATGACAACCGCCTCAACATATATTTGCAGCAACGCAGGTTTATTGTCCAGACTGCCATCATCAAGTTTTTTCAGGTCGTAACCCAATCCCTGCATGAAATCTCCAAGAGCATAGACAAATTCATGCCTCTCAATCTCGGAGAGATCGTTCAGCCAGATGGCAAATTCTTCCGGAAGGTAGTTGACTCCGTTCCTATTGACCCAATGAATGAAGGTAAGATTCTTTCTGCGATTGCCCAGGCGAGAAGACCACCAGTTCTTATTTCGAGCAGCCAGATCAAGGGCTTTCTCCGTGGATTTATCAATGCTCCCGGATATTCTAGATCTTGACAGGAAATAACCGAGTACCAGGAAAATAACCAAGAGAAGTATTAGGTACATAAGCTATCCTTTCCTGAGCTGGGATTCCATTTTAGGACCGGAAATGATCGGAATACCAAATCAAAAGGTTCAGATAAATTGATTAGCAAATATAATAAATTTTTATTAGTAAATGGAATCGGTACCAAATCAAGAACTAGTGCGTTTTCCGATGAAATAACCAACAACTGCTGCCAACGCGACCAATAGCAAGAGCTCCATAACTATCCTCCTCATCCGGATGGGGTAATAGCACTGCCAGACGCGGATTATAACATAATGAATAAAAATTCGAATATCTAACGATCTGACCTGTATAGAGGTCAATCCTCCCCAAATTTTAGCTTGCCCTCTTCAATGGTAATTCGCTGCCAATCTGCATGCGACCAAAGTTCCTGGCGGACGGCATCTTCTGCGTTCAACAAAGACAAGTACCGAGATTCTGAATCTTTGATCAACTCTTGCGGCGCTCCATCTTCTATAATTTGCCCTTCTTCGATCACCACGGCATGGGGAAAATCTACAGTTTCACCGACATCATGCGTTATGCAGATCAAAGTGGTGTCATGCCAATGCTCCCGGGCAACTTTAAGCAGGTTACGACGTTTCTCGCGATCGAGCCCCCGGAATGGTTCATCCAGGATGACGAGCTCGATCTCCCGGCGATAAAAGGCGCGACCTAGTCTCACTCTTTGCCCTTCACCTCCAGAGACTAATCCGCCTCCTTCACCTAAAAAAGTCTTCATACCTTCAGGTAGTCGGTCAACTACTTCATATAATTCTGCCTCTTCGATGGCGTCTCCAAGCGGAGAACCATTAGAATGCTCCATTCCGTAGCGCAAGTTCTCGAAAAGCGAGCGGTTCCAGATTCGGACTGCTGGATCGACCCAGGCAGTCTTACGTCTTAAACTCTGAACATAGGTGCCATCTAATTCACTCCCATTAACATTGATCTGTCCAGAAGCAGGCCGATGCCAACCCAACAGCAGGCCCACCAGGCTGGATTTTCCAGCTCCGGATGGTCCCACGATGGCGACGTGTTCACCAGGCTCA
Organism: uncultured Anaerolineales bacterium; assembly: GCA_937968125.1. Taxonomy (GTDB): domain Bacteria; phylum Chloroflexota; class Anaerolineae; order Anaerolineales; family UBA4823; genus PFL25. The sequence goes on along the minus strand of CALBUI010000091.1, from coordinate 10,456 downwards.
ATGGTGAGATTGATGTCATTGAGGATGAGGTGACCACCTAGTTGGAGTTGGACACCTTTCATCTCGATCTGGACAGGTTGATGTCTCTCTTCCACCTCAATTTCAGGCACATCCTCAGCCGCCTGACCGGTAGACCAGGCCTCTTCTTCATCCGGCGCGCTTAGCGGCTCCAGCAGTCGATTTACCCGGTTGCGCTGCATTGGGTACTGTTGGATCAGGCCGGCAAGTGTTTGTCCCAAGGCTGGCAGACTTAAGGTCCAATAGAACATGAGCAAGATTTCATTCGGTTGCCCGCCTTTGGAGATGTAATTTAAAACGATGAGGATTGCAAAACTCGAATATAGCAAGGCACCGATGGACCTGACATACGTGGTCATATTGTAGTATTCACGTCCGGTACCCACCCAGTCCGAAAGCTGAAATTCGTGTTGACGGCGAATTGATCGCTCCGCACCATGAGTTTTGGCTGGAATTAAACCCAGGAGTGCATCCAGGTAAAATCGACTTAACGCGCCGATATGGGTGCGCATCCTTAAATCCTGTTCCTCAAGAATTGGGCGGGTTAGAAATGAGAGTGCAAAGAAAAATATTGTGCCACCTATTGCCAACGGAGCACTGATTGGATCGATCCATATTACTCCAATCGTGGTCAGAATCAATTGGAAGGCAGTGCGCAGCAGGCTTACACCGAGGCTGGGCATGAATCGCAGCTGGCGAAGGTCGTAGGCCCGTTGCGCCATGTCAGAGGTAAGGCGGCTGTGGAAGTAACGATCACCTAGGCGGGGGATCTTCTCCAACAACAAAATCCTCAACCGGGTTTCCAGGCGGCGACCCATCCTGAGAACAGTGGAGGAGATAGGATATTCCAGGATTAATGGGAACAGGACAAAAGCCAACAAAACTAATGCGGCAGAGACACGCTGGTAGACTGTATTGAAACTCTGGCCAATCAGCAACAATCCCTGGAATAAGAGTGCTTCCATTGTGACACCGACTGTTGCGAGAAATAATGCCAGCCCTAAAATTGACGGAGTAAGCAGCCCATCCTGGCGGAGCGTTTCCCATATTTTCCATTCTGGTTTGAAAGAGGGTTCCTTCAAAGCAGCCTGTAAATCAGGAGGCAGCGTTTCATCGACTACTTGTACACGTTCTGGTTCATCTTTATCTTCTTCAATTTCATCCAATCGACCCAAAATGCGCACCAAAACAGCTCCGCGCAGCAGAAGTTCTTCAATTTCCTGGTCATCTTCAGTTCCAGACTTGGCTGGTATCACTGTCCAGTACGTGCTGGGTATATTAAGTTTTGTGACCTTGGGGGGTGAATCATTACCATCCTCAGGTAGTTCGTTTAATGCCGGACCTTTTAATTCGAGATTATGATAATAAAATCTGGTTAGGAGATTCTCAACCTCTTCGCCAGCCTCCAATCCTCCGGAATCGACGATGGAAGTAATCATGCGGGTCACAGCATCAAGTGTGGCGATCGAATGCCATCCAGGATCAGACATTGCATGGTCGATTAACTCCTGGATACTCTCTTCGCGTAGACGAAGATACCCCAGTCGGTGCCGCAAGGGCAAAAGCATTCCTTTGCTCCCGGCCCACTCGCGCCAGGCGAGAGCTTGGACTGGAAATGTGTGAATATAGATTTCGTGAGTGAATTTTTCCCAGGAAGGCCATCGCCGGCCTGTGGCAGGATCCATGACCTGGATGCGACCTGAAATCGTCCCCCAGACCACTAAAAAGTGAGTCAAACCGTTGGGCAAGCGCACGACGAGAATTGCGGGCAGAGCTTGAGACTCAGGTAAGACCAGGTGGTCAACCGGCAGCATGACCTGCTCGGCGCGTAAACCGAGCTGAACTGCAAGGTCTTCTAAAGTATTAATTGAAGTTCCATCGACATCAGTCTGGCAGGCTTCTCTCAGGCGACCATAGTTAACCGGGATTCCAAAACCCTCTAGCAGGCATTTGAGCGCAGCTGGTCCGCAATCCATCTCCGAAGTCTGGACCACTTCTGGAGCGAAAAATTTTTGTCCCCTGACTGGTACTTCAAGGATCATGGGGTGCTCGCAGAGCTCTCGGTTTGCGAATCTGCACCCACCTGTTCCGATTCAACAAATTGACCAGAATAACGCATGATCAGGTTGAATGGTGTGACCTGTTCAATCTCAATGTCAACCTGGGCGTTGATATTGTCGGTGGCCGGTATGTCCAAGAAATCTTCAGCAACGATGGTTATCTCGACCTGGTTGGAATCCGGGAAGATATCAAAAACGACTCCTTGAATAGTAAGCGGCGGCTCGTCAGTAGAGCTGAACACTCTCACCAAAGTGTCTTGCCCGAGCTGAATACGAGTTAAAGCATCTTCAGAGAAGGTGGCCAGAGCTCGTCCATCCTGACTGAGGCTAACTTCCTGACTGGTTTCGTGGACTGAAACGCGGGCAAAGAAGAACCAAAGAATCAGGGTCAACATCAGCAGGCTGCCAATGATCAACCCGATCCTCGAAGCGCGGAAGCTGTCAATATTTAACGAACGGATGGAACGCGAAAATTGAATGGACAAATTGGCTCTCCAATGGCTCTTATTATATATTGGATAGGAGCAGCAGCACTCCATTTTTCAACCAATGTGGAAAAACATCAGTCAAATGACTTATAAATGATCGGTGCCTCAATCCGTCAAATTGCTCTTGTTGTGGAAAATTCAGGATGATAAACTCATCATGACCCAAAAGGCATTCAGACCTGGGTTTAATTGTGCATTTAACACACGTTAATTGAACGACAAAATTATTCGAACAGAATTCTAAGATGTCTACAGAAATTAATTGGGAGACCCACGCCTGGCCAGTAACCCGCCTGGGGGAACTGGTTGAAAATCTGGCACTCAGATCAGGTCTTATCCCGCGCCCAGGTGAACTGAGCCAACCTCCGGAATTCGTTACTGAAGCTAGTGAGGAGACAATTGGCAGGTGGATAGACGTGGCTGCAGGACACCTGGGATTAGAAGCAGAAGGGATCACCTCTCAGTATGCAGAGTTGGAGGTGATGCTTCAGAATAGTCCACCAGTGATTATCCGCCTTCCAGGTCCTAATGGTTCGAGAAAACCACAATATTTGGGGATTGTCAAAGGCGGCAATCGGAGGGTATCTGTCTTAGGCCAAGATCTGCGTTCCCGAAAGGTAAAAGTTGAGTTCATTCAGAATGCACTCGCCCATCCCTACGAAGAAGGACTCGAGGATGATATTGAGCATCTCATCCATGAAGCTGAAGTGCCTGAGAGGAGGATGAAAAGGGTCAGGAAAGCTATCCTCAGAGAACAACTTGGTTCTACCAGCATACAATGTGGGTGGTTGCTGCGAACCACACCAGGGGTTTCATTGTGGACTCAATTCCGCCAATTAAGGATTCCTCGTCCTGCACTCATCTTGGGGGTAATGTATTTCATACAAATACTACTGACTATCGCCACCTGGTTTGTACTTGGCAGGGGTATTTTTCAAGGATATTTTGATTGGGGTTGGCTTTTAGCATGGGCGATACTTTTGTTCGCCACGATCCCAGTGCAGATGGCGATCAATGATTCCCAAAGTGAGTTATCCGTGCGTCTTGGGGTGATCTTCAAATTTCGCCTCCTTGATGGAACACTAAAACTCGAACCAGATGAAATCCGCCATCAAGGAATGGGTGGATTTTTGGGAAGGGTGATGGAATCAGAAGCGGTAGAAATGCTTGGGTTTAATGGTGGCTTGTTAGCGATTCTTTCGATTTTTGAATTAATAATTGCTGTGATCATTTTATCCCAAGGAGCTGGTGGTGCCATCCAGGCCGCGCTTCTCGTAGTTTGGACCTTGATCGTCCTGGTAATTCTCTGGCGATATTACCTGGCCAGTAAGGAATGGACGGTTGCCTACCGGGAGATGACAAATGACCTGGTGGAAAGAATGGTTGGCCATCGAACTCGCCTGGTTCAAGAGGACCATCGCCACTGGCATGAAGAAGAAGATCAGTCCCTCGATCGATACTTAAAATTGTCGGAAAACCTCGATCGAATCGGTCTGCAGTTAAACTCCATCTCGACTCGCGGGTGGATCCTGGTTGGCTTTGCCAGCCTGGCAATCCCCTATGTCACAGGCTCAGCCTCCGTCCAACTAATGGCGATCAGCCTGGGCGGCATTCTTTTAGCAGCCCAGGGATTGAGTAAACTGGCTGGTGGTGCACAAAGTCTGGTGGGTTTATTCCTGGCCTGGGGCCAGGTCGGTCCAATCTTCGAGGCTGCGTCAAGACCCCGAGAAGTTCAACCGCTGGAATTTGTCCTGGAGCACGGTAAAGATAATGGGGCTGGCGACTTGAATTCGGATCCTAATTCTTCTCATGCAGAGGGACAAACGCTGCTGTTAGCCAGGGATATCACGTTCAGTTATCGTCCAACTGGTAAACCAGTGATCGAGGATGGCAACCTGAAAATTCAGCAAGGTGAGCGCTACCTGCTTGAAGGACCATCTGGCGGAGGAAAGACTACCTTGGCAGCATTGTTGACTGGTCTGCGTAATCCCCAATCAGGCTCTTTGATGCTGTGGGGGTACGACCGCCAGCTATTAGGCACTGAGGAATGGCGCAGATATGTGGTCATGGCGCCTCAGTTCCAGGAGAACCACATCTTCTCAGACACGCTGGCGTTTAATTTGCTGATGGGTCGCCGTTGGCCACCAGCAGGTAGTGACATGAAAGAAGCGGAAGCGATTTGTAGGGAATTAGGATTGGGCGATGTAATTGATCGCATGCCATCTGGGTTCCAACAGATGCTTGGCGAGAACGGCTGGCAGCTTTCGCACGGCGAACGGAGTCGACTGTTCATCGCACGAACTTTACTTCAAAACGCTGATTTGGTTATTCTCGATGAAAGTTTTGGCGCCCTTGATCCTGAAAGCCTTCAACGAGCAGCGCGTTCAGTGATAAAACGGGCGCCAACCCTGATGGTGATCGCCCACCCATAGTAAACGACCATAAATCAAGCAACCTTAGATTGATATAATAGATTGTTAGGATAAAGGAGTGAAAATGAAAATAAGAACTGGAATCAAGGCAGGCGCTGGACTCGGAGACGCTGTAGCCGAGATAAGCCGTTTGACTGGTGTTGACCGGTTGGCAAGTATGTATGAACAGGCTACGGGTAAATCATGTGGGTGTGACGAACGCCAGGAACTGTTGAATCAGGTTCAACTACCATCCTTGAGGCAGCTATATTCGTGATCTTTCGAAAAACCATTTTTGTTATCAGTTTAATAATTTCACTATTTATCAGTGGTTGCGGTGCTTCCCTTCCGGAAGGTTGCCCACCGGATTGCATTGGGGAAAGCTTATTTGGTAAAGACCTTGGTGGAATTAATCTCAGCAACGCCCAGCTAATGGGAGCCAACCTTAACAAGGCTGACTTAGTCGAGACAAACTTTACCAGCGCCGATCTAAGCAGTGCCAATCTGGCTGATGCAAAATTAGAAAGCGCGATTCTTAATAATGCAATCATGGTTGGTGCAGACTTGACAGCAGCCAATCTCCGAAATGCGGAGATGAGTGAAACTGATTTACGGGGAGCAAATTTGCGGGCAGCGTCCCTGGTCCGAGTAGACCTGAGGACAGCTTTAATGAATGGTATCTCCTTCATCCGGGCTGAGCTGATTGGTAGTGATATGGAAGGGGTCAACTTAAGTGGGGTGCAGATTTTTGAAGCCGAGCTGAGCGGCGCAAACTTAAAGGATGCTGAGTTAAGCGGCACGGCATTGAGTGCATCAATTTTGGATGGTGTTAATCTTCAAGGAGCTAATTTATCAGGAGCCTGGTTGAACCTGGCGTCATTTGTTGGCAGCGATCTTGCCCGGGCGAATTTATCGGGCAGCACATTATTCGCTGCGAACCTGACCGGTGCGGATCTCATGGGTGCTAATTTGAGCGGTGCAGGGCTGATAGGTGCCAACCTAAGTGGGGTGGATTTGAGAGGGGCTGACTTGAGCGGAGTGGAATTCAATCTCCCACTCCCTGAGGATGCTGGACCAGACTTTTCTTATCAAAATCTGACCGGTGATGAGCTGACCAGGGCGTTGCTATCCCAACCAAGCCTGGCCAAAGTTGCTAACGATCCAGCTGAGACGACCTTGAACGAAACTCAATTAAAACCGTTGTTGAAAGATGCCGTCCTACAAGGGGTTTTGTATAACGACGAGACCATCTGGCCATTAGGATTTGATATCCCACCAGCAGCAATATTCCAACCGTAATTTTTCTTGGTTATGAGTACATCTATACCGCAAACTTCCAGACGACGAACAATTAACCGCATCTTTATGATCGTCATTATTCTTGTGATCATTGGAGGGGGGATTTATTACCTTTACACGAATGTAACTTGCCCCCCGTTTTGTTCAGGCGTGAATTTAACTGATCGAAATTTTCGCAATAATCGGTTGGACAATATGAATTTCTCGAACTCGGAATTAAAAGGCGCTGATTTTAGTGGTGCGTCCCTGGATGGTGCCAATTTCGAAAATGCCGATCTCAGCGGTGCGAACCTGTCAAACGCCTCATTAATAGGCAGTAATTTGCGCGGTGCTATTTTTATTGGAGCTGATCTTCGAGGAGCTGTACTTACCGCCGCTGAACTCGATGGGGCCGATTTCAGCGGAGCTGATATGACCGACGCAGTTTTGATCAGTGTCGATTTCACTCAAGATGTAATCCTAAATGCGGTCGACTTAGGTAAAGCCAATCTAATCAATGCCGACCTGACTGGGGCTAAACTCAGCGGGGCTGAATTATCCCGGGCAAATTTGAACGGTGCTAATCTCAGTGAGGCCCATCTGGATGGGGCAACCCTGGTCGGGGCACAGCTGCATGGTTCAGTACTTGCGAGTGCCAACCTTTTAGGAGCTAACCTCGATCAAGCCAGCCTTTTGGGCGCTAACCTGACCAATGCAAATATTGCTGGAGCGACTTTTGATGATGCAGATTTGAATGGCGTCTCAATGCTGTTCGCTTCACTTGATGGGACAAGATTCGATGGCTCAAAATTGAGTGGGGCAAATATGGATGAGGCCAGTCTGAGGAATGCTCATTTTCAAGGCGCCAGGTTAGCCGGATCGAGTTTTGTGAATGCAGATCTAATTGATTCCTTCTTCGATGTGAAGGTGGTCGATGGGATTCTTTTCCGCACAAACGTGGATGGTGCAAATCTGACTTTTGCAGAGCTATCTGGCAGTTTCCTTGCTGGAGGTACTTTTTCTGGCGCCGATATGTCTGGTGTGGATTTCAGTAGTGTTGATAGTGGACCTGCGAAATTTTCCGCCACTTCAGAGATTGATGGAACAACTCACACTCTTGAGGCTGGCTTAAAGGGTGCGAATCTCAGTGGTGCAAATTTTCAAGCTGCCAGCTTGGCTGATGCAAATTTGCGAGCCTCGAACTTAAGCGGTGCAAACTTACGTTTTACTGATTTAAGAAATACAAACTTAAGACAAACGAATCTTGAAATGGCAGATATGCGTGGCGCAAACCTTGAAGGCAGCAATCTCCAAGCTGCTGACCTTTCAGGCGCTAATCTTGCTGGAACTACGCTTACTAAAGCAAACTTAGCCAATGCTTTATTAGAAGATGTCACCTTTTTCTCAAGCGTGCCAATAGAATTTCCAGACGATCTGACTCGTCGAGAATTCGTTCAGACTTTGTTATCATTAGAATGCCTGGATGGTACATTCATATTGGACGATAATGGAGTTCTCGTCCCGGCGTTGTTTGACCTGACCGAGAATCGAGGACGACGATTTTTCAGTAGTGGACAATGGCGAAACGCTGTCTTGTACATTTGCCCTGCTGATCTTAGTGAAGTAATTATGCGCAGTTTAGAGCCATGGAATCTCTCCTTGGCGGGAGTGAGTTTACGTAATGCCGATCTCAGGAGTATGAATTTTTCTCAATCTTCATTCGAGGATTTTCTTCAAGTTGATGGTACTGGATACTTTTTAGAAGCGGATTTGACCGGAATTACTTACAATTTACTTACTGAATGGCCATTTGGATTCACTCCGCCACCATCTGCATCCACAAGTGAAGATTCACCTTAAATCGGGAAAATATGACGACAACCATCACGGTAGCCAATCAGAAAGGGGGAGTAGGGAAAACGACCACCGCAGTAAATTTAGCCCATGGATTGGTTCTCAAGGGTAAACGCGTTTTGCTAGTGGATTTAGACCCGCAAGGGCAGTGTGCCACAATTTTGGGTTTAAAACAGGAACCAGGAGCATTTAATTTGCTGATCGCGGATCAGAATCCCGATCAGGTAATCCGCTCCACCGATCGGGAAAATCTTTACGTTGTTTTGGGTGATAAAAAAACTGCCACTGCGCAGACTGTTTTAGGTGTACAGCGCACTCCGATTTCATTTACTCATGGGAAGCTAATCCCAGCTGCTAAAAGCGATAATTTGGATTATGTGATCATCGATACTTCCCCGAGTGTAGGTGAGCTCCAGGAACAGGCAATTTGGGCGGCCAACGGGGTGCTGATTCCCTGTGCAGTCGATTATCTCGCTACGGATGGTGTCTTTAGTATTGCAGCAACAATAAAGCGAATTCATGATGAGCTCGATTGGCAGGGCTCAATTACAGGAATCCTGCCGACTTTCTATGACGAAGTCACGCGAGAAAGTAAGGCCACCCTGGAGGATTTAGATGACCGGTTCGGAAATCTGATGCTGAGACCGATTCACAGGGCGACGATCCTGCGGGAGTGTGCAGTTGAGGGGAAAACGATTTTCGAGCTGGATGCGACCAGCCGGGCAGCTCAAGAGTACGATCAATTAGTCGAATTTATCCTTGGTTGGGAGTAAAAAAAAGCCCCTAGAGGTCAACTATGCTCTACGGGCTTGTCTAATATCCTGGCGTGGGGGTTATGCGGCTGACGCTGATTTTGATGACCCGCTCCTGCGCCTGCTGGTTGTTTTTTCAGCAGGTTTTTTTCCATCTGCTGAGGGGGATTTTTCACCCTCTGTTTCTGGTTCACTCTCTGTCTCTTGACTGGCCTCTTGGGCTTTGCGGAAGGCATCGCTGTAGACCACCACTGCCTCAACGTAGGATTGCAATAAAGCCGGTTGATTAGCCAGGCTATCATCGAATAATTGATCCAGATCGTACCCGAGCCCTTTTAGATACCCGTCTAAGGCGTGAGTGAAATCCTTTCTTTCATTCTCGGAAAGACCAGCAAACCAGGTTTTGAACTCATCCGGCAGGAGCGAGTCCCCTGACCCGGCAACCCAAGCCTCGAATGGCTCAGTCTGTCTGCCGCCACCAAAATTGCGCTGCCACCAGCTGCTTGTCTTCCCGGCGTATTCTCGAGAAGAATTTGAGACTGATTCAGCCGCGTTATCAACGTGTTTGCTGTAACGGCTGCGAGCAAAGAAATAGCCAATCAATCCAGCCGCACCAATGAGAATTAGTAACTCCATTGTTCGCTCTCCTTATTAGGGAATTACGTCAATTATCCAAAAATTCGCCGAGATTATATCATACCAATAAATTTGGTTTCTCTAATATAGCTAATAGGAAAATAATGGCTATCCTAAGATTACACCCATTTCATACTTTCGTTAAAAGGGATTCGAAAATTATGGGGAAAGCGTTGGTGTGGGGGTTGGACTCGGTGTGGGTAACAAACTTTCGCCAGGTTCGTCTGTCTCACCTGGTATGGGTAGTCCAAGCCCAGGAGTGGCGGTTTCAAGACCCAACTCATCAATACCTAAATCCGGCAAAGGCAGCAAGAAAGGATTGTCATTCGGGACGAGCATCACCCGGATCCCTGGGGCGAGTTTGTCGATATAACGGAAAGTCATTAAATCCTTGTTTTTCTCAAGGATCGCATTGATTAATTTCAAAGCCTCTGCTTCTGCTTGAGCTTTGAGCAGGACCACGTCAGCTTGTGCCTGACCGGTTAACCTGATCGCATCCGCTTCACCTTCGGCCTCGATCCTGGCTTTATCTCGCTGCCCGGCAGCTAACTTTCGGGTTTGTTCGGCTTCGTGCTCACGCTGGGTGCGTTCCTGTTCCGCTACTTGCTTTTGTTCGATGGCGGTTGCATACTGATCGGAAAAAGCGATATTTCTCAGCAAGAATTTGTCGAGGACGAATCCCTTCAGGCTGAATTCCTCGCGCAGCAATTCTTCTAAATTGGCTTCGAGATTCTTGCGTTTTGAACTGTTGATCTCGTCAACAGTGAATTGGGATACCTCAGTCCTGATGACACCGCGCATAATCGGGCGTACAAAATCGTCGATATAGCGTTCTTGAAAATCTATGTGAACACGGATTGCTTCATTGGGATCGACGCGAAAGATGATCGAAGAATCGAGGAAGACCGCCTGACCATCGGAGGACCTGGCGGCGATAGTATCATTGCCGGTCTTAGTGC
>CALBUI010000090.1 GCA_937968125.1 uncultured Anaerolineales bacterium | reverse complement strand
CCTGCTAACAGTTATCGTCGCTGGAGAAGCCAGCCAGCCCGAATTGGTCAGACGTCATTATTCCACCCTCCCTCAGACCAAGCTTTATAACGAATATGGCCCGACAGAGACTACTGTTTGGAGTACAGCATACAAAATACCAGCCGAGTATGGTAGCGACAAAATCCCAATTGGCCGCCCAATACCCAATATACGAAACTATATTTTTGATCCTTATGACAGACCAGTCCCAATTGGCATATCGGGTGAACTGTGTATCGGTGGTGCAGGAGTATCTTTGGGATATCTGAATGCTCCTGAATTGACTAATAAGAGGTTTATTCAGAGCTCCATACCTGGTGTTAATCGTGGTCGCCTATATCATACAGGCGATCGCGTCCGATATTTACCGGATGGCAATATTGAGTTTTTAGGACGTATTGATCATCAGGTAAAAATTCGTGGCAACAGGGTGGAATTAGGTGAAATTGAAAGCACCTTGCGGAGAATGCCTGGGGTGAAAGATGCTGTAGTCATCTCTAAAAAGGATCGCCTCATAGCGTATGTCATCCAGGACTCAACTAAATCTTTGACAAACGAATGGCGGTCTTATCTTGTTGAACACCTTCCCGACTACATGATCCCAACCGATCTAATTACATTGGAGGCATTTCCACTTTCACCAAACGGCAAGCTGGACCGTGAGGCACTTCCAATTCCAGTTTCTAACAAATCAAGTGATGTATTTACAGCGCCAAAAACCAGTACCGAGAAGGCATTGGCCGATATTTGGGAGGAAATCCTGGGGATAGATCAAGTCGGCATTCACGATAATTTTTTTGAACTGGGTGGCGATTCGTTGATTAGCATACGAGTATTTTCCCGCATTGCAGACCAATTCGATGTCAACCTGCCCCTATCAGTATTATTCACCGAGACTACCATAGAACAATTGGCCGTTCGCATCGAAAAAGAAAAAGACAGTGCTGACCCCTTGTCGTTACTGGTAGCCATTCAACCTGAGGGGGATAAACTGCCATTCTTCTGTATCCACGGTATAACAGGTGATGTGCTTTGGTTCCGTTATCTTGGACAATTATTAGCGCCGGACCAACCTTTTTTTGGAATTCAAGCGCGTGGCTTAGATGGCAATGAACCAGCCATTGATACTATTTCAGAAATGGCTTCCACTTATTTGGAAGAGGTTAAAAAAGTGCAGCCTATTGGTCCGTATTATTTAGGCGGTGCAAGCCTTGGGGGAACAATAGCGCTTGAAATGGCCCAGCAACTCCTGGACCTCGGTGAAGAAGTTTCACTGCTGGTCATGTTTGACCATGCTCCAGAATTAACTGCCAACGACAATACTGGATTTGCACAGAAAGTGTCAGGGGGTGGCCAGATAATTAGAAATTTTCCTCATTGGGCACTTGCAATTCGTGACTCAGGCAGTGGGGCAATTATGAGTCGCATTCAACGCAAAGCTCGGGTCGCCTGGAAACAATCTCTAAATATGTTTGGGAGAGAAGAAAATAATCGAGTCGATTCGTCAGATCTACTCGACTATGGCAACGAACTACCTGAATTTCGACAGCGAATGATTGAAGCTCATTGGCATGCATTAGCCAAATATGTTGCCAGCCCGTATGAAAAGCCAGTATTACTTCTTAAAGCGAAAGCACAGCCATTGTTAAACACTAAGAATTCGGATGCCACTTGGGGGGAATTAGCTACCGGAGATCTCACCATCATCACTGTCCCTGGTTCTCATGAAGGCATGTTCAAAGAACCACATGTTCACACCTTGGCTCAGGAGCTTACAACCCAACTAAATTTAGCACAAAGTGAAATACTGGAAGAGTAAAGTATACAAAAAGCATTTGTAGCACAAGACTTGTTTCAAGTTCCTTAGCTAATATCGATATCTATATGATTTCTTTTCCACCTTGTTGAAAATATTGGTAGTAAAAAATGCTTGACATTAATTTCCACTTATACTCCTCCCCACTTCGAGATCAATAACTCAACCTAAGCAAAAACCGTCTTAACTACCTTTTCATTTAATCTGGCTGCCAAACAAAGTTTTTCTTAACGTTAGCATGGCCAGCAACTTCGAATTGTCCGACTTGGACCAGGATGGCGATCTGAATTGGGTGGGAACCTCCATCACCTGAGGGTAGGCATTCATCATTGTACAGGTTGAACCATCCTCTGGCCTGGTAGCGACGATTTCCCTCCCGGACGATTTCGACGACAACATCTCTAAGCTGATGATAACCCTTTCCCGTGAGGTTCCATTAAGTGGTATTCACATACAAATACCATTGACGATAAATAATAGTGATAATGACAGCGATGGGGAGCTGGATGTAGATCAATTATTAAGCCCCACCCGTGATCTGGTCCTTCCTCTGGAAGATGCCGGCGTGACCGGTGAATACCATGTCGTTGCGGTCTTATATGTTGAGGGAGGGGGCAGATCCAACCAAAATCAGGGTTGATTACATGGGCTACAGTGAGCAACTCACCTTCGGGGAAGGCCCGGTCGAAGCAATGATCGAACTTGACCTGACACCTTAAAAAAGGACTGAGGTATTTTATAAACAGCAAAAGTGGAGCGGCCGTCAAGCCGCTCCACTTTTGCAATCCGGGTTAGTTTCCTACCAATCAAAAGGAGATTTTCCCGGTTGCAAACCAAAGGAGGAGGGTGTTTAGTAGTTACTCATATTAGGGAACGAGCACAGCATCGATAACGTGAATTACACCATTAGAGGCTTCAACGTCAGGGATGATCACCTGTGCTTCATTGATTTTAACAGCTTCACCATTGATTATCACGGTAACATTATCTCCGGATAGGGTCTCCACTTCTTGGCCATCGAGCTCGATAACTTGAGCAGCCATCACTTTACCATCAACGACATGATAGAGCAACACCGGGGTCAGCGCTTCAGTGTCGGCGAGTAAACCTTCAACTGTGCCTTCAGGAAGTGCAGCGAATGCATCATCGGTGGGTGCAAAAACTGTGAAGAGACCCTCACCTTGGAGTGCTTCCACCAGGCCAGCCGCTTCTAAAGCAGCCACCAAAGTGGTGAAACGCCCATCTTCAGCCGCAATCTCTGCAATCGTGCGAGACTCTGGAATTAGGACACTATCAATCACGTGAATGACACCATTGGATGCCTTTACATCAGCAGCAATGACCTGTGATTCGTCCACCAGGACTGTTTCAGCATCAATCGTGATATCCAGATACTGTCCAAGCAATGTCTCTACTTTCTGTCCATCGAGTTTGTCGACATCTGCTGCCATGGCTTCACCTTCTGCGACATGGTAGAGCAGAACATCTGTCAGCGCTTCTGGATCGGCAAGGAGACTTTCTAGTGCACCTTCAGGCAGTGCAGCGAAAGCATCGTTTGTCGGAGCAAAGACTGTGAAAGGACCCTCCCCCTGAAGCACTTCGACCAGACCCGCAACTTCTAATGCAGCGACCAGGGTTGAGAAGTTTTCATCGGATACAGCGATGTCGACGATTGTCTGATCCATTTCCTCCATCTCGTCACCGGCCATATCATCCTCAGCCGATGACATATCTCCCGTGGTTGGGATGAGCACTGCATCGATCACGTGGATCACACCATTAGATCCTTCAATATCAGTGATGATCACATTGGCATCATTGATCATTACGCTTTCACCATCCACCATAACCTTGACAGCTTGGCCGGACAGCGTAGCAACTTCCTGTCCATCAAAGGTGATTACGTCCTCAACTTTCACTGAACCGCTGACTCCGTGATACAGCAATACGTTGGCAAGCGCCTCGGGATCGGCTAGTAAATCTTCTAAAGCACCTTCCGGCAGTGCAGCAAATGCATCGTCTGGGGGCGCAAAGACTGTGAACGGACCCTCCCCTTGCAAGGTCTCAACCAAACCGGCAGCTTCCAGGGCTGTTACCAGGGTGGTGAAGCGGCCATCTTGAATGGCAATATCAACAATCGACACTGCTTCAGCAGCAGGTTCTTCTGCCGATTCTTCCATCTCTTGTTCCATCGGCTCCTCAGTCTGTTCAGGCAGAGGCGGAGCCTGAATAGCTTCCTGTGTTGCTGGTGCGGCACACGCGGCCAGTACTAACGATAAAACGATAAACAACGAAAGGAACAAAAACTTTTTCATAAATTTCTCCTGTGTATTTTGTATACTTAATGTACATATATTATAAATATTTTGTAGATATTGTCAAGGCTTTGTCAACCTTCATTAGAATTAGAATTTATTAACTTTTTGCAAATATGAGGGCTTCTGCAATCTAGATTAAATGCAGTTTATCAGAACTCAGGAATTTATCTACTCGAAGTTTGCGTGCACATATTCATGGTTATGGCTGGAGAGATTCTGATCTTTATCTGGCCGGCATATTGAAGCGCATCTGTAAATATGTAAAGTTGAATATCAAAACGAATTAATCTTGTTCACTTCAAAGTCAACTTGTGATATTTCCAGATCGGTCAGCTAGCCCACTCCAGCTATTATTCAAAATAGAGGTCAACTTTGATTGAGGTGAAAATGGTATACTTTTGAAAGAATCCCACCTCAGAAATATGAGCTTGTTTTGAATTTACGCTTATAATGTTATTCGATCCCTAGATATAAAGAAATAATTCTTCATTTCAGTGATCACAAATAAAAATTCTTGTCCAAAAAAGGAGAGCTTGATGGATAAATTTCTCAGAAGTAAAACACCAGTTCTTA
>CALBUI010000089.1 GCA_937968125.1 uncultured Anaerolineales bacterium | reverse complement strand
GATTATTGCACTAACTATAATTTTGGTGCTTGTTCAATATTTCTTTATTTTCATTCTTACGCCACGCGATTTGGCCTGGCATCTCACTACGCTTAATCGATTGTTTCTGCATATATTTACAAGCATTCTTCTATTGTACTTTCTGGTTATTTCCAACTATGGAGAAAAGGCTTTGGATCTATCTTCGGCTCTAGATACTAATTGATAATGGTCAGGATTTTCATGGACCAATTTCGGACGAATTGAGATAGTGAGTAACGGGGAACAAAGCATTTGGTTTGAAACCTTTCTACACTTCGTTTAGGAGATTTTCCGTTCTTGCTGACAGTTCAACCTGCGGGTTAATAACAGCGATCAAAGCAAGATCCTTAGACCCAACTGTGTTGTAACGACCAAAATACGCTCAACTTAGCCATGAGATCACGACTAGCAATTCAATAGCTTCGAAATGAAGTATCATCGTGATAAGTGGACCGGCAAAATAGATTTACAATAAGTTAACCTAAGATGCCACCTTGAAGAAAAAGTTTATGGATTCCTTTCATAGGTAGCAACTTGAGTTAATTATTACCAATAACCAATCACCATTTCATTCATTGCGAAATTGAAGGCAATAATGGTGGAAAGTATTACTGACCCAGGCGCTTCCCAAACCATACGGAGCCAGGCGAATATCATCCTGGCACCAAATTTTCTCATCCTTCAATGTATAAGTTTCTCCAAGGATTCTCGCCAAGTCCCAAGCGAGTGGGTAGATTTTGCCCCCCTTTTTGACATTTTTTACGATCACAGTTAGATAGGCTCGTGGTTTTAAAAGTGGTTTTAGCGACACATAGATCTCAATTAATTTACTGAGAAACTCATCATAATCGTGAATATTTCCAAGATCTTCCGGAGCATCCGAATATTGAATATCCAATTCAGGGGTATCTCTTCTTTTCTTCTGGGTCTGGGCGCCTTTTGCATGCAGCATATCCCAATATGGTGGGGAAGTGAGTACGTAATCAATTTCTGGAAACTCAAATTCTACGCCTAAATTCGTTATTTGTGCAGCATCTCCTTGGATCACGTGACATAAGATGTCCTGCACGGACTCCCCTAAGATCTTTTTTTCTTCGGTCACAAGTTGATCTGCAATTTCAGCATATTGGGGATTTAGTTCAATGCCAATACTATACCGGCCGGAACGCATCGCCGCCAGCAGTGTGCTGCCTGTCCCAACCATAGGGTCCAATACTACCTGCTCCTGCTTGGTGAAAAATTCAATGAATTCCTGGGCTAAGGTTTCCGGAAACTTTGCCGGATGGCGGATGACGCCTTTTTTTCTAGGGGGTGGCGCATGAACAAACCAGGATTTTTGAAACTTAAGCCAGGTTTTGGGATCTAGATCATTTAAGCGGTTGACGAAAGGACGTTTAGACATAAGTATTATTGCTCTATTTGCCTGACAATCAAATCAGAAAAATTGACGGTGACCGCATTCTCACCCATCGACCTGGCGAAAAGGCCGATGTTACCTGATTGTAAGAGCGGATCATTGACTGTGAATTGGTATTGGTCATTTATAAAAAATCGGAATTCCTCACCACGCGCCCAAATACCCAAGCGAGCAGTAATTGGCGCTCCAGGAGGAACCGATCCGCTGCTCATCCATGGTTGTGGAGAGCTTGCTGCCCCTTGAACTACACGGTCCAGGCGAACCTGACCATCACAAGAAAGCGAGTAACGATAAAAATCTCCCGGTGATGACATGCGCATTAAGATACCATACTGATCTTCTCCCTGGCAAAGCATTGGACTGGCGGTGATTTCCAAATAGAAATTATTAAACACGGGCTCCTGGCGAACACTATAATCATACGCTTTCGGTTCTGCGATCGCGATGGTCAGCTCTTCCAGTCCCAGGGCGATATTCCCAGAAGATGTTTGGCCTAAGGTCCACGATCCAGGATCGGAGAAATCATCCTGGAGAATTACTGCCCCCAAATCGAGCCGGTTATCTGGCGTTGGGGTGATGGGGAAAGTTGGAACGATGGTTGGTGTTGATGTTGCTGGAAACCACTCAACGGTGGCTGTCATAGTTGGGGTAGTTGTCGGCGAAGGAGTACTTTCGATAATTGGTACTTGAGTTTCTGAGGTTTGACAAGCAGACATTAAGATCAAGCAACCTATAAACATGGAAAGCAATATCAGGGTTCGGATAATAGCAGGCCTCTTAAATTGGATTCGTTGACTCATACCCCGGGTAATTTATCAAGGCTAAAAGTGATTATCATTAACCCTTCAGGGAAATACTTCTGGTTATCAATTCCGGTAGCGACGGAGAATGTTGGGGACCAGGTATTCCTCGAACGATCTTTCAATATCGTAGCTGGGCTCCCAGCCCCAATCGCGATGGGCATCGTTGTCATTCAGATCGGCCGGCCATGTATCCACAATGCGCTGACGCTTGAGGTCCGGATTGAATTCTATTTTCGCTCCCGAAAACGATTTCATCACCTGGTCACGAAATTGTTCTGCGGTCAAACTGTAGCTAGTCACATTATAGACCATGCGGTTGAGGTCGTTTTTAGGTGCTTTAGAGAGCAGGAGCAGTGCCTTGATGGCATCTGGCATGGCCATAAATGAGATCTGCGTATCCGGCCGGACAAAGGCTGCGTAAGGCTCATCCTTGGCTGCGGCGTGCAGCATCTCAGGACCATAATCGCTGGTGCCGCCACTGGGAACAGTAAATGCGCTGATTAAGCCCGGGAACCGCACACAGCGGAAATCAAGCATTTGTGGTCGCTCAGCCGCGAGCTGGCGGTAATTGCTGCAGAAATAAGTGCCGAGCATTTCGCAGTACAGCTTGTTACAACCATACATCGTGATAGGATAATTCCATTCCCATTCACGCACTCGAGGATATTGTTTTTTCGTCTCGAGATCCGGCATTCCGTAAACGGCGATTGAACTGGGGAAGATGAACATAACCGGATCGCCGCGCCATTCAGATTGTTCAGCGGCAAGCTGTAGAAGCCCCATGGTCCCTTCCACATTTACTTGATGGGCAGCAACCGGGGTGAACTCGCCGCGCGTGGATAGTAAGGCTGCCATGTGGAATATCGAGACGATCTCATACTCGCTGACCAACCGGTTTAGCAACGCCTTATCCAGGATATCTCCCTGGATATGTTCTGAATATTGTTCATACTCAGCTGGGATGGGGCGAATGTCTAAGGTGAGCAGGCCATTGTTTCCCGTTTCGGCGAGACTCTTTACCAGAGCAAGTCCAACTTCTCCACTTACCCCGGTAATCAAGGTGACCTTTTTGCGCATTGCAACCTCCATGTGGTTTGTGATGTGCGATGAAATGCTAGGAAATTTCTACGACTTGCTCGCGTTCTGGACCGACAGAAACTAATCGAATTTGAATTCCAATCAATTCTTCAATTCTCAGAATATATGATCTCGCTTCTGCAGGAAGATCTTCCCATTTGCGGGCATCTCTAATCACTTCCTGCCAGCCGGGGATTTCTTCATAGAGCGGTTCGAAGCCAGACAAATCACTTGGTCCAAAAGGCAGTTTGGAGAATTCCTTATCTCCTTGACGATAGCCAATACAGATCTTAATACGCTCATATCCAGATAGGATATCCAGTTTTGTCAAGGCGAGTTCGGTGATGCCATTTATGCGGACTGCATAACGCAGAAGGACCAGGTCAAGCCAGCCAACCCTTCTCGGTCGGCCAGTTGTCGTTCCGAACTCGTCCCAGGGTTGTTCACCTGTACCGCGCAGACGGTTCGCCAGGTCTCCGCTCAATTCGGTTGGAAAGGGACCCGAGCCAACTCGAGATTGGAAGGATTTGGTCACGCCGATCACCCGTTCTTCATATCCAGGTCCAAGTCCAAGACCCACCAGGGCTCCTGGCGCGGTGGGTGTAGAACTAGTGACGAAAGGATATGTTCCATGATCGAGGTCGAGTAATGTGCCTTGAGCACCTTCCGCAAGAACGCGGCGACCAGCTCCCAAAGCATCGTACAAAGTAGAAGATATATCGCCGATATGAGGAACAATTCTAACGGCATATCCTTTAAGTTCATCGGCTACCTTTCCTGGGTCCTGTGGTTCTGCTCCGTACAAGCTTGTCAGCTGGTGGTTGATTTCTTTCACATGAACTTCAACTGCGTGGTCAAAATTCGCTTCATTGAGCATATCTACCAGTCGTAAACCATGACGGGCAACTTTGCTGGTATATGCAGGACCAATGCCGCGCAGGGTGGTGCCAATTTTGGCGTTTCCCCGGGCTTTTTCCTGGGCCTCATCTAAAGCGAGATGGGCTGGTGTGATCATATGCGCAGCATAGGAGAGGATCAAACGCTCTGGCGAAATTTCAATTCCAGACTCAACCAAAGTCTCCATTTCGGTGATTAACACCTTAGGATTGACGGCGACGCCGTTCCCAATCAGTGCAACAGTGTGAGGATGAATAATTCCTGAAGGGATTAAGTGAAGTTTGAAGATTTGCTGACCTACGTTTACCGTGTGCCCGGCATTGTCCCCACCATTATATCGAGCGACGTAATCTGCCCCTGCTGCCAGCAAGTCCACAAAGCGCCCTTTCCCCTCATCTCCCCATTGTGTGCCAACGACAATGTCTAAAGGCATACCTGCTCCGTTTCTGTTGTAAAATATCTCACATTCTTCAAAATGCGAACTCATTCTAGCATAAAGCACACCGATCGTAAATTAGCTTGCAGGTTATTGGAAATTGAAGAGCAAATAGTATCTTTTCATGCATAAACATTCCACATTAAGGAGAGACACATGATGAAAGTGGGTTATATCGGATTAGGATTGATGGGCAAATCCATGGCACGCAACATTCTCAAAGCCGGATTCCCGCTTGTGGTACACAATCGCAGCCAGGGTGCGATTCGGGAGCTAACAGCTGAAGGGGCACAACCAGCGAACTCGCCGGCAGAAGTCGCAAAAAATGTGGACATAGTTATCACAAACCTGCCAGATTCACCAGATGTTGAGCTGGTCGCGCTCGGCTCAAATGGGATTATCGAAGGGGCACACCAAGGGTTGATTTTCATCGATAATTCAACAATAAAACCCGCTACATCTCGATTAGTGGCTGAGAAACTTGGTACCAAAGGGATTTCCTGTTTAGATGCGCCAGTGAGTGGGGGTGACATCGGCGCTAAACAAGGCACTTTAGCGATTATGGTTGGCGGTCCAAGTGAAGCATTAGAGCAGGCCAGACCGGTCCTGGAAGCCATGGGGAAGACGATTACGCATGTTGGCGAAGCAGGTGCTGGACAAATTGCCAAAGCCGCCAACCAAATCATGGTGGCAGCTCAAATGGTTGCCCTGGGTGAATTATTGATATTTGCTCGAAAAGCAGGCGCCGATCCCGAGAAAGTTGTGGAAGCAATTCAGGGAGGCGCTGCACAATGCTGGACCCTGGATGTAAAACCACAGCGATTGTTCGCCGGAAACCGGGAACCCGGATTTAAGGCCTACATGCAGGCCAAAGATTTGGGTATCGTGCTTGATACAGCGCGGTTATATGGCATACCTCTGGCATCAACATCCGTGCACACCCAGCTGTTCAATGCCATGCTTGAGATGGGTATGAGCGAGCAAGATAATTCAGCAGTGATCGGAGTGATAGAAGCTTTGGCCGGGGCGGAGCTTTTGGACGGTTGAATCTTTGTATTAGATACTAGATATTGGATACTAGATATTGCATACTAGATAATGGATATTGGATACTAGGTAACTTGGCATATTGGATTATTTGCCCATTTCTGATAGTATTAAACCAACGGACATTACGAATAATCAGTAACTTTCCGAGGAGGTGCTGACAAATGTCAAAAAATAAAACACTTGTGATGATTAGCTTGACGATCTTTATCTTACTTACCGCGGCTGTGCAGCTGCCGGGTTCGTCAAATATTGCCTCAGTAAATGAGAAGTCGGATTTGGTGGCATTGAAGGTCGAGAATGATTCAACAAGTACTGCTTACCTTTGGTTGGATGGCCCATCATTCTATTACTTCGTGATCAAACCTGGAGAGACGAGAACTTTCACAGTCGAGCGGGGTGAGTATGACAAGGAAGTCAGTTATTGTGGAGCAAGGGATACTTCAACAATTGATCTGACCAAACACACCAAACTGCTCTTACCAGTGTGTGGAGCCAATGCTTTGAATCCACCGACTTCACCTCATGTGGTCAACATCACGAATACATTGAAAATTGTGAAGGTAACTTTGACAAACGAATTGGATTCCAATGTATTTTCGATTTTCACTGGACCTTCGACATACGTCTTTACATTTGGCAGGGATGAATCCAAAGATTACACCATTGCAAAAGGCGATTACACGATCCAATATTGGGCATGTGGAAAGTACGGTATCAGGGAATTTACTGCATATCACAATATTGTGATGAAGTTTAAG
>CALBUI010000088.1 GCA_937968125.1 uncultured Anaerolineales bacterium | reverse complement strand
CTCAAAGGCGTACCGACAGGATTTACGGTTCCCATCCGTGATATTCGAGCCTCGGTGGGCGCGGGATTCCTTTACCCGCTGGTCGGCAAGATGAGCACTATGCCCGGATTGCCAACTCGCCCGGTGTTCTATGATGTTGACCTAGACCTGGAGACCGGAAAGGTGGTCGGATTGTTCTAATCTTGACCTGAACATAGACTCAAACACCCGGCTTTAAATTTGAGCCGGGTGTTTTCTCTTTTCGATAAGAAGGATTTGTCATTCTGAGCGAGGTATGATCGAAGAATCTCCGTGGAGACTGGATTTTATAACTACCAGATTGGAGAATCCTCGTCGCGAAGTTTATCCTGAAGCACTGATGGGCTCCTCAGGATGAAATTGTTTGGACAAGATCTTTTTAGAAATTCCTTTTGAGCCGGATTAATCGATTATCTGCGACATCATGCCCGCCACGCTGCGATAGACGGGCGAATCATCTCCTAATTCTATCAATGGGCGACCGCTGAATTCGAAATCCATCAGTTCATTGTCTGAGCGTACGACGCCCAAAAGCGGGATGGGCAGATTTTCGATCGCCTCTTGCAGGGCAGGTGGCATCTCACCTGAGAGCCGGTTGACGATTAAATACGCATTTTCGACTCGAATGTCGAGCTCGTTGCGCAAATCGCCAATGCGTTGTGCAGCCACTAAACCCCTCTGGGTTGGATCGGTGACCACTAGCATGTGCTCCACATCCCGGGTAGTCCGCCGGCTGAGGTGCTCCATGCCAGCCTCATTATCGATGACCACATAGCGATAATTCTTGCTGATGCTGTCGACGACATCACGCAGGTTGTGGTTTACTGCGCAGTAGCAGCCGGGGCCTTCTGAACGACCCATGGCAATTAAGTCGAAATGATTGCCTTCAGCCAGGGACGAGCGGATCTCATAATCCAGGTACTCGTGTTTGGATACGCCCCCTGGTAGAGCTCCCATTGCTGCTCCCTGTGCGGTCAAAGATGTCTTCACCTGGGTGAGCATGTCCTCCCGGATATCTCCCACCGTCCATTCCAGATCCAATCCCAGGACCATGTTTAAGTTGCTGCTGGGATCAGCATCAATGGCCAGTATGGCGCCATCCTGAGATTGGGCCAGGTATTTAATCACCATCCCGGCAATGGTTGTCTTTCCAACGCCGCCTTTTCCAGCAAGAGCGATAGTTGTGGTCATGTTTTAGTATCCTCTAAGGTCGTTCTCAAAAATTGTACCAATGATATTTACCTAATATTAGAAAATCTTTTGTAGTATAGCCCCGTCCTTGGTCGGACGGACCGAGGGGCTGACCCACCAGAGGCGGTGGCTCTTGTGGGCGTTTCAATTCATAATACGGGTACTAGGCATCCGTTTTTCCAGGGCAGGCTCTAAACTACAATGCAGATCATATGGATTTAGCTATCATGTGTAAATGAATGATTAGATTGACTTGATTTTATCAATTTCGGTTTCTAGTTCCTCCGCAATTTGCTCAGCGGCCAGGCGCAATGCCGGGACATGATCATAAACTGGAATACCCAATCGGTCCGCCTCTTGGACTCCCATATCCGCTGGAAGAATGCCAAGCAGCGGGATACCAGGTGTCTCAGTCTTCAAGAATTCAGTCTCCGCTTCATTCCGGACCTTGTTGCCGACCAGCCAAAAACGGGTCAAACCAATATCTTCCGCCAATGCCTTAATTTGGGAGGCGGTCCCAAGACTTCGACGGGTGGGCTCAACAACGATCAGCATGGCATCCACAAAATCAACCGTCGCCCGGCCAAGGTGCTCGACACCGGCATACATATCCAGGATCAGTAAATCATCTTTGCGGAAAAGTAGGTGGGTGAAGAGCGATTTGAGCATGGCGCTTTCGGGGCAGATGCAGCCAGTACCACCGGTATCGACTGAACCCATCTCGAGCAGCCGAACATCCCTGTATTGGACGCTAAACCGATCGGGGATGTCATCGACCTGAGGATTGATGGTGAAAAAGCCGCCAGTCGTTCCTGGCTTAGCCCCGGTGCGTTCGTAGATCAATTCATCCATCTCTGAGATGGGATGCAGCTGGGCACGTTCATCCGCCGGGAAACCTAAGGCGCCAGCCAGGCAGGGAGAGGGATCAGCGTCTACTGCCAGGACGTTGCGACCCTGCTCAGCATAAACCTGGGCCAGTAAGGCGGCTAATGTCGTTTTTCCAACCCCTCCTTTACCACTAATTGCGATTTTCATTGATTTTCTCCATTGCACCGATTACCTGTCCGGTTAACATGCTGCCGGTGATGGCGCTGGCATCCGTGGGTAAATGATGGTTGATGGTTTCGTCGAACAGAACCTGGTAGGTGGCATTGAACTCCTCATCTCCCTGCCAGGTAATCAAGAGCAAACTGACTTTTGGTAAAACATAGAACTGGTAGGCGGCATCACCCAACAGGTATACTCGCTCACCGCGGGCGCGTTCAGCTGCCTGGCAGAAGAGATCGAAGTTGTTTCCCAACACCTGGCCTAATTTACCACCGGTATATCCCTGGAAAGCTTGGTTGTAGAAACGACCATCAGTCAGCTCAGAAAAAGAGATCCAGTTCCCTGTAGGTTGCGTACCATCACAGGTGGCGAAATAATAAAGGATCATCGCCAGAGAGCTGCCGCCGATCTCTGAACTGCTTTGAGCGTCATAGGCGATCAGCTGGGGGAATTTCAAGATGATCTGGCGATCCCATGTTTTGAATTGAAATTCCCCGCTTTGTTGATCCAGAGTCGTGCCAGTTCTCTTCGACAAAAGCTCAGGTTCCTGGACTTGCAGCTGGCTGCGCAGCTGCTCTAAACGTTTTCCTAACAGGTCCGGTTTTGGTCCATCCGGCAGCCAATTAATCTTATTCATAATCAATGAGTATACTCAAATCAGTCCCATTAAATGGGTGTCCAACTATCTCAAAAGGTAATGGAATTACCATTAAATAGCAAGGGACAAAAATCACCTTTTATACCTGAATAAAAATAGTAAACATATTACAAAAGCAGTTTTTTTTGTGCTCTTGCCGGATTTGCATTCCGGCAAGCTGATCGAACGGGGGTTTACAAATCCCCTTCGAGCAGAGCTCAAAGAGTAAACCCTGAGAGCCAAAGCATTTCCCCGCACCATGCAGTGCGGGGATAACAAAGGAGAGGAGATGAAGTGTTGAAAATCTGGCGACTTTGGATCAATCAAACGATTGATCTGGTTATATAGCTATGCCAAAATACCCTTCTCCTTCAGCAAAGGTTTCGGATCGACGAGATTCTTATTCAAAGCAGCATCTTTTTGTGGGAGACCTAATGCCAAAGCCATCAATTGGGTGAAGTAGATGATGGGCAGTTCGAAATCCAACCCCATCTGGAATTGGCGTGCATCCAGATTGGTATGGCACAACGGGCAAGCCACCACAATCGCATCCGCACCAGCCCGGCGGGCTTCTTCGATCAAGGTGCTGCTCAAGTCAAATACGATATCCCGGCGGGTAAGGGAATGGGCGGCCCCACAGCAGGTGGTCTTATATGACCAGTCGATCACATCGGCCCCTAAAGCTCCCACCAGGTCGTCTAATTCGGTGGGATTTTCTGGATTAGGTGATTCCGTGATCTGGGGCGGCCGGGTGAGCAAGCAGCCGTAATAACAAACCACTTTCAAGCCTTCCAAAGGCTGCCTCACCTTGTCAGATACTTGCTCCGTGCCCAGATGCTCGAGGATGGTTTCACCGAGGGAGTTAACTTTAACTGAGTCCTTATAGCTGTAACCAATGCTCTCGTCAAGAGTGGATTTTTGATCGGGATCATGCCGAATTTCGAACTGGGCAGCTTTGTGGCGGTTGAAGCAAGCTGCACAGGGCATCGTGACTTCGCTGAAGCCGCTCTGCTCGATTAATGAAAGATTTTCCATTGGTAAGCGTAACGCAGCTTCTGGATCAGCTCGGTGGGCTGAAGAACTGCCGCAGCAAAGCCAACCTTCTGGTTCGATCAATTCAAGGTCCAACGCTTCAGCCACTGCCTTGGTAGAGGTGTTGAATTCAGGACTGGTAGCATGGAGCGAACAGCCAGGGTAATACGCGATCGCCTTGCTCGACC
Organism: uncultured Anaerolineales bacterium; assembly: GCA_937968125.1. Taxonomy (GTDB): domain Bacteria; phylum Chloroflexota; class Anaerolineae; order Anaerolineales; family UBA4823; genus PFL25. Next base: position 4,737 of record CALBUI010000088.1, on the reverse strand, counting down.
CGGGAATCGGTTTCACATTGCGTGGAGGTCGGGTATAGGTGGGGATAAAAGGGAACTTATTCTTGGCGATCATCTTGAAGCCCATGTCCAGGTCTTCGGTGATGGGATGCGTGCGAATGTTGCGCAGCTTCAATTCGGCCATCAAGCCTAGCTCGTACGAGCGACCCCAAAGACGAACTTCCCTCAAGAAAGCCTTGTTCATGTTATCCACCTCTTGGATGGGTGGCTTGATACCATGATCGAGGGCTTCACGAGTCAGGAAATCCATGATGGCGGCGATGTCCAGATCCTGGGGGCAGCGGGTCGTGCAGGCCTGGCAGGAGGCGCACAGCCACGGAGTTTGCGCCTCGAGGGCAATATCTTCCTGGCCAAGCTGTACGGCGCGCATAATTTGATTCGGTTGCCAGTCAAAATATTTTCCAACCGGGCAGCCGCTTGTGCACTTTACACACTGGTAACAAAGGTAAACGTTCTGACCCAGTTCTTCTTGAATCCGCTCGGCCAGATCGGAATTAATTTGCATTCCTTCACTTTCTGTAGGTGGTGATTTGCTCACTAATGTCCTCCTCGATACAAGGGTGAAGATCAAGCTGGTTGTTCGGAGACAACCGGGCGCGGGTATAAACCGGCGCCTTCAACGATCGGTTTTACTGCGGCTTCCCATTCAATGGCCATAATATGAACACCGGCCACCCCTTCGATCTCCTGGAGTTCCTGGATCAACTCAATGCAGATTTGAATGCCGGTCTCCTTCCAGGCGGATGAACGAGCTTTCTTATCTTCCTTGGTCAATTCATCCTTGGGGATGTCCTTCCAGGGTGCGCCAGCCTGAGTCATGCGGGTGATCATCTCGTCCGGAATCAGGATTCCAGGCACGTTGTTTTTCATGTACCTTGCCATCCCAGGGCTCTTCAATGGACCGACGCCAGCCAAGATGTAAGTTTCCTCGTGAACACCGAGATCTCGCACTTTCTCCATGAAAACCTTGAAGGCTTCTAAATCATAGATCAGCTGGGTTTGGATGAAATCAGCTCCCGCTTTGGCTTTCTTGCCCAGCCGGTAGGGGCGAAAATCAAGCGGGTCGGCGAACGGCGCTGCAGCAGCACCGATAAAGAAACGCGGTTCTTGACCCTTCATCTTATCGCCGCATTGAAAGATGGCTTCATCGCGCATATCTGCCACCATCTGGATCTGCTGGACTGAGTCGATATCAAACACGTTCTTAGAGGTGGGGTGGTTCCCAAAGGATTGGTGATCTCCCGAGAGGCAGAGCAAATTACGCATGCCCAGGGCATAAGCGCCGAGTAAATCACTTTGAATGGCCAGCCGGTTGCGATCACGGCAGGTCATCTGGATCACCGGTTCTAAACCTTCCTGGACGACCAGGGCGCCGGCGCCGATACTGGACATCCGCACGATTGCAGTCTGGTTATCGGTAATATTGACTGCATCGCAATAACCCATTAACATGGCGGCTTTCTTACCGATGATCTCCCTGTCAGCGCTCTGCGGTGGACCCAGCTCGCCAGTCACCGCGAAGTGACCAGCCCGTAAGACCCGTTCGAGGGTGGAACCTGCTAAATATCCGTTGTCACTTGGATTGGTTGTCATTTTCTACTCCTGCTCACTGGCCAGGCGCAAATCCTCGCGGACGATCTTGCGGGGTCCACCATCCCGAGAGGTCTGCCAGTTTTTCGGGGTTTGCAAGTCCATGAGGACTTCGAGTTTATCCATGCTTTCCAAACGATCGTATATCAACTGCCAGGCACAATCTGTTTCCGGGCTGATCTCGCAGTGACCATCTTCAGAACCACCACAAGGACCGTTGAGGAGCGATTTTGAACAACGGGCAATGGGGCAGATGCCGCCGGTTAGACCGAGGACGCAATCTCCACAGGCGGCGCAGCGTTCGGCCCAGACTCCTTGTTCGGTGGGTAAACCGAGGAAAGTTGTATTCAGACCAGGCACCACCCACGTATTGGGGAAATGCTCGGCGATGGCCTGGACGCCGATCCCGCAGCCAAGGGAGAGCACGATATCTACCTCGGATATCTGGTCAGAGATAGCGTCTAAATATTCCCATTCGCACTGCCGCTGGACAGTCACATCGGCTACGTTACGGGAGACACCATCTAGTTTGGAAGACATCCGTAACGATGAAGACAAAATGGCTGCTTCCCGCGAACCTCCCGCGAAACATACTGTCACACAGGTGCCGCAGCCAACCACCAGGATGTTGTCGGAAGTCCCGATAAGTGATTTGATCTCATCAAGTGATTTTTGTTCTGCAACAATCATATTTGTCGCTCCTCTAAAAATTTGTTAGTAAGGTGATAATTGCTAATTATTGTCTCCAAATCGATTTCTCTCAATAAATTTTCTCTTAACCTGAGTTGTCAACCTCGTTACCGTTGAGTCTCAGTGGATTCGGTCCCAGTTGTTCGATCTCGGCGGCCATCTCTTCGGTATATGTAGCAAATTGGCTGCCCATTGCCGAAGACAGGTTGACCATGCGGATTCTACGTCCGCCCAGGCCAATATCATCCAACAGCTTCTGCAAATATTCAACTCGCCGGCGGGCGTTGAGATTACCTTCCAGGTAATGGCAGTCGCCCTCCAGTCAACCAGCCACCATTACACCGTCGGCACCATCCTCAAAAGCCCTCAAAACATAAAGCACATCCAGCTTCCCCGTGCAGGGCAGCTCAACGACCTTGATCGATTGGGGATACTCCAGGCGCATTGAACCGGCCAGGTCTGCCGCGGCGTAGGCGCAGTAATGACAGCAAAAAGCGACGATCTCCGGCTGCTGGCTCATTTCTTCACCCCAATACTGGATAATGGCACGAATCCTGTCTGTGAAGGCTCCTTCTCAAACAAGGCATCCAGCTTGGCCATAACCTGCATATCATTTGAATGCATCAGCTGGATAGCACGGGCAGGGCACTCGGAGACGCAGGTCCCGCAGCCGTGACATATGGCTGGTTCGATAAATGCCGCCCCGAGGATATTGCCGACGCCGCTTAAATTGGCTTCCACTTGGGGCACATCGTAGGGACAGATGCGCACACAGGTCAGACAGCCGACGCAGGCCTGTGGATCGACGATGGCTACCCGGGCGTTGGTCTGGATTGTCTCTTTGGACAATATGATGGCTGCTCTTGACGCCGCTGCCTGGGCCTGGGCGATGGTCTCGTCCAGGAATTTTGGATAATGTGCCAGCCCGGCCATGAATACGCCCTCAGCAGCAAAATCGACCGGTCGCAATTTGACATGGGCTTCGAGGAAGAAACCATCCATATTCAAGGATAATTTCAACAGGCTGGCGAGCTCCCGGGTGCCCGGTGAAGGGACGATGGGTGTGCTGAGGACTAATAAATCGGGATCAAGCTCAAGTTCTCTGTCGAGGATCGGTTCCCAGACTTTAATTTTGAGTGGTCCTTGATCCGACTCGGGTGAACTTTCTGCCAGATGTACCACCTCTGGCTTGCGGTCAAATTCATACTGGATGAAGCGGACACCAGCCTTCCGGGCCTGGGTGTAGAGCTTCTCCTTGAAACCGTATGTGCGGATGTCGCGGTAAATTATGCTCACCTCGGCATCGGGGTTGATTTCTTTGAGTTTCAGCGCATTCTTCAAGGCGGTGGTGCAGCACAGCCGGCTGCAGAATTTTTCCGCTGGACCAACGCACTGCACCATGACGACTGAATTGATGTCAGAAACATCTTCACCTTTAGATAGGAAGTTCTCGAACTCCAGCTGGGTGAGGATGCGATCATCCTGACCGTAACCGTATTCGTCTCCCCGGTACTCAACACCGCCAGTGGCGACGATAGTCACCCCGTGGTCCACTTCAAGTGGAACCCCATCGGAGATGAGCTGCGATGCAAAATTGCCCTTGAAGCCGCTGGTGTCCACCAGTTCGGTGTTTAAATGGGCAGTGATCAGTGGATGATCGAGAACTTTATCAACCAGAGAATCGAGAAATTCGGCAGGGGGAATGTGTTCCCCCACCTGGTTGGGGAGATTCTCGACGAAATACTGCAAATAACGGAGGTTGCCTCCCAAGGCGGCCTCACGTTCGATAATGTGAACTGGAAAACCCTGTTCGGCGAGGGTGATTGCAGCCGTCATACCTGCCGCCCCGCCGCCAACAACTAACGCAGTGTGGTTGACGGGCACTTCAGTGGTGGACAAAGGCTCCAGATAGGAGGCTCGGGCGACTGCCATGCGGACTAGAATCTTCGCTTTTTCGGTTGCCCCATCCCAATCATCCGAGTGAACCCAGGAACACTGGTTGCGGATGTTGGCCATTTCGAACAGGTGCGGGTTGAGCCCGGCCTGGCGAATGGCATCCTGGAATAGCGGTTCGTGCGTCAATGGGGTGCAGGAGGCGACAACCACCCGGTTGAGGTCCAGATCGATCACCTGTTGGATGATATGGGCTATGCTGTCTTGGGAACAGGTGTAGAGATTGTCCTCGGCATGAACAACACCGGGCAAGGAACGGGCAAATTCAGCCACCGAAGGCACATCCAAATATCCGCCGATATTGCTGCCGCAGTGACAGACGAAGACACCAGTTCGTTGGCTTTCTTCTGCCTGATCTCGCTCTGATGGGTATTCTGGGAATTTTGCCAAACTGAAGCGGGCAGGTGCGAGCAGCTGCGCGGCGGCAGAAGCACTACCGCTGGCTTCGATCACTGTCTCGGGGATATCTTTCGGTTCGCGGAACGG